>CAINMN010000107.1 GCA_903850735.1 uncultured Burkholderiales bacterium | reverse complement strand
CACCGCACCCTGACCGTTGCTCAGCGTCGCGCTCAGCGCCCCGCCCAAGGTCAGCGCGCCGCTCACGCCGCTCATGCCCACTTGCAACTGCGTCACCGCTGACGCCCCGCTGCCCGTCGTGCTCGACTTGATCGCCAACGCGCCACTCAAGCTGCCCAGGCCGCTCACCGTCAGCGTGCCGCTGCTCACCAACACTTCTTGCACCTGCGCCGTGCTGCCAAAGGCCACCGTCACCGTCTGGCCTCCCACCACCACGCTTTGGTTCACCGCCTGGCCCAGCGTGTTCACCCGAACCTGCGCCGTCGCGTTCAGGCTCACGCCGCTGAACCCGCTCAGCACCGCCGTGCCGCTGGCACTCAGGGCGTAGCCTGCGCGCAGCGTGTTCAACGGCGCCACATACAGTCCCACAGTGGCATCGGTCACTGACACGCCGGCACCCAGGCTGCCAAAGGTGGCATTCACATGCTGTGCGCCAATCAGCAATGTGTTGTCGTTGCCGCGCGCCACACTGAAATCGCCTGTCAAGCTGCCAAAACCGGCGGCCGACACGGTCACGCCTGTGCCCGAGAAATGCATGCCATTGGCATCAAACCCCGCGCTCAAGGTGCCGCTCATGCTCAGATCGCCCAAGCCCTCAGCCAAGGCCTGCCCGCTGAAGGAACCACTGCGACTGGCACCTGGGCCCAGCGTGAGTGCGCCTTGGGCCGATTGAATGCCGATGTAAGCCGCGCCGGCTTGCAGCCCGACCGAGGCGTTGTTGGCGGTGACCGTCCAGACTTTGTCAGCGCCCGATGGCGTCAGCGCGACAGAGAAGTCGCCTGACACGCGCGCTGCGCCCAAGCTCAGGCTGCCCGACACGGGAATGGCCAATTGCGCACCCAGCAAGTCCATGGCAATGGCCTGGGTGTCGCTGACAGAGATGTTGCGCGCGTTGCGCGACCAGTCCAAGGTCACCTGGGCAGCGTCGGCCAAGGCACCCGAAACCGGGTCAAGTGCACGGTTCAAATTCAGTGCAGCAGATTCCAGATCGGACAATTCGTAACCGGCAATCGTGGCACCGCCCAAGCTGGCTTTGGCACTGACCCAACGCCTTGCTGTCAAGTTCGTTCTCTCGGTACTGACCACCAACGCCAAGTTCATGTCCTTGAGACTCACCCCCAGGTCATTGCCCCCAGCGGTCAACGCAGCCTGAATGCCTGCGCCGCCAATGATCAGTTGATCCGCCAGCACCTGTGTGCCATCGGACAAGGTCACGGGCTGTGCCTTGACGCTTTCCAACGTCAGCTCGCCCTCCACCGACATCAGGTTGGCAATGCTGGCCTGCATGTGGCCGCGCAAGCGCGTCTCGTCCTTGAGCAAATTCAGCGCGTACTCGCCTTGTGCCGTGGCCACCGTGGTTTCCAGGGCTTCGCCCCATTGGTTCACCGCGATTTGCAGTTCGCTGGCTTGCAAAGTGAGGCCACTGACACCCGTCAAGGCCACATTGCCCTGAGCCTGTAGCGCATAGCGTTGTGTTTGCACGCCGGCATTGCTCATTTCGCTGCGCAGCACAATGGCGCCCGCGCCGTTACTCAGTTGTGCGGCCAAACCGCCCAAGGTCAACTGACCCGCCACTTGGTCCAGGCCAATGCGCAAATCGGTGATGCTGCGCCCTGCCTCCAGGCGGCTGGTACTCACAATTTTCAAGCTGCCCTGCATGGTGCCCACATTGGCCACTGTGATCGCGCCTTGGGTGATGCTGACCTCTTGCACCTGCTGTGCGTCGGCAAATGACAGCGTCACCGTGGCCGCGCCCAATCCGGCTGAAACCACCTGGTTCACGGCCTGGCCCAAGGTGTTGATGCGAACCACACCCTCGGCTGACAAACTGACTTGCCCATCAAAGCCACTGAGGGCCACATTGCCAGCGGCCGTCAGGGCGTAGCCTGTCTTGCCGGCAGCGTTGTTGGCCATGAGGAGGCCCAAACTGCCACCCTGCAGTGTCAGCCCTGTGCTGCCTTGGCCCAGCATCCCGGAAACACCCGAGGCACCGATCGAAATCTGTTCACTGGCCACGACATCGGTGCGGGAGGACAGGACTTCCACCAAAGGCAAGGGGGCGCCCTTGAGCAGGCCCACAAATTCAATGTCGTAAACACCCTCCAGCCCTGCATGGGGCGACACGCTCACATTGCCTTGGCCAAAACCGATGCCCGGTTGCAATGCAATCAGGTTACCCAGCGCCGCAGCGATTTGTGACGGCGTTTTGCCCACCACATCCAGGGCCGCCCCCCACTGTGCTTGGTCTGCCAACCGAACCGCCACTGTCTCTGGTGCACGCCCATCGCCCAACATCAAGGACACGGTCTGCACAGGATTGACCAACAAGGCCGGCATGGCCTTGCCAGCGCAAAGCCCCTGGTACTGAATGACGAAAACCCCAGGACTGCTTTGGGACACCAGGACATTGCCTGCGCCCACCATTTCCAGGGACTCGAGCGCCGACTGCAACTGCGAAGCGCTCACATCGGCGCGCAACAGTGCCGTTTGCTGGCTGCCTTCCACTGCAGAAATTCTGAACAAGGCACTGGCGCCTTCCCCTGCGGGAACCTTCAGCTGCAAAGACTCGCTGGTCAGCGTACCGGCCCGAACCCACTGCAGGCTGGCCTGGGATGCCACGGGGGTCGGCCTTTGAATCTGGCCAGCCATCAACGGCAGGCTCTCTGAGATCCACTGCCCGCCAAAGGCAACATCCCAGCCTACCTGGTCAGCGCCCGCCATGGCAGCACTGACCTCGACCTCCACCCCTGTGAGGCCAAGCACCGCGCCCTGCGCGGTCCGCGCCTGCATCAAAGCGGCCTGAACTTGTCCCGTGCTGGCGTTCAAGGGCATGGACGCGGTCGTGTAGGTTTCGCTTCCGACCGTGAGGCTCAATTGGAAGGTGCCAGCGCTGGCGGCTTCAAACATGCGAACCGTCTGAACTGCACCGCTGGCGGCTTGCCCTTGTTGCGAGGTGCTGACCGACGCCTGAAGGCTTGCGCTGGCTTGACTGACCACCAGGGTCGGCTGCGGCGTTCCGCCCTGGCCGGCGATGAACTCAATGCGGTAGCGGCTTTGCAGCAAGCTGCTGCCAGAGTCATGACTGACCTTGACCTGACCTACACCGGTCAACGCCTCGAGCGCGGACTGAATGCGCGCTGCCTGGTCTTGCACAGAACTGCCCAGCGCGCCTTGGCGCAAAGTTTGTGCCTTGAATTGAATGGCGTTGCTGTTGGCCTTGTAAATCAGTGCGCCCACATCCAGGCCGGCCAAGGCGCCCGCGAAATCGATCACGTAATCGATCGAATTGTTCCCCGTGAAAGAGGTCTTGTAGGTCACGGTCACATTGCCTGCGCCCACCAGCTCTTCGATCGCCGCTTGCAAATTGGCACGGATCACCGTCGGCCCCGTGCCAAAGCGGATCTTGCTGGAGGCCTTGTCGCCCAGCATCAGCCAGAACTGCCCGCTGGCGTTGGGGTCACCGGTGACCGTCAGCACCTGACGCTCATTGACCGAACTCGCATTGACCAACAAGGGGATGGCGGTGCTCGTCAAGTTCCCCCATTGCAATGCAAAACTTTGCTGGGGCTGGCCTTGGCTGGCCAGGGACAGCAACTGCACCTCATTGCGGGCGGCACTCGGCGCAGACAACGACTCGACCACGCCCCAGGCGGTGGCTGCCGGGGCGTCGGTTGGCTGAATCATCCACAGCCCTTCGCCGCCGGCCTGCGAGGCCAGCGGGAAAGCCTGCCCGGCACGCTGGCCAGTGAACTCGATTTCAAACCCTTGGACGCGGCTGCCCGTGACCTGCACATTGCCCTCGCCCACGGCTTGCAGCTTGGCCAGCGCGTCGCGCAACTTGAGCGCCAAAGCGCTGTCACTTTCGGGCAAGCCCAAAGCCGTCAATGTCGACACCGTGACGGACTGGCCGCCCATCTGGAAGGTGTAAAGACCTTCACGCGTGCCACCCGTTTGCGCGTCTGACACCTTCAGCAAAAGCTTGGCGGTGGTTGCAACGCCCCCCGCTTGCTGAACCGTCAATTGCACAGCCGACCCGGCCTGCGCCGCATTCACCGTCACCGAGGGCGCCGCCAACTCAGCGGCTTTGCGCACGAAGGAGAACTGACCCGAAAGCTCGCCCACGCCTTCCAGCGCCAGCGCCAAAGCGCCGGACAAGGCAATGCCACCCTGGCCATCAAAACTGGCCGCCAATTCACCAGAGAGGTTCACGCCGCTGAGGCCCGTCAAGGAGCCCGTGCCTTGCACTTGGCCACTGCGTGTGCCGTCACCCGCAATGTGCAGTATGCCTGCCGCCTTTTCGATCAAGACCTGGGCGGAGCCCGCGGACATGCCCACCGTCACGTCGCTCGCCGTCAAGTCCCAACTGCGCTGGCCATTGGCATCGCGTACCAGGGCCACTTTGAAGTCACCTTGCAGCACCGCCTGGCCCAATTGAATGCTGCCAGAGATGGGCAACTCAAAACGCTGGTTGGCTGCGTTGAGCACCACGTTCTCAAGGCTGGACAAAGAAATTTGCTGGGCCCGCGCAGACCAGTCAATCACCGCCGTGTTGGCCGAGGCCAGCGCATCCGTCGCTGCATCGGCAGCGTCCGACAAAGCGCGGTTGATGCTCAAGCCGCCCGCACTCAGGCCAGACAGGCTGTAGCCAGCAATGCTGGCCCCACCCACACTGGCCTGTGAGGTCAGCCAACGGCGGGCCGTGCCGCTGTTCACTCGCTCGGTGGACAGCACCACCGCCATGTTCACTTGGGTCAAGGCCGCATTGGCCTGTTCACCTGCAGCAGACAAGGCCGCCGACAATCCTGCACCGCCGAAAATCAGCTGGTCCACCTGAACCGTGGAGGCATCCGACAAGGTCATGGCGCGGTTGGTATGGGACTCAATGAACAACTCGCCATCGACCGACAACACGCCGGCAATCTCCGCACGCACCTGACCCCGCAGGCGAGCCTCGTCCTTGAGCAGGTTCAACCCCACCCAGCCGTCGGTGGTGGCCACCGAGGTGTCCAACGCCACGCCCAATGTGTTCACGGCCAATTGCAAACGCTGGGCAGACAAGGCCACGCCGTTGACGCCCGTCAAGGCGGCATCACCCTCTGCCTGAAGACCATACCGGGTTCCAGTGGCATCCTTGCGCACCACCAAGCCACCGCGACCACCGGACAGGGTGACCGCTGCAGAGCCCAGACTCATCTGAGCTGTCATGCCCTCCATGCCCACCAACAACTCTGTCACCGATTGACCCGCGATCTTGGTGAGGTTGGCGCTCAGGGACAAGCGTCCTTCCAGAACGCCCAGGCCGTCCACACTCAAACGGCCCTGCTGGATTTGCACAGCCTTGACGGCGCGTTCGTCTGCAAAATGAATGTTCAGTGCTTGGCCTGAAGCCAGCGAAATCCACTGGTCGACGGCCCGTCCCAAGGTATTGACCTCCAACTGCGCTTGGGCTGACAAGCTGATGCCCGCAAAGCCCGTCAGTGCGGCGGTCCCGTTGGCCTGCAGTGCATAGCCTGCCTGGCCCAACGCGTCTTGCCCCATCACGAGGCCAAGAGAGGCTTGGGTCAGCGACAACTCGCTGCCAGCGCTGCCCACAACGCCTGTGACCTGTGTCGCAGCGATCACGATTTGGGGACCGTGGACCGAGCGCAAGCTTTCCACCGCAAACTGTCCCTGGAGCTGCCCGAAGCTGCCCAAAGCCAGGGTGGCATCGCTGGCGATGTAAAAATCGCCCGCCGCATTGAAACTGGCGCTGGCCTGCCCAGAGAGCTCAAAGTCGGCCAAACCAGCGGCAGAAATTTTGCCGCTCAGGCTGCCGCTGCGCGAGCGGTCCGCATTCACACGCAAGTTGCCCTGGGCCTGCGTCAAACGCACGAAGGCAGGCCCTGCAGCAAACACCAATTGCGCATCGCTGACCGACACATTCCAACCCCAGCCCTGGGCTTGCTGCGTGAGCGTCAAATTCAGGCGGCCACTCAAGGCGGCATCGCCCCATGCCATGGATCCCTCTAATGGAATGACCACTTCCTGGACCAGCTGGTCCATGAGGTATTTTTTGCCATTGTGGAGCACCAGCTCTTGGGTCTTTTGCCAAGCCAGGGTCAGTCCATCGCTGCCCTGGACTTGGTAGTTCAAGGACAGGGCTGCAGAGGCCAAGCCATCCAACTTTTGCCCCGCCAGCATCAGACTCCCCGTTGTGGCTTTGGCAGTGACCCAGCTACGTGCCCCCCCGATTTCGCTGGCATACACCAAGGCCATGTCAGCCCCAGCGATTTGCGCCGTTGCGTTGGCGCCGCCCAGCAGCAAATCTGCACGCAATTGGCTGCCATACAACGCCAACTGGTTCACCACGACGGCTTGCCCATTGGACAAGCTCAGGGTGTTGCGTTGGCTCTCGACCGTCAAGTCGCCACTGAAGGTCACCACCCCTTGAACCGACACCGTGAAATGGCCCGACATGCTTTGCGTCTGGGCCTTCAAGGCCAGAGCGATGACATCGCTGGTGCTCGGTACCGTGTAGGACACATCCTTGCTGGAGGGGTTCAAGGACACGGTGACCTGCTGGCCAGTGAGCTGCATGGCCGCGTCTACTTGCACCATGACATCGGCCGTCGCCTGGAAGGCATGTTGGTAGGTCACCACCCCGCCTGAAGCGGGTGTCCAGGTTTCCAGGGCCAGCGCGCCATGGCCGTTGGCCAGTGAAGCCGTGAGCAGGCCGACACTGACATCGGCCCGCAAATTTTGTACGCCCACCAACAGCGTGACTTGTTGACCCTGCGCAGAAGAGCTCACTTGTCTGGCAAACGCCAAGTCACCGTTGAGTTGTCCCAAGCCATTGACCGTCAGCGTGGCGTTCAGCGCCTCAAACTGTTGCCGGACTTCGTTGGCAGAAAACTTCAAGGCGCCTTTGAAATCTGCCAGGCCGTAACCTTGCATGACGCCCTCGCCCTGGACGAGCAGGCTGTAAACAGACTGCCCCCAGGTCATGCTCAGCTCACCATCGCTCAGAGCCACCGAACCGCCCTGCGAGGCGTCTCCCAAACGGGCGGCGATGCCCGAGCCTTGCAAGGTCAAGGCCCCCGTGTTGGCGTCGCGGCTCAAAGCGAAATCGCCCGCCAGTCGTGCGCCGCCGGCCACCACCTCACCGCTGCCCGCCAGGTTCAAGGCATAGCGGTCGCTGCCAAAGGCAATTTGACCGCTGAGGCCTTTGAGGCTGGCGGTCATTCCCGCCACCGAGAGGCTGGCATTGACATTCTTGAGCGTCAAAGAGAGCTCTGGCACGTCACCCGTCATGCGGCTGACCGTCATCTCCCACTCGCCGCTCAGCTTGAGGCCCTTCAAATCCAGGGCCGCATTGAGGCTGACGGAGCCGGTCTTTTGTGGCGATGCCATCCAGGTCATCACCTGGTCCAGCGCATTTTTGGCTTTTTCGGAAGCATCTGCCTGCAATTCGCTCAGTCCAGGCAGCTCTGTGGCGACCAGCTGCAAGCCATTGGCCACCACCTTGGGCTTGAGCCAGATGCCTTGACCGGTGTACAAGCCCTTGAATGAGGAAAAAGAACCGGTGCTGCTGTTCCAGTTCAAGGCATTGAAAACCTGGCCGGCCGTGGGGCGAAAGTTATCCACCAAAGAAACTTCGAGCGCGCCCGACAAGGCAACGTCGCCCGCACCCGCCACAGAAGGCGCCACAATCCGCAGCAAGCCTGCAGCGGAAATCGGCGCTTGCTGGGTGCTGACTTGCAAATCCCCGGACAACAAGACGCGTGGCTCCAACGCTTCAACCTTTGAATTGAAGGTGGCCTCACGGAGGTCTGTAGTGACTGTTTCAATGCGCTTCTTGCTCATGGCTTTACCTGATCTTGCATGTCTCAAACGAGGGAAAACGGCTTCCGCTGAAAGCGAAAGGGGCAAATTTCCCCATTGGATAAGATCCTAGGCGAAAGCAAGGTCCAGCTTTTTGTTTTTGTTAATTTAATTAAATCTTTATGATTAAATTAACAACTGCTTTTTCACAGCAACGCGAAAAAAAATTTCTTTTCGAATTTGCAGGGCTTCTGGCAGGTTGAAAACACCATTTTTTGTAAGTTTTCAGCAAGCCAGGCATCAGGGTCACAATCGCCTGCGTGACCTGACGCAATGACCGTCCTCCTTATGATGAAACGCATGAAAAAAGACACCCTCCCCTTGGCCGTGGTTGTGGGCGGAACCAGCGGCATCGGTGCTGCCATCGCGCAAGCGCTGCAAGCCAGTGGCCGCGAAGTGATCGCCACCGGTGCCACCGACGGCGAAGTCCAACGCGCGGTCAATGACCCCGCGATGCAGCATGTTCAGGTGCGTCAACTGGACGTGCGAAACAACGAAGCCATCGAATCGCTGTTCGCTGAATTGCCAAGGCTGGATGTGCTGGTCAACTGCGCCGGCGTGATTCGGCGCGGCGCCGAACTCGACCCGGCGGTGTTTGCCGAGGTGTTGGACATCAACCTCAACGGCACCATGCGCTGCTGCACCGCTGCGCGGCCATTGCTCGCGCAATCGCGCGGTTGCATCATCAACACCGCTTCCATGCTCAGCTTTTTTGGGGGCGGCCTGGTGCCTGCCTACAGCGCCAGCAAAGGGGGCGTTGCACAGCTGACCAAGTCGCTGGCGATTGCTTATGCGGCCGAGGGCATTCGCGTGAATGCGGTGGCGCCCGGATGGATTGCCACGCCCCTCACACAAGCCTTGCAGGACGACCCCGAGCGCAGTGGCGCCATCCTGGGCCGCACGCCCTTGGGCCGCTGGGGCAAGCCTGACGACGTGGCCGACCCCGTGGTGTTCCTGGCCAGCCACGCCGCGCGCTTCATCACTGGCGTCATCCTGCCCGTGGATGGCGGCTACCTCATTCAATGAATTTTGCAGAAAGTGTCCACACCATGATCATCCAACAACCTGGCATCCGCGCCGAGATTGCCATTTCCGCCATTCCTGATGACGAGCGCGTGTGGGTCCCGCAAGCGCCCGATGTGTGGTTTCGCCCTCTGCTGATGAACACGGTCACGGGCAGTTGGTGCAACTTGCTGCGCGTGCGCAAGTCAGGGGTGCTGTCGCGCCACATTCACCCCTCATGGGTCACGGGCTATGTGATCAAAGGCGCCTGGCGTTACCTGGAGCATGACTGGGTCGCCACCGCGGGTTCCTTCGTCTACGAACCCCCCGGCGAAATTCACACCCTGGTGGTGGACGAAGTGGTGGGCGAGCCCGAAATGATCACCCAGTTCAACATCCATGGCGCCATGGTCTATGTGGACGACCAAGGCCAGACCACCGGCTATGAAGATGTCTTCACCAAAATTGAGATGTGTCGCAAGCACTACATCGCCTGCGGCCTGGGCGCCGACTACATCGACCAGTTCGTTCGCTGAGCGACGACTGCCATGCAAGCGTCCAGCGACCACGCCCAGCAGCAACTGAGTCTGGTCGCGGCCAACCGCCGGGGCATGGTCGCCATGAGCCTGGCCATGGCGCTGTTCATTGCCAACGACGCCTTCGTCAAACATGTCAGCGCCAGCCTGCCCTCGGGCGAGCTGATTTTTCTGCGCGGTCTGATGGCCACCAGCCTGCTCTTGGCGTTGTGCCTGGCCCTGGGCGTGCTGCGGCAATTGCCGCTGTTGTGGAATCGTTGGGTCTGGCTCAGAGGGGCGCTGGATGGCGCAGCCTCGCTGATTTACCTGACCGCCGTGTTTCACATGCCCCTGGGCAATGCCACCGCCATCAATTTGGCCTCGCCCCTGTTCATCGTGCTCTTCGCCATGGGCTTTTATGGCGAAAAAGTGGGATGGGTTCGCGGCTTGGCCATCATCGCTGGCTTCATCGGGGTGTTGCTGGTGGTGCAACCCAAAGCCGATGGCTTCAACCACTATGCCCTGCTGTGCGTGGTCGCCACCTTCTTGCATGCGAGCCGGGACATCCTGACACGGTTCATCCCCAACCACATTCCGGCCGCCTTGATCACGCTGTCCACCGCCGTGTCGGTTTCTGTGTTCTCCGGCTTGTGGGCGCTGAGCGTGCCCTGGGTGCCGCCCAGCGGAGCCGATTTGGCGTCCCTGAGCGCTGCGGCCTTGTTCCTCGCTGCGGCCTACTTTTTACTGATCCAAGCCATGCGCGCGGGCGACATGAGCGTGGTGGCCCCGTTCCGCTACAGTGGGCTGATCTTCGCTTTGCTGATTGGCTATGTGGTGTGGGGTGAAGTGCCCAACCTGCTGACCTGGCTGGGCATTGTGTTGCTGGTGGGTGCGGGCTTGGCCATTTTGCACAGCGAACGCAGGCGCCAACAAGCAGCCCACCAAGCCATGAGCCAAGCCACCGCTACCGATTGAGATTCACACAAGGAGACCTCTGATGATTGAAACCCGCCCTCTTTTCAGCATGACGCTGACTGTGCCCAGCATCGTGGACCTGGGCGCCACGCCCCTGGGCCACCGCAGGATTGCCCAAGTCACTGGTGGCAATTTTGCCGGTGATCGCTTGCGTGGCACGGTGCACGCCGGCCCCGGCGGCGACTGGCTGTTGCTGCGCAACGATGGCGTGCTGACGCTGGATGTGCGCCTGACGCTGGAAACCGATGACCACCAGCTGATTTACATGTCTTACAAAGGCATGCGTCACGGCCCCAAGGACGTCATGGACCGCTTGAACCGCGGCGAAGCCGTGGACCCCAAGAGCTACTACTTCCGCAGCGTGCCCGTGTTTGAAACCAGCTCGGAAAAATACAGCTGGCTGAACCGCATGGTGGCCATTGGGACGGGCCGACGCGAAGCGTCGGGCCCGATTTACGACGTGCACGAAGTGCTTTAACGCCCCAAAATCTGGATGGGCTGGTCGATCAGCCCAAACACCGATTGGCCTTGCGCGTTGCGCACTTCCATGCGCACGCGGTCACCGTGGCGCAGGTAGGGGCGCAAGCGCTCTTCTGGCTCACCCGCCAGGATTTGTCGCACACGCGCTTCGGTGATGCAAGCGCTGCCAGCCGTTGGGTTGGCGTTGCTGATGGTGCCCGCGCCCACGATGCTGCCCGCTGCAAGTGACCGTGTGCGCGCCAGATGCGCCAGAATTTGACCGAAGTGAAACACCGTGTCTTCTGCCGCGTGCGGCGCGCCAAACCATTCGCCGTTGACCGCAATCTGCACCGGCAAGTGCAGCATGGCATCGCGCCAAGCGGACCCCAAGGCGGCCGGCGTCACGGCCACAGGGGCAAAACTGGTGGCAGGCTTGCTTTGGTAAAAGCCAAAGCCTTTGGCCAGTTCGCTGGGGATCAAGCCCCGCAAAGACACATCGTTCAACAAGACCACCAAGGCAATGCAGTCCAGCGCCTGCGCCACGCTCGCGCCCATGGGCACATCGGTGGTGATGACCGCAATTTCAGCTTCGAGATCGATGCCATGGGCTTCGTCTCTTGCCACCACGGGCTCATGGCCCGCCAACATGACATCCGAGCCGCCTTGGTAAACCAAGGGCTCGACCTCGTATCCCGCAGGGATAGGCTCTTTGCGCCATTGGTACATGAGCTTGGCGTGTTGCCGGTAGACAGAGGCATCGGCCCATTGAAACGCACGCGGCAGGGGTGCCATGAGGTGCTCTGCCTGGTAGGGGTCGGCACCTTGCCATTGCCGCGCATCCCATGCGCTTTGGGCCGCCAGCAACTCGGGGGCCAGCGTGGCCCAGTCATCCAAGGCCGCCTGCAGCGTGGCCGCAATCTGGGGCACGGCGGCAACATATTGCAAGCTGGCGTCCACCAGAACGAGCTCGCCATCGCGCCGGCCGTTGTGGCGGGTGGCCAGGCGCAGGGCTTCAGTTTGTTGCATGCTCACAGCTCCTGGGCAACGCGCATTATTCTTTGGGGGCGCCCGACATTTTGACCAAGCCTTCATAGCGCTTGATCTCCGAGAGCACAAAACGCGAGAACTCGGCCGCAGAGCCGCCGCCGATTTCCGCACCCACATTTTGCAAGCGCGTGCGGATGTCCGGGTCGTTGAGCACCTTGGCAATTTCTTTGTTCAGTCGCTCCACCACCTCGGGCGGCGCGTTGGCAGGCAGCATGATGCCGTACCAAGCCGAGGCCAACACCGGCACGCCCGCCTCTTCCATGGTCGGCACCTGGGGCAAGGCCGCGATGCGTTTTTTGGAAGCCACGGCCAAGGCCTTCAGCTTGCCCCCGGCAATGTTCGTCAAAGAACCGGTGTCAATCATCATGTCGATGTGGCCGGCCATCAAGTCCACTGCTGCGGGGCCGCTGCCTTTGTAGGGTACGTGGTTGATGTCCAGCCCGGTGGCCGTCTTGAACTGCGCGCCCGCCAAGTGCTGCGAGGAGCCAATGCCGGCCGAGCCATAGGTGTGCTTGCCTGGCGCTTTCTTGGCCGCTGCCATCAACTCGCCCAGCGTGTTCCAGGGGGAATTGGCCGGCACCGCCATGATGTTGGGAATATTGCACAGCAGGATGACGGGCGTGAAATCTTTGACCGGGTCAAAGCCCTGGTTGGCATAGAGGTGAACGCCAGCCGCATTGGTGGAACTGGTGGCCAACAGCAAGGTGTGGCCATCGGCCTTTTCCTTGATGAAGGCTTGGGTCCCGATGTTGCCACCGGCCCCGCCTTTGTTTTCAACGAACACCGAAACGCCCAAGGCTTGCGTCAGCGGTTGCACCAGAATGCGGGCCACTTGGTCAGTGGCGCCGCCCGGGGGCCAGGGCACCAGGATTTTGATGGGCTTGTCGGGAAAGGCCGCATGCGCCGCCAGAGGGACCATGGACAACAAGCCGAACAAGCCGGACGTCAGACCCAGAAGGGCGCGTCGGCGCAGTGCAATGGATTTCATAGAGGGTTCTCCTTACTGTGTCAGCCCACGGGGGCGACGGCCCGCCCACAGGATGGGCTGAACTTTGAGGGGGCGCGCAGGCGCACCATGCGCCTGCAACACCTGGTCCAATGAGGTGCCCGCTTCGTCTTTCAGCGCGGCTTCACGGGCGTGCTGAATGGCGCGGGCGCGGTCTTCAGGCGAAGCCGTTGCAGCGGCACTGCCCAGATGTTGAAGAATGTGCAAAAGGTTGTCGCGCCCCCGTTCTTGGGTGCTGCCATAGCCCTTGATCAGGCGGCCACAGCGCGCCATCTCCAGGCCCAGGGCATGGCTTTGCTGCAAGCCAGCATGAACTGCTGCCAGCCAATCTTCGATCAAACTTTGCTCTTGGGCGTAGCGGCTGCCCCAGCGGCGCACGCGTCGCAAGCTGGCCAGCAAACGCAACAGCAACATGCCGATCACGCTGTGGGTGCCGATTTTCAAAGGCCAGGATTTGGCCGGCAGGCCACGCGCCAAGCGGCGCTGCTCCCACTGCAAGAGACGTTGTGCCCAGGCCGTTGGCAACAAGGCCGCAATTTCTGGCAAGCCGGGCTTGAAATGGTCATAGACCCGCAAGACGTCGTCGTCTTTCGCTTTCACTTCCTGGCGCACCCGCTCCAAACGCTGTGCGCGGCTCTTCAGGTCGGCCACGCGCACGATGTCGTCAAAGGCCATCCAAAGAGCCAGCCAGCGCGCAACCTCCTGGGTGGCCGTGCATTCTGCGGGCGCGGTCTGCTGCTCCCGCGCCAGCACTTGGCGCAGGCGCTCGCGGTAAAGGTCGACATAGGCCTGGTCCTGGTAGTCCAGCAAGCGCGCGCGCGCATGGCCCAACACCTCATGCAAGGCGGCCGGAAACTCGCGCTGCCAGGTCTCTGGCAATCCGGGTGCGGCGTCAGCAATTGGGGGTTCAGGCAGCAACTCGGCCAGGAACTGCGCTTGGGTGCGTTGTTGCTGCACCGCCTCCCAGCCCAGGGCAAAGCCTCGCAAGCTGGCTTGTTGGCTGGCACTGCCCTGACCGATCGCGGCCTCGTAGTCGCGGCGTTGCATGGGCAAGAGACCACAGGCGGCCATGCTGCCCAGCATGACAGCGCTGACCACGGTGCCGGCCTCGCGCGTCATGCCTGCCATGTCCAGCACGTGGCAGGCTTGGCCTTGTTGTTGCACCACCTGGAGCAAGCTGGCCTCGTCGAGCCGGCCATCGCCCATCTGCATCTTTTCCTGGGTGGTCAGCACGCGGTTGCCGGCGGTGATGATGCGCGTGCGCTGCACCGAGCTCAAGCCGTTCGCCACTTGGCGTGCCGTCTCCAGCAGTTCAGAGGACACCAGCAAATCCAGCCGCCCTGGCAAAGGGTTGAGCCCCAAGACGACGCGGCGCTCACCGAGCTCGGATTGCAGCTGGGGAAAAATTTCAAGGTAATAGGTGGTCGCACCGGTGCGCTGCGCGACGCCCGGAATGGAGGTGGCTTGCACGGGATAGCCGGCATGGCGCGCTGCCTCCACCAGCCAGTCGGTCAGCACGCCACCGCCCTCTCCGCCCAGGGCGCACAACAAAATGGAAATGGGTTGGGTCATGACTCGGCTTTCACGCGGGTTGCAGGGCGCGCACCCAACGGCTGCGCAAGCGCTGGACGAGGCGCTCCCACAGGCCGGCGTTTTGCACCACTTCGGCGCGGTAAAACGAGGGGCACAAGGTCGCAGCATGGGCGTTCGCACCACACAGGCCACAGCCCACGCAACCGTCGATGACGGTGGCCACCGGGTCGACCTTCAAGGGGTCGGGGTTGTCTTTCAGCGTCAAGGTGGGGCAGCCCGACAAACGGATGCAGGCATGGTCGCCATTGCAAACGTCTTCGTCCACGCCGTATTTGACGCGCTGCACGCGCTGCCCTTTCTTGAGCAACTGTGCCAGCCAGGGCTTGATGCGGCGTTGGCGCTCCAACTGGCATTCGCCTTCGGCCACGATGACCTTCAAGCCTTTGAAGTCCGAGGTGAAGGCGTCGAGCAAGGTGGCGCGCATGGTTTCCACTTCGTAGGTGTGCACCGTGCGCAACCATTGAACGCCCAAGCCCAGCAAGGTGCGCTCGATGGTTTGGTTGGTGTGGGCCAGGCTTTGCAATTTGTCTGCGGCCACCAGCTTGGCCGCATCGGCCGGCGTGGAGATGATGTCTTGTGTGCCGGTGGCCGAGGTGTAGCCGTTCTTGAAAATCAACAGCACCGCATCGTCGCCATTGAAGAGCGCGCTTTGCACACCGGTCAGCAAGCCGTTGTGCCAGAAGCCGCCATCGCCCATGATGGACAGCACGCGCTGCTGCATGGCTGGCGACACACCCGCGCGGCTCGCCAGGCTCATGCCGTAGCCCAGAATGGTGTGACCTGTAGAGAACGGCTCAAAGGTCCCCAGCGCATGGCAACCAATGTCGGCCGACACATGCAAGGGGCCAATGGCTTGCTGCGCCAACTTGATCGCAGAAAACACCGGGCGCTCCGGACAGCCAATGCAAAAACTCGGCGGCCGTGCAGGCAAGGTCTGGCCGCGGGCCTTCAGTTGTTCAGCCACTGCGAGCCTGCGCTCGCGGTTGTCTTGCAGCCACTGCGCCGCCTGCGCAGCCACAGGGGTTTGCGGCAGGTAGCGTTCGCTCCATGACTGCAAGCCCTGGGCCATGGCCTCGGCGGTGTATTCACCGCCTTGCGGCAGCCAGTCCTTGCCATGCAAAGGCGTTTGAATGTCGCGCCGCCGCAGCAGGGTGGCAATTTCTTGTTCGATGTATTCGGGCTGCCCTTCTTCCATCACCAGCACGCTGCGCTTGTTCAGGCAGAAGTTGGCAATCTGCTCGGGCACCAAGGGCGAGGTGACGTTCAAGACCAGCAAAGGAATTTTGCTCTCGCCAAAGGCGTCCGCCAAATCGAATTGCTGCAGCGCGCGAATCAGCGTGTTGTACAGGCCCCCTTGCACAATGATGCCCAGGTCGGCATGCTCGCCGGCAAAGAATTCATTCAGGCCATGCGCTTCAATGTAGCGACGGGCCGCGGGCAGGCGTTCCTGGTATTTCAGCTTTTCATGGCCGAAGGTCACGGGCGGATGGGCCAGGCGGTTGTAATCGAACCGCGCCGGTTGCGTCATCAATTGCCGCGTGGAGATGGCGGGCGCCTGGTTGTCTTTGGCCACGAAACTGCCGCGCACATGGCAAGCGCGAATGCGCAACTCCATCAGGGCCGGCATGTTCGACGCTTCCGACAAGCGAAAGGCATGTTCCACCATGTCGACCATGCGGCTCAGGTCGGGGCGCGGGTCCAGCAACAGCATACCCGACTTGAGCGCGTAGGCATGGGTGCGCTCCTGGATGACGGACGCCCCTTCGCCGTAGTCTTCGCCCACCACCACCAGCACGCCGCCTTTGACGCCGGGCGATGACAGGTTGCTGAGCGCGTCAGCGGCCACATTGGTGCCCACAATGGATTTCCAGGTCACGGCGCCGCGCAAGGGGTAATGGATGGACGCGCCCAGCATGGCCGCCGCAGAGGCTTCGTTGGCACAGGCTTCCACATGCACCCCCAACTCGTCCATGTAGGACTTGGCCTGCACCATCACATCGAGCAAGTGCGACACTGGCGCGCCTTGGTAGCCGCCCACGTAGGCCACGCCCGATTGCAACAAGGCCTTGGTGATCGCCAAGATGCCTTCGCCATGAAAGGTTTCGCCTGCGCCCATGCGCAGCTGCTCGATTTCTTTGCTGAAAGAAACTTCCAAATCGCTACTCCTGTGCGTCAGGCTTGTGCGGCATAGCCCAGGCGCAATTCACGCTTGAGCAATTTACCACTGGGGTTTTTCGGCAGTGCCTCGGTGAAGAACACACGCTTGGGGCTTTTGAAGCTGGCCATGTGGGCATTGCAATGCGCGATCACCTCTTGCTCGGTCAGGGCCTGACCGGCCTTCACCACAATCACGGCACTCACGGCTTCCACCCATTTGGGATCGGGCAAGCCAATCACGGCCACCTCGCTGACCTGGGGCAAGCGGTAAATCATTTCCTCGACCTCGCGGCTGGCCACGTTCTCGCCGCCGGTCTTGATCATGTCTTTCTTGCGATCGACCACGGTGATGAAGCCTTCCTCGTCGATGGTGGCGAGGTCGCCGCTGTGAAACCAATCGCCTTCGAAAGCACTTTGGGTGCGCTCATCGTCATGAAAGTAGCCCAGCATCAGGTGCGGCGAGCGGTGCACGATTTCACCCACCTCGCCGGGAGCGACATCGCGCATCTGATCGTCCACCACCCGGGTCTCCACATTGAGCACGGCGCGGCCACAAGAGCCGGGCTTGCGCAACTGGTCGTCCGGGCCGAGCATGGTGGCCAGGGGCGCAATTTCGGTTTGGCCATACAAGTTCCACAGGCGCACCGAGGGCAGGCGCGCGGCCAGCTCACGCAGCACTTCCACCGGCATGATGGAGGCGCCGTAATAGCCTTTGGCCAGATGTTTGAGCTTGGCGGCATCGAACAAGGGCGAGCGCAGCAAAGCAATCCAGACCGTGGGCGGCGCGAAGAAACTGGTGATCTTGTAGGTTTCCATCAAGCTCAGCAAGTGGTCGGGCACGGGCTTGGAGGTGATGACATTGCTGCTGCCAACAAAAATGGCGGGACCAAAAAACACATCGAGTTGGGCGCAGTGGTACAGCGGCAGTGCATGCAAGGCCAAGTCATCGGCGGCAATTTCGGCATCGACCACGCAGCTGACGTACTGCCACAGGACAGCATCGTGGGTCAGCATGGCGCCCTTGGGCGTGGACTCGGTGCCGCTGGTGTAAACAATCTGCGCCAGGTCGGTGCTGGCCAGGCTGACATCGGGCAAGGGATCGGTGCAGGCTGCAAGGTCGTCAAAACTGAGCATGCCCGCGCTGGCTTGGCTGGGGTCTTCCGAGGGCAACCAGATGAACTGCTGCACCTGGGTGTCGAGCGCAGAGGCCGCGCGCGCCAACTCAGACAAGCCGGAGTCTGTCGCCAAAGTTTTGGCGCCCGCATGGCGCAGGATGTAGGCCACCTCTTCGGCCTTCAGCATGAAATTGATGGGCACCAGCACCGCCCCCAATCGCGCCAAGGCAAAACGCAAAGCCGCAAAGCCGTGCGAGTTGCGCGCCAGCACGGCCACGCGATCGGCGGTGTGAATGCCCTGTTGTGCCAAGCCTGCCGCGAGTCGCGTCACCAAGGCATCGAACTGGGCGTAGGTCCATTCGGTGGTGCCACAGCGAATGGCCATCTTGGTGGGCACCCGCAAAGCGGTGCGGCGCAAGACATCGGACAAAGTTTGGCGGCGAACGATGGGATGCATGTGTGTCTCCATGAATCAAGGACGGTACAACTGGCGGACCCAAGCGCGCGAGTGCGCGCCAAAGTTGGCGAACAAGCGGTTGAGGCGCTGGCTCAAGACCTGCGCTCCGCTGGGTGACTGTTGGGTCACCAAGGCAAACAAATTCACAGGGGACGATGATGCGCCAAAATCAAAGCTGGGGTCGGACACGAACTGGGCCGGGAAGGACTGCGCCAGCAAGGCGTCAATCTCATCGGCCAGGGACGCTGCTTCTTTGGCCACGCCGTCACGCAAACTCAGCTCCGACCAGGGCAAGCGCGCGGCATCCTGGGGATCCGGCGCATACACCTTGAGCATGGGATGGTCCATCTGCCCCGCTTGCCAGGGTGTCAGCATCGCATGGCGTTGGAAATTCTCCAAAGCCAAATGGCGGTTGGACACCAGGGTGATGGCCTTGTTTTTCGGTGTGGACACCCCCAGCAAGTCCAGCCCCTGGATGCCCAGCATGCGCACCACGCTGACGCCGGGCAACACCCGCGCGTGGTAGGGCTGGGTCAGGTCCTGAACATAGTGCAAAGCCCAGCCGGAAAACCGCCAGCCCCAGTAGTCATGCCCGGTCTTCATGGCATGGCGTGCCAGTGTCTGCCAGAGATGAACACGGTACTCGGGATAGGTGCGGCGCAAAAAACCGGCGGCGGCATAGACCACGGGCGACTCATGAAAAAAGCCCATGTGAAACGGGGCCTGGCTGGAGAACGCCAGCGCCGGGTTGCCAAAAGGCTGTTTGCCAAAACCGTAGCGCCGGCCATGGTCGGTGCCGTTGTCTTCCCACAGTCCCAGGTCCAGCCCGTAGTCAGGCTCATCGGCGGCGCTGGCAATCACATCCAGGGCGGGCACCCACTCGCCCACCGACAGGCTGACAAAACGGGTGCCCTCCAGGCCGTTGTCACGCGCCAAAGTGCTGATGGCCGAAGCCGGCAGCTCGGGGCGTGTGGTGGCCCCCTGGTGCGGCGGCAACTGCAGAAACAAAGGCAAAGGGATCTGGGGGTTCACGCGCAAGGCATGCAAGAAGCGCTGCCTGAGGGCTGCGTCGTCCAAGGACGGGTCGAACCGGTAAGCCAACACTTCGGGGCGCGCAGGGTAATTTTGCAGGCGTTCGCGCGACCATTGCTCTTGCTGGGACAGCACCGCTTCCAAGGCCGGGCCTTGTGCGCGCAAAAAGCTGGCCAAGGACTCGACCTTGACGGGGGGCACCCCCTGCAACTCGGGCATGCTTTGCAGGGACTGCCAAGTGCCCAAGGCATGCTGGCTCCAGGCCCAGGCCGAAACACAGGCCCACAAGCCGCACCACGCCAAAGCCTGGCGTGCCATGTTTTGCCAAGAAAGACGCAGCGCGAAACTGTGTTTTTCAGGCACCATCGACTGTCCCCTTGTTTTCAATGGTTGAATCCGTTGTCTGAGCCGCATCGTAACCTGCCTGAGGAGAGCCCATGGACCTGCAACTCAATGACCACCATATTTTGATCACTGGCGGCAGCAAAGGCATTGGCCTGGCCTGTGCCCAAGCCTTTTTGGCCGAGGGCGCACGTGTCACGCTGGTGTCTCGCGACCCGCAAAACCTGGCGCGCGCCAAGCAATCCCTGCACGCCCCCGAGGGCCGCGTGCACACGGTCTCGGCCGATTTGCAAGACGCCGCACAAGCCCTGCGCGCCCTGGACGAAGCCGAGGCTTGGGGCGGTGCCGTCCAAGTGCTGGTGAATTCCGCGGGTGCCGCGAAGCGCACGCCGGCGGCAGAGTTGACGCCGCAAGCCTGGCACGACGCCATGCAAGCCAAATACTTCAGCTACATCCACATGATCGACCCGCTGATCAAGCGCATGGCACAGCGCGGCGCGGGCAGCATCGTGAACGTGGTGGGGCAAGGCGGCAAAGTGGCCAGCCCGATTCATTTGCCTGGGGGCGCAGCCAATGCAGCCCTGATGCTGGTGAGCGCCGGCCTGGCGGCCGCTTATGGCACACAAGGCATTCGCGTGAATGCCGTCAACCCTGGCCTGACCTTGACCGATCGCCTGCAAGAAGGCCTGATCACCGATGCGCGCCAACAGGGCATCTCGCCGGAAGAAGCATTGGCGCGCGCCAATGCGCGCATCCCGCTGGGCCGGATTGCCCAGCCCAACGAGATTGCAGATGCGGTCTTGTTTTTGGCGTCGGCCCGGGCCAGCTATGTGACCGGGGCCATTGTCGCCATGGATGGCGCGCTCACACCCATGGTGTGAGGCACCTCATGCTCAACGGCTGCGCGGCTTGAAGCTGCGGTTGGCGGCCGGCTTGCCAGGGCGCACCTGGATCGGGCCTGAACGCTTGGGACCGTCCGAGCGGAAGTTGTCGCCGCGGAAGTTGTCGCCGCGGAAGTTGTCGCCACGGAAGTTGTCGCCACGGAAGTTGTCCGCGCGGAAATTGTCTGTCCGCGCGAATTCGCCACGTGGGGCTTCGGCGCGCGGGGCACGGTCGCCACGGAACGCGTCCTGACGCGGCGCATTGCCACGCGGTGCGCCACCGAAACCGCCAAAGGGCTTGCCACGGCCACCGCCGTTGCGCTTGCCATCGCGGCGGTCATCGAAGCCACGGCTGCGCTCAATGGGGCGCTGGGTGGGCTCCAGGCCGGGAATGACCTCTGCGGCAATGGGCTGGCGGGTGTAAAACTCGATGTCTTGAATCTTGCGACGATCGCGGAATTCGGCAAAGGTCACGGCCAAGCCATCGCGGCCCGCGCGACCGGTGCGGCCAATGCGGTGCACATAGTCTTCGCTCTTCATCGGCAGGCCGAAATTGAACACATGGCTGATGGTGGGCACGTCGATGCCGCGGGCGGCCACGTCGGTGGCCACCAGAATTTGCACCTGGCCGTTGCGCAGGGCCATCAGGCGACGGTTGCGCAGGCCCTGGCTCAAGGCACCGTGCAAGGCCACGGCCGAGAAGCCGTCTTGCTGCAGGTCGGTGGCCAGGCCATCGCACTCGATCTGGGTGCTGGCAAACACAATGGCTTGGTCGATGTTCGTGTCACGCAGCCAGTGGTCCAGCAGCTTGCGCTTGTGCTGGGCGTTGTCAGCCCAGAACAGCACTTGCTTGATGTTGGCGTGCTTTTCCTGGGGGCTGTCGATCGTCACGCGCTGGGGTTCGCGCATCACACGGGCAGCCAATTGCTGGATGCGGGGTGCGAAGGTGGCGCTGAACATCATGGTTTG
>CAINMN010000106.1 GCA_903850735.1 uncultured Burkholderiales bacterium | reverse complement strand
TCAAGAAGCTCAAGGTTTACGGCGGCGCCGAGCATCCGCACAGTGCCCAACAGCCTCAAGTGCTGGACATCTAAGGAGCCCCACAATGATTGGTGAATGGAACAATGGCACCGGCCGTCGCAAATCCAGCGTCGCCCGCGTGTTTCTGAAAAAAGGCTCTGGCAAGATCACGATCAATGGCAAAGACATCGCCGAATACTTCGGTCGTCAAACCTCCATCATGATTTCCAAGCAACCCCTGGTGCTGACCCAAAACGCCGAAGCTTTCGACGTGCAAGTCAAGTCCACGGTGGCGGTGAGTCCGGCCAAGCCGGCGCCGTGCGCCACGGCATCACCCGTGCCCTGATCGACTACGACGCGAGCCTCAAGCCCGTTTTGTCTGCTGCCGGTTATGTCACCCGTGACGCCCGTGAAGTGGAACGTAAAAAGGTCGGCTTGCATTCTGCACGCCGCCGTAAGCAGTTCAGCAAGCGCTGATCTGTCGCTGTTCCCAGCCAAAGCCGCTGCGGTTTGCCGTCAGCGGCTTTTGTTTTGGGGCCCTCGGCTTTGCCCATACCCCTGTCGCGGGTATTGTTGAGCAAAATAGGTTACTATTCGCTTCAATTGATTTTTCGTCTGGAGTCCGCCATGAGTGCAGTTGCTGAAAACATTCAAACCGAAATGCCTGCCCCGATCCTGTTCACCGACAGCGCAGCTGCCAAGGTGGCTGATCTGATTGCCGAAGAAGGCAATCCCGACCTGAAGCTGCGCGTGTTTGTGCAAGGCGGCGGCTGCTCTGGGTTTCAGTACGGCTTCACCTTCGACGAAGTGACCAACGAAGACGACACCACCATGAGCAAGAACGGCGTGTCGTTGCTGATCGATGCCATGAGCTACCAATACTTGCTGGGCGCCGAAATCGACTACAAAGAAGATTTGCAGGGCGCGCAGTTCGTCATCAAGAACCCCAACGCCACCACCACCTGTGGTTGCGGTTCTTCCTTCTCGGTTTAATCCGCCGCCGACCCTGCGGGATACACCGCACCCAAAACACGGGCGCCTCTGGCGCCCGTTGCGCTTGGCAAGTTGCCGGTTTGACGCAACACGGTTTGTCGGGCCAGCCAGGCAAACGCGCTGGCCTCCACCTCCAAAGGCGGCAAGCCGCGTTCGGAAGAGGAAACGACTTTCACGGCGGGCAAGGCTTCTTGAAGCTGGCGCATCAACTGCAAGTTGAAGGCGCCGCCGCCACACACAATCAACTCCCGGCAGTCCGGCGCTTGCAGTTCAAGCGCGGTGGCACTGGTGCTGGCGGTGAGTGCTGACAGGGTGGCTTGGACATCCTGCGGCCGAACCGTTTCAAAGCCCTGCAGCTGGGCTTGCAGCCACGCAGGATTGAACAAATCACGCCCGGTGCTCTTGGGCGGGGGGGCCTGAAAAAAAGGCTCGCTCAGCAAGCAGGCCAACCAATCGACCTGCACCTGCCCAGAGGCGGCCCATTCCCCTTGGTGGTCATAGGCTTGGCCTCGGTGCAGGTGGCACCAATGGTCCAACAGGGCGTTGCCCGGGCCGCAATCGAATCCCCGCGCCGCTTCGTCGGGCCGCAGCACGCTCAGATTGGCAATGCCGCCCAAGTTCAAGACCGCAACGCAGGCATCTGGGCGGCCGAAAACCTCTTGGTGAAAGGCTGGAACCAAGGGCGCACCTTGACCACCCGCGGCCACATCGCGGCTGCGAAAGTCAGCCACCACATCGATGCCCGTCAATTCAGCCAACAGGGCGGGGTTGTTCAGTTGCAAGGTGTAGCCCGTACCGTCATGCAGACCCGGTTGGTGCCGCACGGTTTGTCCATGGGCGCCCACGGCGGCAATGTCCTTGGGGCTGAGTTGCAGGTGGTCTAACAAGTCTTGCACCACCTCGGCGTAGGTTTTTGCCAACCCATTGGCCGCCAGCGCCGCCCGGTGGAGTTCATTGTCGCCCGGCGTGTTCAGCGCCCACAACTCACCGCGCAAATCCGCAGCGAATGGACGGCTGGCGTGTGCAAGGACTTGGAATGTGGGGGAGAAATCGGCCACCACCCCATCGACGCCGTCCAGCGAGGTACCGGACATCAAGCCGATGAACAGCCCTGACATGGGCTTATTGGCTGTTGGCAGGTTGCAGCGAGGCGGCCGCAGCCAGTTCCATTTGGGCGTTGCTGGCGTTGCGCTGGAATTGCGGGCGGGCCGCGGCAGACACTGGAATGGACTCGCTTTGGCGAGCCATGGCCATGGGGTCTTGGTGTTGGCCGTTCACGCGGAACTCGAAGTGCAGGTGCGGGCCGGTGGCCCAGCCCGTGGCACCCACGCCGCCCAAGGTTTGGCCTTGAGTGACCGTTTGGCCTTTGCGCACATCAATGCGGCTGAGGTGGGCGTAGACCGTGCTGTGGCCGTTGCGGTGCTTCAGGATCACCACATTGCCAAAGCCGCCCTGAAAACCTGCGGTTTCCACCACGCCATCGCCCACACTGCGCACGGGGGTGCCCGTCGGTGCGGCGTAGTCCACGCCCAGGTGGGCGCGCCAGGTTTGCAGAATCGGGTGGAAGCGCATTTTGAAGCCGCTGGTCACGCGAGAGAAGGCCAGCGGCGAGGCCAAATAGGCGCGGCGCAAGCTCTGCCCGTTCATGCTGTAGTAGTCGCCGCGCGGTGCGCCAGGCTCCTGGAACCAGACCGCCTGGAAGGTTTTGCCGTTGTTCACAAACTCGGCCGACAACACCCGGCCAGCGCGCATGGGCTCACCATCGGCTTCCAGGGTTTCATAGACCACGGAGAAGCGATCGCCTTTGCGCAAGGCGCGATGGAAATCGATGTCACCGGCGAAGATGTCCGCCAACTGGGTGGCCACCGAATCAGGAATTTTGGCGTCGTCGGTTGCGGCAAACAGCGAGCTTTGAATCACGCCGCCCGCCATGCGCGAGCTGGCACTGAGCTTGCCGCTTTCCAGGCGCGCGCTGAAGCCCGTGTCGGCCTTCGCCACCACCAGGCGTTGGAATTCTGGGGAGTCGTCACGTGCCCAGCGGGCGCTGAGGCTCAGCAATTGGTGATGCTCATCGGCTTCGGCCGAGACCAGCCGACCAGCCTTGCCCAGCAAGGCTTGGCGAGCTTGCGGGTTATTGCGGATAAAGGCGGCGGCCATGGAATCCGATATCCCCAGGCGACGCAGCAATGATTCTGCGGTGTCGTTGGAGCGGGTGATTTCACTGCGGTACAGCCGCAAAGCCTGCGGCGCCATGTCCGTGACCGCGAAGGGCAAGGGCTGTACGACTTCCACGACTTCCCGCGTGGGCAGCGCAGCGGCATCGGGGCCCAAGGTGGCCACAGCGTAGGAACCGCCTGCGCCCACCATGAGCAAAGCCGCCACACCCGCCAGAATCCGTTTCGGATGCTGCTGGTGAAGCTTTTCAAGGCGCGCCAACCAGTGGGCGCATTGGGCAATCAGTCGATGCTGCAAAAAAACTCCTGGGCCTTGGCGCCCCAAGGACGGCAAGGATCAACCAACGCCAATTAAAATCGGCGACGAAAGCGCTAGTATAGCCCGGTGTCACGCAAGCGCCAAGCCCAAAAAATCCTTATGAATCAAGCCTCTGTCCCCAGTCATCCAGTGACCGATTCGGTCCGGAATGCCCTTGAAGTGTCCTTGCGTGGCTGCGAGGAGTTGATCCCCGAGGACGAGTGGGTCCGCAAACTCGCCCGCTCCGAGGCCACGGGGCAGCCCTTGCGCATCAAGTTGGGGCTGGACCCAACAGCCCCCGACATCCACATTGGGCACACCGTGGTGCTGAACAAGATGCGCCAGTTGCAGGACCTGGGGCACCAGGTGATCTTCCTGATTGGCGACTTCACCACCATGATTGGCGACCCTTCCGGTCGCAACAGCACCCGCCCGCCCCTGACGCGTGAGCAAATTGAGGCCAACGCCCAGACCTATTACAAGCAGGCCAGCCTGGTGCTGGACCCCGCGCGCACCGAAATCCGCTACAACTCCGAGTGGTGCGACCCCTTGGGCTCGCGCGGCATGATCCAGCTGGCGGCCAAGTACACCGTGGCCCGCATGATGGAGCGCGACGATTTCAGCAAGCGCTTCAAGGGCGGCCAATCCATCAGCGTGCATGAGTTTTTGTACCCCCTGATGCAGGGCTATGACAGCGTGGCCTTGCGCAGCGACCTGGAGCTGGGCGGCACCGATCAGAAGTTCAACCTGCTGGTGGGGCGTCACCTGCAGCAGGAATACAGCCAGGAGCCCCAGTGCATTTTGACCATGCCGCTGCTGGAAGGCCTGGATGGCGCGGACAAAATGTCCAAGAGCAAGAACAACTACATCGGCATCACCGAGGCGCCCAACACCATGTTCGCCAAGGTGCTGTCCATCAGTGACGACTTGATGTGGCGCTGGTACACCTTGCTGAGCTTCAAGTCACTGGCGGACATCGCGCTGCTGAAGAAAGAAGTCGAGGGCGGTCGCAACCCCAAGGATGCCAAAGTGATGCTGGCCAAGGAAATCACCGCACGCTTTCACAGTGCGACCGCGGCCGAGGTGGCCGAGCAAGACTTCATTCGCCGCAGCCAGGGCGGCGTGCCCGACGAGATCCCCGAAGTGCAACTGCAAGGGGCGCCCATGGGCATCGGCGCCTTGCTCAAAGCCGCTTCGATGGCGCCTTCCACCAGCGAGGCCAACCGCCTGATCGATGGCGGTGGGGTGCGCATCGACAGCCAGGTGGTCAGCGACAAAGGCCTGAGGCTGGACGCAGGCACCTTCGTGCTGCAGGTGGGCAAACGTAAATTTGCCCGCGTGACCCTGGCTTGACAACTTCAGGGCGTAGCATCGCCCCATGACTTTGTCGCCTGATTCCAAGTTCCTCACCCCTAAAGCGCTGCTGGGCGCTTCGGTCGGGGTGGCCGTGGTCACCATCGCCTTGAAAACCCTGGCGTGGTGGCTCACCGACTCGGTCGGCTTGTTGTCGGATGCGATGGAGTCGCTGGTCAACCTGGCCAGCGCCATGTTTGGCCTGCTGATGGTCACCGTGGCAGAGCGCCCGGCCGACGAAGACCACCCTTATGGGCACCACAAGGCAGAGTATTTTTCCTCGGGCTTCGAGGGCATTCTGATCATCGTTGCGGGCTTGGGCATTGTCTGGGCTGCGGCCCATCGCCTGTTCGACCCTCAACCGCTGGCGCAGGTGGGCTTGGGGCTGGCGCTGTCGGTGGCCAGTTCGGCCCTCAACGGCTTGCTGGCCTGGGCGATGTTTTATGCGGCCAAATTGCACCGCTCCATGGCCTTGGATGCCGACGCCCGGCATTTGGTCACCGACGTCTGGACATCGGTGGGCGTGGTGGTGGGCATCTTGCTGGTGTCGTTCACCGGTTGGCTGTGGCTGGACGCGGTCGTGGCCATCGGCGTGGCCTTGAACATTTTGAGAGAGGG
>CAINMN010000105.1 GCA_903850735.1 uncultured Burkholderiales bacterium | reverse complement strand
TTGCCTTGCCAGTCGATGCAGTGGGCCGGGGCGTCGCCCATGCCTTCCCACCACACATCGCCATCGTCGGTCAGGGCGACGTTGGTGAAGATCACGTTCTCGTTCAGGCTGGCCATGCAATTGGGGTTGGTCAGCGTGTTGGTGCCAGGGGCCACGCCAAAGTAGCCTGCTTCGGGGTTGATCGCATACAGGCGGCCATCGGCGGCCGGCTTGATCCAGGCGATGTCGTCGCCAATGGTGGTGACTTTCCAACCGTCAAAACCGGCGGGAGGCACCAGCATCGAGAAGTTGGTCTTGCCGCAGGCGCTGGGGAAAGCCGCTGCGACATGGTACTTTTTGCCTTCAGGATTGGTAACGCCCAAGATCAACATGTGCTCAGCCAGCCAGCCTTGGTCGCGACCCATGTTGGAGGCGATGCGCAGGGCAAAGCATTTCTTGCCCAACAAGGCATTGCCGCCGTAACCTGAACCATAGGACCAAATTTCACGGGTTTCCGGGTAGTGGACGATGTATTTGGTCTTGTTGCAAGGCCAGGCGCTGTCTTTTTGACCAGCCTGCAAAGGTGCGCCGACGGTGTGAACACAGGGCACGAATTCGCCGTCTGTGCCGATCACGTCGAACACGGCTTTGCCCATGCGGGTCATGATTTTCATGTTGACGGCCACGTAGGGGCTGTCCGACAACTCGATGCCGATGTGGGCAATCGGGCTGCCCAGCGGGCCCATCGAGAAGGGCACCACATACAGGGTGCGGCCCTTCATGCAGCCATCGAACAGGGGGTGCAGCGTGGCGCGCATTTCGGCGGGGGCCATCCAGTTGTTGGTCGGGCCGGCGTCTTCTTTGTTGGCAGAGCAGATGTAGGTGCGGTCTTCCACACGCGCCACATCGCTGGGGTCGGAGCAGGCCAAAAAGGAGTTCGGGCGCTTGGCGGGGTTCAGCTTTTTGAAGGTGCCGGCGTCGACCAATTGCTGGCACAGGCGGGCATACTCTTCCTCGCTGCCGTCACACCAATAGACGGCCTCTGGCTTGCACAAGGCCACCATGTCGGCAACCCAGGCGATCAGCTTGGCATTCTTCACATAAGCCGGCGTGTTCAAGGCAAGGCCTTGCATGGCGGGTGCGTTCATCGGGATCTCCTAAGTCAAAAATTGGTTGAGGTCAGGCCCCGCAAGCACCATGGCAGGCGCCTGACCTCAACTCACTTTTGCAGCGTCCAACCGCAGCCTTTGGGGGATGAAAGCTGGGGCAGGGTGACAATTTTATGAATCGCTCCACAAAGTTGCCTGACGATTCCATGCAAAACTTGCATAGTTCTATACGGTATCAAGTTTTGAGTGCCAAAAACACGGCCAGGACAGCCCGTTTTGGCACCTTGGCGACTTTCAAACCGATGTCATCACGCGCCTGAAGCAACAACCCGCAAGACCTCTTCGCCATAGGCTGCCAGTTTTTTGGCGCCAATGCCGCTGATCTCTTGCAAATCATTCAAGCTCTGAGGGGCGCGTTGCGCAATGGCTTCCAGGGTGGCATCGTGAAAGATGACATAGGCGGGCAAGTTGTGCGCACGGGCAACCTCGCTGCGCCAGGCCTTCAAGGCCAGCATGCGTTGCTGCCCCCCCGGGTCCAGCGGTAACGTCTGCCGAGCGGCGCTGGCGTCACGTGACTTGCCGGTGCGGGGCGTGCGCAGGGCTTCGCGCAAAGACACTTTTATCTCGCCCTTGAGCACCGCTTTGGACTTTTCTGTGAGGTACAGGGTATTGAAAGCTTGCGCGTCCAGCCCCAATGCGCCGATCGCCAACAGCTGTCGCAACACGCCACGAAGCTGTACTTCGCTGTACTCTGCCCCCAGCCCAAAGGTGCTGAGCGCATCATGGCCGTGTTGCATGACTTTGTCGGAACGCTTCCCGCGCACGATGTCCATCAGATGACCGGCGCCGAACTGCATGCCGTGCATGCGATGGATGCGGTAGATGGTGGACAAGAGCTTGAGCGCAGCGTCGGTGCCGTCCCAAACCGCTGGCGGTTGCAAGCAGTTG
>CAINMN010000104.1 GCA_903850735.1 uncultured Burkholderiales bacterium | reverse complement strand
GCCAAGTGGCCGCCAACCTGGTGCTGGCCAACCTCAGTGGCCACGACTCGCATGGCGTGGGCATGGCGCCGCGCTACATCGACGCGATTCTCGAAAAAGGGCTGGTCCCCAACACCTCGCTGGCCGTGCGCCTGGACAGCGGCATGTTGCTGGGGCTCGACGGCCAAAAGGGCTACGGCCAAATTGTGGGCGTGCAAGCCATGGAACTGGCGTTTGAGCGGGTGGCCCAGCACGGTGCCTGCATCTTCTCGCTGTCGCGTGCCCACCACCTGGGCCGCATTGGCCATTTCGCCGAAATGGCGGTGGCCCGCGGCTGGATTTCACTGCATTTCGTCAATGTGCTGTCACGACCCGTGGTGGCGGCCTGGCACGGTGGCGATGGCCGCTACGGCACCAACCCCTGCTGCATTGGCATCCCCGTGGGCGTGGGCGACGCCCAGCGCGAGCCCTTTGTGCTCGACTTCGCCACCAGCCGCGTGGCCCAAGGCAAGATGAGGGTCGCCCACAACGAGGGCAAAGAAGTGGCGCCCGGCACCCTGATCGATGAAAACGGCGCGCCCACCAACCGCCCCGGCGTGGTGGTGGTGCCGCAAAGCAATGGCCGCTATGGCGCGCTCATGCCCTTTGGCGAGCACAAAGGTTTCGGCATGGCCGTGGCCTGTGAGCTCCTGGGCGGCGCTTTAAGCGGCGGCGGCACCTGGCACCGCGACGCCGACAACAAACGCTCGGTGTACAACGGCATGCTGACCATCGTCATCGACCCGAAAGCCTTGGGCACGGGCGCAGCCTTTGCAGAGGAGACGCTGGCGTTCCTGGACTGGCTGCGCGAAAGCCCGGCGGCGCCAGGGACCGATGGCGTCAAGATTGCGGGAGAGCCAGAGCGTGCGGCGCGGGTGGCGCGCCAAGCCAACGGTGTGGTGGTGGATGACGCCACCTGGGGCGAAATTGTGGCGGCGGCCGGCAAAGTCGGGGCAGCGATTTAACCCCTGCCAAAGGCGCGAGACAAGCATCCTTCTGGGCGATAATTGCCCCGAAGGATGGCTCACAAATGAAAAAAGCGTTGATCACAGGCGTGACCGGTCAAGACGGCGCCTATTTGGCAGAATTTTTGCTTGGCAAAGGCTATCAGGTTCACGGCATCAAACGCAGAACGTCGCTTTTCAACACCGATCGCATCGACCACCTCTTCCAGGACCCGCACATCTCCGATGGCCGCTTTGTGCTGCATCACGGCGACATGACCGATTCGTCCAGTTTGACGCACATCATTCAAAAAGTCCAGCCTGACGAAATTTACAATTTGGCGGCCCAGTCCCATGTGGCCGTGAGCTTCGAAGAACCCGAATACACCGCCAACTCCGATGCCCTGGGCGCACTGCGCATCCTGGAAGCCATTCGCATCTTGGGCCTGGACAAAAAAACGCGCTTCTACCAAGCCAGCACCTCCGAGTTGTACGGGCTGGTGCAGGAAATTCCGCAAAAAGAAACCACGCCTTTCTATCCGCGCAGCCCCTACGCGGTGGCCAAGCTCTACGCTTACTGGATCACGGTCAACTACAG
>CAINMN010000103.1 GCA_903850735.1 uncultured Burkholderiales bacterium | reverse complement strand
CTGCATTTGCAGGGCGAGGCAGCGGGCACGGTTCGGGCGTACTTGGCCCGTGTTTGGCAAGGGCTCGGTGGCCAGCCGCGGGGGCGACAGGGTCAACTTTGGCCCTTGGAGCCCTCGCCAGATGCGCTGGGTCAGGGCTTGCAGCGTCCCGAGGAGCCTCCCAGGACAGGCTCCTTGAATGGCTTGGCCAGTGGTGTCGAAGGCGTGGTGGTGGCCCAGGCCATGCGCTGGCAATCCGGCCATCTGGTGGAAACCGCTTATTCCGGTCGAGGCCCTGCCCGCGCGGTCTCGGCCCATCTCTGTGAAGCGTCTGTGCTGCTGCATGGCTTGCGCGGCTGGGGTGCCTTGGGTGGCCAATCGGTGCGCATGAATGGCACCAGTGTGGCGGCGCCGCAGGCGGCTCGGGCCTTGGCTTGGGCAAGAGGGCGTGCGCCCCCGTAAAATCGCCGCATGCTTCTCGTTCAACAAGAATTGCTGGCGGCGCTCGCCCTGGCCCTCGACGGCCTGTCTCCCGGGTCTTCCTCCAAAGCGGCGTTCGAATCGCCCAAAGTGGCCGCCCACGGCGACCTGGCGGTCACGGCCGCCATGCAACTGGCCAAACCGCTCAAGCTCAATCCGCGTCAAGTGGCGGAAAGCCTGCGTGCTGCTTTGTTGGCATCGCCGGCCTTTGAACAATGGGTGGACGCGGTGGAAATCGCCGGGCCTGGCTTTTTGAACCTGCGCCTCAAACCCGCGGCCAAACAGCAAATCGTGCGTGAAGTCTTGGCCGCTGGGGCGTCGTTTGGCAGCCAAGCCGCCAATGGCCAGCGCGTGTTGGTCGAGTTTGTCTCTGCCAACCCCACCGGCCCCTTGCATGTGGGCCATGGCCGCCAGGCCGCCCTGGGCGACGCCATTTGCAATTTGTTCGAGACCCAGGGCTGGTCGGTGCACCGCGAGTTCTATTACAACGATGCCGGTGTCCAGATTGCCACCTTGGCCTGCAGCACCCAATCGCGCGCCAAGGGCCTCAAGCCAGGTGATGCCGCTTGGCCCGAGTCGGCCTACAACGGCGACTACATCCAAGACATTGCCAACGACTTTTTGGCCGGCCAATCGGTGGCCTCGGACGATCGCAGCTTCACCGCCAGCGGCCAGGTCGACGACCTCGATGGCATGCGCGAATTCGCCGTGGCCTACCTGCGGCGCGAGCAAGACCTCGATTTGCGCGCCTTTGACGTCCGCTTTGACCAGTACTACCTGGAGTCCAGCCTGTACACCAGTGGGCGTGTCGAGCAAGCCGTGCAAACGCTGCAAGCGGCCGGCAAAACCTATGAGCAAGACGGCGCCTTGTGGCTCCAATCCACCGATTACGGCGACGACAAAGACCGGGTGATGCGCAAGTCGGATGGCAGCTTCACCTACTTCGTGCCCGATGTGGCCTACCACCTCACCAAGTGGGAGCGCGGCTTCAACAAGGTCATCAACATCCAGGGCACCGACCACCACGGCACCATCGCGCGGGTGCGTGCGGGCCTGCAGGCCGCCTCGGAACATCTGAAGTTGGGCATTCCGCAGGGCTACCCCGACTACGTGTTGCACACCATGGTGCGCGTGATGCGCGGTGGCGAAGAGGTCAAGATTTCCAAACGGGCGGGCAGCTATGTGACCCTGCGCGACCTGATCGAGTGGACGTCCAAGGATGCCGTGCGCTTCTTCTTGCTGAGCCGCAAGCCCGACACCGAGTATGTCTTTGACATCGACCTGGCGCTGGCCCAGAACAACGACAACCCGGTCTATTACGTGCAATACGCCCATGCCCGGATTTGCTCGGTGTTGCAGCGCGAAGGCTTGCTGGTGGACGGCAAGGCCTCGTCTGGCGAGTTGCAGTCGGTGGACTTGTCGGCCCTGGACACCGCGCCCGCCCAAACCCTGATGCTGCAACTGGCACGCTATCCGGCCATGCTGACCAGCGCCGCACAAGACTTTGCGCCCCACGACGTCACTTTTTACCTGCGCGAGCTGGCCGCGGCCTACCACAGCTACTACGATGCCGAGCGCATCCTGGTGGACGATGTGGCCGTCAAGCGCGCCCGCCTGGCCTTGGTGGCGGCGACGGCGCAGGTGTTGCACAATGGCTTGGCGGTCCTGGGCGTGTCGGCGCCGCTCAGCATGTGAGCGGTCGATGTGGCCAGGCCCTAACGAACCGAGGTATCGCATGAAACAACAACGTGGTGGAACCCTGCTGGGCTTCATCTTTGGCCTGATTCTCGGCTTGGGCGTGGCCCTGGCCGTGGCGGTCTACGTCACCAAGGTCCCGATTCCCTTTCTCAACAAGGGCTTGAACCGCACGGCCGAGCAAGATGCCGCCGAGGAAAAGAAGAACAAAGACTGGGACCCGAACGCGCCCTTGTACGGCAAGAACCCCGTCAAGCCCCCCGAAAAACCCGAGAAAGAAGAAGACCCCAAAGCGGTGGTCCCCAACCCCATCTTGTCGCCACCGGCGGTCAGCGGCACCCCTGCGGACGACAAAGCCGATCCTTTGGGCGACTTGGCACGCGCGCGTGCCGGCGCCGCCGACCCCTTCAATTACTATGTTCAAGCGGGCGCCTTCCGCACCCCCGAGGATGCCGAGGTGCAGCGCGCCAAGCTGGCGCTGGCGGGCTTTGATCCGCGTGTGAGTGAGCGCGAACAATCTGGCCGCACGGTGTACCGTGTGCGCATCGGTCCCCTGGAGTCCAAGGACGAGGCTGAACGCATCCAGCAAAAGCTCACCGCCACCAAGGTGGAGTCAGCCTTGGTGCGGGTGCAACGTTAAACAGCTCTCTACTTTCAAAGGTTTCGCATGAAACGTCGTCAATTTTCTCAAGCTGCGCTGGCATCCATGGCCATGTCGGCGGCCGCAGTGTCCGCCCAGACCGCCCCTTACCAAGAAGGCATTGAGTATGTGTCGCTGGACAAGCGGGTGCCCACAGAGGTTGGCAAGGGCAAGATCGAGGTGATCGAGTTCTTCTGGTACAGCTGCCCCCATTGCAATGCCTTCGAGCCGCGCTTTGCCAGCTGGGTCAAGGCTTTGCCCAAAGATGTGGAAGTCAAGCGCGTGCCTGTGCGCTTTCGCGACGACTTCGAGCCCCAGCAGCGCATGTACTACGTGCTGGAAGCCTTGAACAAAGTGGAGGCCTTGCATGGCAAGCTGTTCCAAGCCATTCACGTTGAAAAGCAAAACCTGGGCAGCGCCGAGGCGCTGGCGCAGTGGGCTGACAAAAATGGCATTCCCAAGGCCAAGTTCGTCGAGCTTTACAACGCCTTTGGCGTGGTCACCAAGGCGAAACGCGCCCACCAGCTGCAAGAGGCCTTCAAGGTTCAGGGCGTGCCGTCCTTGGGCATTGGGGGGCGTTTCTACACCGATGGCTCCTTGTCGGGCAACATGGACCGCGCGCTTCAGATCACCGACTACTTGATTGCTGAAATTCGCAAAGGTCGCTGAACGTCGCAAATCTGCGACTATTTAGCAAGAAGCACGCCTAACACGGGGTGCAAGCCTTACAATTCTCGGCATGACAACGTCAGCAAGTTTCGTGCCTTGAGAGCCCTGGTCTTACTGTCCCTGCTGGGTCTGCTGTGGGTTGGCAGGCTTGCCCCGGCGCTCGCTGAAAAAGCCGACCGCGACAAGCCCATGAGCATCGAAGCCGATTTGCTCCAGCACGATGACTTGAAACAGGTCAGCGTCTTCACCGGCAAGGTGGTGGCCACCAAAGGCTCGATTGTCATGCGTGGCGACCGCATCGAGGTGCGCCAGGACCCCCAAGGTTACCAATTCGGCGTGATTCTTCCCGAACCCGGCAAGCGCGCCTTTTACCGACAAAAGCGCGAAGGCCTCAATGAGTTCATGGAAGGCGAAGCCGAGCGGATTGAATACGACGGCCGGGCCGACCGCGTGACCCTGATGGGCCGTGCCGAGTTGCGACGCTACCGTGGCACCGTGCTCAACGACGAAATGAGCGGACAGCTGATCAGTTACGACAACCTCAGCGACAAGTTCCGCGTCGATGGCCAGCCTGCCGGCGAGTCGGCCAAAGTGCCCAGCGCTGCGGCCCCCGCCAGTCGGGTGCGTGCCGTGTTGACGCCGCGCGGCGCCAGTGGAGACGCCAAGTGATGGTGGCAGGCGCGGCCAGCGCCGAGGGCAGCCGACTCGAGGCGCATCACCTGCAAAAGTCTTATGGCAGCCGCAAGGTGGTGCACGATGTGTCCATCTCCGTGCAAAAAGGCGAGGTCGTGGGCTTGTTGGGCCCCAATGGCGCTGGCAAAACCACGTCTTTTTACATGATCGTGGGCCTGGTACGTGCCGATGGCGGCTGGATCACCCTGGATGGCAAGCCGATTGAAAACTTGCCGATCCACCGCCGCTCGCGCTTGGGCTTGAGCTACCTGCCGCAAGAGGCCTCGATTTTTCGCAAGCTCAATGTGGCTGACAATGTGCGCGCCGTGCTGGAGTTGCAACGCGACGACAACGGCCAGCCCCTGGCTGCCGCGGAAATCGAGCGTCGACTCGACAGCTTGTTGCAAGAGCTGCGGGTCGAGCATTTGCGCGATGCGGCGGCCACCTCGCTGTCGGGGGGTGAGCGTCGCCGGGTTGAAATTGCGCGCGCGCTGGCCACACAGCCCCGCTTTATTTTGTTGGACGAGCCGTTTGCCGGCATTGACCCGATTGCCGTGATCGAGATTCAGCGCATCATTGGATTTTTGAAAGCGCGCGGCATCGGTGTGCTCATCACCGACCACAATGTGCGCGAAACCCTGGGCATTTGCGACCACGCCTGCATCATCAGCGATGGCCGTGTGCTGGCGCAAGGCACGCCGCAAGAAATCATCACCAACGCCGATGTTCGCCGGGTTTACCTGGGCGAGCATTTCAAGATGTGAGCGGCGCGTGAAGCAAGGTCTTTCCCTTCGGGTTTCGCAGCATCTGGCCTTGACGCCACAGTTGCAACAGTCGATCCGGCTGTTGCAGCTCTCCACCTTGGAGCTGAGCCAGGAAATCGAGCAAATGCTCGACGACAACCCGTTCCTGGAAAAAGACCACGAGACCGCCGAGCGAGAAGAGTATGGCTTGGACCGCGCCGATGCCGTGGCGCAAGACGACGATGCCGCCGCTGACGCTGTGCCCGACAGCGCCCCCGAGATGCCCATGGACCGCGTCACCGAGGTGGCGGTGGACAACAGCAGCAGCGATGCCGAGCCCAGCCTGGATGGCGTGGCCGAAGGCTGGGAGGGCGATGGCAGCGTGGACGTTTCGCCGGACGACAGCGAGTGGGGAGGAGACGCGCCAGCGCGCAACAACAACAGCAGCGAAGAAGTGGCCGACGCCACCGAGTTGGCGCGCAGCCAGCAATCCTTGACCGACTTTTTGCATCGCCAGGCCCTGTCACTGCGCTTGAGCGAGACCGATCGCGCCGCCTTGCGTTTTCTGATTGAGTCCTTGAACGACGACGGCTACCTGGAAGATTCGTTGCGTTCTCTGGCAGAAACTCTCGCGGGTGACGATGAAGAGCAACTCGAAGAGCTGGAGCACCGTTTCCAAATGGCCTTGCATTTGCTGCACAGCCTGGAACCCACTGGCGTGGGCGCGCGTGACCTGGCCGAATGCCTGAGCTTGCAACTCAAGGCGATGGACCCTGAGGACGAAGAAGAACAAGCCATTTGCGAGGTGGCCTTGGCCATTTGCAAACAGCCGCTGGAGATGCTGGCGCGACGTGACGTCAAACGCTTGGTGCTGGCCGTGGGTGACACCGATGTGCGGGTCAAGCAAGCCATGGCGCTGATTGCCCGCCTCGAGCCCAAGCCGGGCCGGCGCTTTGTCGATGTCGAGCGCCAAGTGGTGATTCCCGACGTGCTGGTCACCCGCCAAGGCCTGGACCGCCAGGGCGCCCCCAAGTTCCGCGTGGCGCTCAACCCCGATGTGATGCCGCGCTTGCGGGTGCACGACATTTACGCTGGCGCCCTGAAGTCGGCTGGCAAAGGCGAAGGTCACCAGGGCCTGCAACAACGCTTGCAAGAAGCGCGCTGGTTCATCAAGAACATCCAGCAACGCTTTGACACCATCTTGCGCGTCAGCAATGCGATCGCGCAGCGCCAGCGCAATTTTTTCATCCATGGCGAACTGGCCATGCGGCCCATGGTGCTGCGTGAAATTGCCGACGAACTGGGCTTGCACGAGTCCACCATCAGCCGGGTGACCACGGCCAAATACATGGCCACGCCCTACGGCACTTTCGAGCTGAAGTACTTCTTTGGCTCGGGCCTGGGCACCGAGAGCGGCCACAACGCTTCGAGCACCGCGGTGCGGGCCTTGATCAAGCAATTTGTGGCCAATGAAAACCCGAAAAAGCCGCTGTCCGACAACCAGATTTCCGACATGCTCAAAGAGCAGGGCATCGATTGCGCACGGCGCACCGTGGCCAAGTACCGTGAAGCCTTGCGCATTGCGCCCACCAACTTGCGCAAAGCGCTGTAACGCCGCCGCGACCCGCGCGCGCACTGCCGAATTGTTATGAACGATCTTCAGCTTTTTTTGCCCTGCGCTGCAGGAGTGGAAACCTACCTCGCCACAGAGGTGCGCCGCATCCTGAACCTCGCGCCATCCGCTTTGCAGTCGCAGCGTGGGGGCGTGGGCTTGCGGGCCTCCTGGCGCGACGCCATGCTGCTGAACCTGCACAGCCGGCTGGCGCAGCGTGTGCTGGTCCAATTGTCCGAGACGCCTTACCGCCATGAGCAAGACATTTATGAAGGCGCCCGTGCCATCGCTTGGGAGTTGTGGTTCACCAACCGGCAGACCTTCAAAATTGAAATCACAGCCCAATACAGCCCGCTCAAAAGCCTGAACTTTGCGGCCTTGCGCGTGAAGGATGCGGTGGCCGATCGTTTTCGCGAGCTCAGCGGCGTGCGACCCAATGTGGAAGTGCGCTGGCCCGACGCGCGCGTGTATGTGCATTTGACGCAAGACCGCATGATCCTGGCCATCGACACCTCGGGAGAGCCGCTGTTCAAGCGCGGCTGGCGCACCGACAAAGGCGACGCGCCCTTGAAAGAAACCCTGGCCGCCGCCATGCTGGCGGCCAGCGGTTGGAGCCAAGGGGAAGACGGCGCTCCCGGCGCCTGCGAACAAGGGCAGGCACTTTACGACCCTTGTTGCGGCAGCGGCACCATTGCGATCGAGGCCGCGCAAATCGCCTGCAATATTGCACCTGGCTCGCAGCGCCGCTTTGGCTTTGAAAAGCTGGTGCCGTTTCAGCCGCATGTCTGGTCGGCGTTGTTGTTGCAACAAGCGCGCAGCCAGCAACGCGCTCCGATGGCCCAGGTCTATGGCAGTGACGTGTCCTTCCGCATGGTGGACTTCGCCCAGAACAATGCCGACCGTGCGGGCGTCGGTCAGGCCGTGCATTTGCGCGGCGGCGATGCCTTGCAACGCATGCCGCCTTGTGACGCCGCTGGCTTGGTCCTGGTCAACCCGCCCTATGGCGAGCGTATTTCCGTCGCCGGTGTGGCCGCTCGCCAGCAAGCCCAAACCGAAGAGGGTGGCGATTTCTTTGTGCAACTGGCCTCGCACTGGAAAAAGAATTTTCCAGGTTGGACGGCTTGGGTGCTCACCCCCGACCTGAAGTTGCCTGGCCACATGCGCCTGAAAGAAAGCCGCCGCGTGCCGCTGTGGAACGGTCCCATCGAATGCCGCATGTTCCGTTTTGACCTGGTCGCAGGGCGCATGAAGTCATGACGGGGGTGGTGCTGGACACCAACATCGTGCTCGACCTTTGGTTGTTCAGCGATCCCTTGAGTGAGCCTTTGCAACAGGCGCTGGACGACGGCACTTTGCAATGGCAGGCCACTTCAGCGATGCGGGAGGAACTGGCCAGGGTGCTGACCTATCCGCACCTGCTGGCACGTTTGCAAAAGAACGGACAGCTTGCTGAGGATGTGCTGACGCGCTACGACGCCGCAGTGACATGGCAGCCCGTGGCACCCAAAGCCCCCTATGTTTGCAAAGACGCCGATGACCAAAAGTTTGTCGACTTGGCCGTGACGCAACAAGCGCTGCTCATCAGCAAAGACGCCGAGGTTCTGGCCCTGAAAAACCGCCTCGCCCGCTTGGGCGTGAAGGTCTTCTCAGCCTATCCTGCGCGCAAGGACGAGGTTCAGGCTTTGAGCAGTGTCAGCAAGGTTTGAAACGCATGCTCCACCGTCGCCGCGCGGACCGCGGCGCGGTCACCGCTGAACTGCATGCGCTCGGTTTTCACCCAGGCGGTTTCGGCGCCCAAGGTGGGACCGGAGTCGCTGGGGGTGGCCCAGGCAAACCAGACGGTGCCCACGGGCTTGCTGCGGCTGCCGCCGCTCGGGCCGGCCACACCCGTCACCGCCAAAGACACTTGGGCCTTGGAGTGGCGCAAAGCGCCCAGCGCCATGTCGCGCGCCACGGCTTCGCTGACCGCACCTTCCTGGGCCAACACCTGGCTGTCGACGCCGAGCAACTCATGCTTGGCGTCATTGGAGTAAGTGACAAAGCCGCGTTCAAACCATTGGCTGGAGCCCGCCAGGTCGGTGCAGCGTGCGGCAATCAAGCCGCCCGTGCAACTCTCGGCGGTGGCCAACATCCAGCCACGGTGCAGCAAGGCCTGCGATAAAGCGTCCACCATTGTCATGTTGCTCTCCAGATCGCCAAAACCAGCAGCGTGCAAAACGCTGCCACCAAGTCGTCAAACAGGATACCCCAGCCGCCCCGCCAGCCATGGCCTTTGAACACCCGGTCGGCCCAGCCTACCGGGCCAGGTTTGGCCGCATCGAAAAATCGGAACAAGGCAAAAGCGACACACTGTGCCCAAAAGCTGGCCGGCATCCAAAGCCACAGCACCAGCCAAAAGGCGACCACTTCGTCCCACACAATGGCGCCAGGGTCGGCCACGCCCATGTTTTCGGCGCTGACCGTGCAAGCCCACCAGCCCACCAGCAAAGAGACGGCAATGACCACGCCGATTTCGGCTGGTGACAGCCAGCTTTGCAAGACCCCATAGGTCGCCCAGGCCCACAAGGTGCCTACCGTGCCCGGCGCCACCGGGCTCAGGCCTGCGCCAAAGCCCAGGGCGATGAAATGGGCCGGGTGTGACAGCAACAAATGCGCGCGGTTCATGGCTGAAAGTGGTCAAAAGAACTGAAGCGGCGCGTCACCGCCTGGCCTTGCGGGTCCAGCACACGCAGGCCCGGCGCGGTGGTGATGCGCCCAATTCGGGTGACGGGGGTTTGGCTTTGACGGGCGGCGGCCTGAACCTGTTCACGATGGCTGGTGGGGGCCGTGAACAAGAGCTCATAGTCATCCCCCCCGGCCAGCGCCATGTCCAGGCGGCGCAGCCACGGCAGGGCCAGCAAGTCTGCGCTGACGGCAGCGCTTTGTTGCAACCAGCCGGTTTCAATCACCGCCCCGACCTGCGAGCGCTGAAGCACATGGCCCAAGTCGCCCAGCAAGCCGTCGCTGATGTCCAAAGCCGAGTGGGCAATGCCACGCAACGCCAGGCCCAGCGCCACACGCGGCGTGGGCAACTCCATGCGCAAGCGGCAGCGCTCGAATGCCTCGCCCGTGAGCAACTGCTGGCCGCGGAACACCTCGAGGGCCAAGCGTGCATCGCCCACGGTGCCGCTCACATAAATGTCATCGTCGGGTTGTGCGCCATGGCGCAACAGGGCCTGCTCGGGCGGCACTTCGCCAAACACGGTGATGCAGATGTTCAAAGGGCCTTGGGTGGTGTCCCCCCCGACCAGCTCGCAGCCGTGCGCATCGGCCAGGGCCAGCAGGCCTTGTGAGAAGCCCGCCAGCCACGCTTCATCGGCACGCGGCAAGGCCAGTGCCAGCGTGAACGCCACGGGTCGTGCGCCACAAGCCGCCAGATCGCTCAAATTGACAGCCAAGGCCTTGTGCCCCAGGCGCGCAGGATCCACCGTCGATAAAAAATGTCGCCCTTCCACCAGCATGTCGCTGGAGATGGCCCATTGCATGCCCGCGGAGGGCTGCAGCAAGGCGCAGTCATCGCCCACGCCCAGCACGGCATGGCGTGCCGGCCTTTTGAAGTAGCGCTCAATCAGGTCGAACTCACCCAGGGCCATGGCAGCTCAATGCAGCTTGCGGTCCTGCCCGCTGAGGGCATCGAGCACAAACATGGGGATGTCGACGTCAAACTTCTCGCCGTCTTCGGCCACACAGAAGTAGCTGCCGTGCATGGTCCCCGTGGGCGTGCGCAAGCGCGTGCCGCTGGTGTATTCGAAAGACTCGCCGGGCTTGAGCAAGGGTTGGTGGCCCACCACGCCCAGGCCCCGCACTTTTTCATGCAGACCATCGGCGTCGTTGATGTGCCAGGTGCGGGAAATCAACTGTGCCGCCACCTGGCCGGTGTTGTGAATGGCAATGGTGTACGAAAACACATACAGCCCCTCGTCGGGCGATGACTGGTGCGGCAAGTAAGCGGGCGTGACATCCACGCGCATCTGGTATTTCGGCATGGCAAGCAGGTTGGTGCAAAGAACTTGCATTCTGACACGTCAACGCCATGGCGGTGTCTGCCGGATAATCACGCTCATGAGCACCACTTACCGTATCGCCCCCTCCATTCTTTCGGCCGACTTTGCCCGGCTGGGAGACGAAGTCAAGAACGTCATCGCCGCAGGCGCCGACTGGATTCACTTTGACGTGATGGACAACCATTACGTGCCCAACCTGACCTTCGGCCCCATGATTTGCCAGGCCCTGAAGCCGCATGCCAAAACCGCCGACGGCCGTGCCGTGCCCATCGATGTGCACCTGATGGTCCAACCGGTCGATGCGTTGGCGGCCGCTTTTGCCGATGCCGGGGCCGACCTCATCAGCTTTCACCCCGACGCCTCGACCCATGTGCACCGCAGCGTGCAGGCCATCAAGGCCAAAGGCTGCCAGGCGGGCGTGGTGTTCAACCCGGCCGAGCCGCTGGACGTGCTGGACTGGGTGATCGATGACATTGACCTGATTTTGATCATGAGCGTCAACCCCGGCTTTGGCGGCCAGGGCTTCATTGACTCGGCCTTGCGCAAAGTCGAGCAGGCGCGCCGCCGCATCGAGGCCAGCGGCCGTGACATTCGGCTGGAGGTGGATGGCGGCATCAAGGCCGACAACATTCGCCGCGTGGCCGATGCCGGCGCCGACACCTTTGTGGCGGGCAGTGCCATTTTTGGCAAGCCCGATTACAAAGCCGTCATCGATCAAATGCGCACTGCGCTGGCCTGATGTCCCGCTTCGACGCCGCCATCATCGACCTGGACGGTACCCTGGTCGACACCCTGGGTGACTTTGAGGTGGCGTTGAACCTCACTTTTGCGGACCTGGGGCTACCCAGTGCCTCGCGCCACGCAGTCTCCCTGGCCATTGGAAAAGGCTCCGAGCACCTGATTCGGACCTTGCTGGGACCTGGCAAACAACACCTCTACATCCGGGCCTGGGACCATTACCAGGCCCACTACCAGAACATCAACGGCCAGCACTCTGACGTGTTTGCGGGCGTCACCGAGGGCTTGGAGCGTCTGGCGCAAGCCCAATGCCGCCTGGCCTGTCTGACCAACAAGCCGGTGGATTTCGCACGCGACCTGCTGCGCCTCAAAGGCTTGGAGCGCTATTTCCAGGCGGTGTTTGGCGGTGACAGCTTCGAGCGCAAGAAGCCCGACCCCTTGCCGGTGCGGGCCACCTGCCAGGCTTTGGGCAGCTTGCCCGAGCGCACGCTCATGGTGGGCGACTCCCGCAACGATGCCCTGGCGGCCAACGGCGCCGGCTGTGACGTGGTGCTGATGCGCTACGGCTACAACCACGGCGAGCCCGTCGAGACCGTGCCAGCCCTGGCTTACCTGGACCGGCTGGACCATTTACCGTGCGAATGGCTGGCCATTTGAGTTGCCACCGCCGACGCTGACGGCTTTGCTACACTTGGCCTCATGTTCATTCACCGCATCACCATCACAGGTTGCAGCGACCGGGGAGCCTGGCCCTGGCGTCGCCGGCCCGCCCTGGGTGCTCTCGTGCGTCTTTGATTCACTTGGGGCCCCTTCGCCCTCGCTTGCACTGCGGTGCACCCCTTGAACGGGGACTTCCCGAACCGAATGAACGCCCCTTGCGGGCTTGAGCTGTGGAGGCTCATGTGATCACCGAACTCGAATTCAAAAGCCTGGCCTCGCAAGGCTACAACCGCATCCCCCTGATCGCGGAAGCCTTTGCCGACCTGGAAACCCCCTTGTCCTTGTATTTGAAGCTGGCGTTCTCACGAGACGGCGGCAAGTACAGTTTTTTGCTGGAGTCTGTGGTGGGCGGCGAACGCTTCGGCCGCTACAGCTTCATTGGCCTGCCGGCGCGCACCCTGTTGCGGGCTCAGGGCTTTGGCGCCGCGGCCACCACCGAGGTGGTGCGCGATGGCGTCGTCATTGAAAAGAACCATGGCAACCCACTGGACTTCATTGCGGCCTACCAGCAGCGCTTCAAAGTGGCCTTGCGCCCTGGCTTGCCCCGTTTTTGCGGCGGCCTGGCAGGTTACTTTGGTTACGACACAGTGCGTTACATCGAGAAAAAACTCGAGAACTCCTGCCCGCCCGACACCCTGGGCTGCCCCGATATTTTGCTGCTGGAATGCGAAGAACTGGCGGTGATCGACAACTTGTCGGGCAAGCTGTACCTGATCGTCTATGCCGACCCGGGTCAGCCCGAGGCCTATGTGCGCGGCAAAAAGCGCTTGCGCGAGCTCAAAGACCAGCTGAAATATTCCGTCAGCGCCCCCGTGGTCAAGGCCACGCAGACCTTTCCCGCCGAGCGCGAGTTTGCCAAGGCCGACTTTTTGTCGGCGGTCGAGCGTGCCAAAGGCTTGATCGAGGCGGGTGACTTCATGCAAGTGCAGGTGGGGCAGCGCATCAAGAAGCGCTACACCGAGAGCCCGCTGTCGCTTTACCGTGCGCTGCGATCGCTCAACCCCAGCCCCTACATGTACTACTACAACTTCGGCGACTTTCATGTGGTCGGGGCTTCGCCCGAAATTTTGGTACGCCAAGAGTCCACGCCCGAAGGGCAGAAGGTCACCATCCGGCCGCTGGCCGGCACGCGCCCGCGCGGCGCCACGCCCGAGGCCGACCGGGCCACCGAAGTCGAGCTGATCAACGATCCCAAAGAGCGTGCCGAGCACGTCATGCTGATCGACCTGGCGCGCAACGACATTGGGCGCATTGCCCAAACCGGCAGCGTCAAAGTGACCGAAGCCTTTGTGGTCGAGCGCTACAGCCATGTGATGCACATTGTGAGCAACGTCGAAGGCCTGCTCAAAGACGGCATGACCAGCATGGATGTGCTCAAGGCCACCTTCCCTGCGGGCACCCTGACCGGTGCGCCCAAGGTCCATGCCATGGAGTTGATTGACCAACTGGAGCCGAACAAGCGCGGCCTTTATGGCGGCGCCTGTGGCTACCTGAGCTATGCCGGCGACATGGATGTGGCCATCGCCATCCGCACCGGCATCATCAAAGACGGCAACCTGTATGTGCAGGCCGCTGCAGGGGTGGTCGCCGATTCGGTCCCCGAGATGGAGTGGCGCGAAACCGAGCACAAGGCGCGCGCCTTGTTGCGGGCCAGCGAGCTGGTCGAAGAAGGACTGGAGTAAGCCATGGCCGCCCTCAAACTCCTCATGGTGGACAACTACGACTCGTTCACCTTCAACATCGTTCAGTACTTTGGCGAACTCGGTGCCGAGGTCGAAGTGTTTCGCAACGACGAGATCACGCTGGAAGGCATTGCGGCGCGCCAACCCGACCGCCTGGTGATTTCCCCTGGCCCCTGCTCGCCCGCCGAGGCCGGTATTTCCGTGGCTGCCATTCAGCACTTTGCCGGCAAGCTGCCCATCCTTGGCGTGTGCCTGGGGCATCAGAGCATTGGCGCGGCCTTCGGTGGCCAAATTGTGCGCGCGCAGCAACTCATGCATGGCAAAACCAGCGTCATCACCACCACGCAAGAAGGCGTGTTCGCCGACTTGCCCGCGCAGTTCACGGTCAACCGTTACCACTCGCTGGCGATCGCACGCGCCAGCTGTCCGGCCGACTTGAAGGTGACGGCCTGGACCGAGGATGGCGAAATCATGGGTGTGCGTCATGCGTCCTTGCCCATTCAAGGGGTGCAATTCCATCCCGAGTCCATCCTCACCGAGCATGGCCATGCCATGCTGAAAAACTTCCTCGATCAGCGCTGAGCCTGCGCCGGAGTTCCTCATGTCCATCACGCCCACCGAAGCCCTGCAACGCACCATCGAGCACCGCGAAATTTTTCATGACGAGATGCTGCATCTCATGCGCATGATCATGAATGGCGACATGTCGCCGGTCATGACGGCGGCCATCGTCACGGGCTTGCGCGTCAAGAAAGAAACCATCGGGGAAATCACCGCGGCCGCGCAGGTGATGCGCGAGTTCTCCACCAAGGTGCATGTCGCCGATCCCACGCATTTGGTGGACATTGTGGGTACCGGGGGCGACGGCTCGCACACCTTCAACATTTCCACCTGCTCCATGTTTGTGGCCGCAGCAGCCGGCGCCAAAGTCAGCAAGCATGGCGGGCGCAGCGTCAGCAGCAAAAGCGGCAGTGCCGATGTGCTGGAGAGTTTGGGCGCCAACATCAACCTGTCGCCCGAGCAGATCTCGCACAGCATTGCGCACAACGGCGTGGGCTTCATGTTCGCGCCCAACCACCACCCGGCCATGAAAAACGTGGCGCCGGTGCGCAAAGAGCTGGGCGTGCGCACGCTCTTCAACATCCTGGGCCCGCTGACCAACCCGGCGTCAGCCCCGAATATTTTGATGGGCGTGTTCCACCCCGACCTGGTGGGCATTCAGGTGCGTGCCTTGCAACGCCTGGGCGCCGAGCATGCTTTGGTGGTGTACGGCAAGGATGGCCTGGACGAGGTGTCCCTCGGTGCCGCCACCTGCGTGGGTGAACTGCGCAACGGCGAGATCAGCGAGTATGAAATTCATCCCGAAGACTATGGCCTGGCCATGGCCAGCAACCGCGCCTTGCGGGTCGAAACGCCTGAGCAGTCACGTCAGATGCTGTTGTCGGTACTCGACAACCAGCCGGGCCCTGCGCGCGACATCGTGATGCTCAACGCCGGCGTGGCCTTGTACGCCGCCAATGTGGCCGACAGCATCGCCGATGGCCTTCGCCGTGCCGATGCCGTGTTGAAAGACGGCAGCGCCAAGGCGCGACTGAACCAATGGGTGG
>CAINMN010000102.1 GCA_903850735.1 uncultured Burkholderiales bacterium | reverse complement strand
GCGCTTGCTTCCGGAATTGGGCGATGGCTTGGCGCTGCACGCGTTGATTGACACGGCCGCCATGCAATCGGCGCCCTTGGAAGTGCGCTGGGCTGTGTTGTGTCATCGCCTGTCAGCGCCTGAATTGAGTGCCTTGTGCGAACGACTGCGCGTCCCAGTGCCTTTTCGCGACATGGCGCAATGGCTGGTGCGCGAGTTCACTCCCCTCGAACACATCAGCCGCCTGACAGCCACAGATGTGTTGGCCTTGATGCAACGCAGCGATGCGTTTCGCAGAGCTGAGCGTTTCAGCGAGGCCCTGTGGGCGCTGGAGATTGTCCACCCACGAAGTCGCGCGCGCGCCCTGGGAGCGCAATGGTTGACTGCCGCCATAACGGTATCCACCGCCGATGTGTCGCGTGTAGCCATGGCCGAAGGCCTAAAGGGGCCAGCGATTGGTGAGCGAATTGACGCTGCGCGTTTGGCCGCGTTGGCTCAGGTCATGCCGTTACAGACTTGAAAGTTATCCACAGATCCTGGTCAAAACTCAAGACCTGACCCCATGAGTTTGTTGTGGGCCAGCCAGCGGCGGGTTTGCACATCAAGCAGGGTGCGTTGGGCGCTGAGGGCGGTGGTTTGGGCTTGGACGAGGTTGAGGGCGCTGAGGGTGCCGGCTTGGTATTGGGCTTGGGTGATGGCAAGGTTTTTCTGGGCGGCGCTCAGGGCTTCTTGTTGGGCTTGGGCCTGGTCTTTGAGTTGGACGGCGGCGACCAGGTTGTCTTCGATGTCCTGGAAGCTGGTCAACACGGTTTGGCGGTAGTTGGCCACGGTCTGGTCGAGCACGGCTTCGGCCTGGGCGCGGGCGGCGCGGCGTTGGCCGCCATCGAACAGTGACAAAGCCAGCGTGGGCCCGATGGACCAGAACTGGTTGGAGGCATTGATCAAGCTCGACAAGTCGGTGTTGCGGTAGCCGGCGCTGGCCGCGAAGCTCACGTTGGGGAAAAAGGCGGCACGCGCCACACCGATTTGCGCGTTGGCGGCTTCCACACGGCGTTTGGCAGCCTGAATGTCCGGGCGTTTTTCCAACACGGTGGCGGGGATCAAGGCGGGCAGTTCGGGCACGGCGGGCGGCCAGGCGGCCAGGGCGGGGTCATTCAGTGAAGGAATGCGCAAGCCCGAAGGCGATTGGCCCACCAGCACGGCCACAGCGTGGTCCAGTTGGGCGCGCTGCGTGCCCACTTCGATGCGCTGGGCTTGGGTGGTTTTGTACTGCGTCTGCGCTTGCGCCACATCCGAGGCCGACACCACGCCGGCCTCGTAACGGTATTGGGTGAGCATCAAGAAGCGCTGGTAAGCGGTCTCGGCCTCGCGCAGCACCGCCTCCTGGCGTTCTGCCGTGCGCAGGCTCAAGTAGGTTTGCACCAAGGTGGTCTGCAACGACAAACGCGCGGCGGCCAGGTCTTCCTGGCTGGCTTGCAAGCCTGCTTGCGCGGCCGAGGCTTGGGCATCGAGTCGGCCCCACACATCCAGCTCCCATGTCAGGGGAGCGGACACGCTGTAGCTGGTGCCCCGGGGTGCCGTCAATTGGTTGGCACTGCGGCCCACTCCGGCATTCAGGTTCAGGCTGGGCCACAGGCTGGCTTGGGCAGCGGCCAGCGCGGCGCGGGCTTGCCGATTTTGGGCTGAGAGGGCTT
>CAINMN010000101.1 GCA_903850735.1 uncultured Burkholderiales bacterium | reverse complement strand
GCCCCTGTGCTGACCGCCTGCCTGTACATGCTGATCTTCGGCCATGTGCTGGAAGACCGCGTGAAGGTTTACGACCAGGTCAGCTACACCGCCTTTTTGGTGCCCGGCCTGGTGATGATGAGCGTGTTGCAAAACGCTTTCGCCAACAGCTCTTCCTCTCTTGTGCAGAGCAAGATCATGGGCAATTTGGTGTTCATCTTGCTGACGCCCTTGAGCCACCGCAGCTGGTTTGTGGCCTATGTGGGGTCTTCCATCGTGCGCGGCCTGGCCGTGGGCTTGGGGGTGTTGCTGGTCACCTCCTTTGTGACGACGCCAAGCTTTGTCGCACCCTTGTGGATTTTGGCGTTTGCTCTGTTGGGCGCTGGCATCTTGGGCACGCTGGGCCTGATTGCAGGCTTGTGGGCTGAGAAATTCGACCAGATGGCGGCCTTTCAGAACTTCATCATCATGCCCATGACTTTTTTGAGTGGCGTGTTTTATTCCATCCATTCTCTGCCCGCGTTCTGGCAGGGCGTGAGCCACCTCAACCCGTTTTTCTACATGATTGACGGCTTCCGTTACGGCTTCTTTGGCGTCAGCGATGTGTCGCCCTGGGTCAGCCTGGGGCTGGTCAGTGCCACCTTTGCGGTGGTGGCAGGCATTGCGCTGCATTTGCTGCGCATCGGTTACAAAATCAGAGGCTGAGGCCATGACAGCACAAGAGTTGCAAGACATCATTGCGGCGGGCTTGCCCTGCCAACACCTGAGCGTGGAGGGCGATGGCCGCCATTGGTATGCCACCTTGGTGTCGGCCGAATTTGAAGGCTTGCGCCTCATCAAGCGTCACCAGCGCGTTTACGCCACCCTGGGCCAGAAGATGCACACCGACGAGGTGCATGCCCTGTCCATGAAAACCTACACCCCCGCCGAGTGGGCCCAACAGGGAGGCCCAGCCTGACATGGACAAATTGTTGATCCGTGGCGGCCGCATGCTTCAGGGTGAAGTCCTGGTGTCGGGCGCCAAGAATGCCGCCTTGCCCGAGTTGTGCGCCGCTTTGCTGACCGATCAGCCTGTCACCCTGACCAATGTGCCGCGCCTGCAAGACGTGGCCACCATGCTCAAGCTGATTCGCAACATGGGCGTGACGGTCGAGCGTCAGGACGATGGCACGGTGCAACTGAACGCTGGCACCTTGACCTTGCCCGAAGCGCCCTACGAGCTGGTGAAAACCATGCGCGCCTCGGTCCTCGCCTTAGGGCCTTTGCTGGCGCGTTTTGGCCATGCCAAAGTGTCGTTGCCAGGCGGCTGTGCCATTGGCTCGCGGCCGGTGGACCAGCACATCAAGGGCTTGCAGGCCATGGGCGCGGAGATTGCGGTCGAGCATGGTTACATGGTGGCCAAGTTGCCTGCGGGCCGCAGCCGCTTGCGCGGCGCGCGCATTGCCACCGACATGGTCACCGTCACCGGTACAGAAAACTTTTTGATGGCAGCGGCGCTGGCCGAAGGCGAGACCGTGCTGGAGAACGCCGCGCAAGAGCCTGAAATTCCCGACTTGGCGGAAATGCTCATCCAGATGGGCGCCAAGATCCAGGGCCACGGCACCAGCCGCATCCACATCCAGGGCGTCGAGCGCTTGCACGGTGCCACCCACGCGGTGGTGGTCGACCGCATTGAGGCCGGCACCTTTTTGTGTGCGGTGGCGGCCACGGGCGGCGACGTGCTGTTGCGCCATGCCCGCGCCGATCACCTCGATGCGGTCATTGACAAGCTGTGCGATGCTGGTGCCACGGTCACGGCCGTGCCCGAAGGCATTCGCATTCAAAGTGCCGCGCCTGCCTATGCGCATCTGAAGGCGCAAACTTTCCGTACCACCGAGTACCCGGGGTTCCCGACCGACATGCAAGCCCAGTTCATGGCCTTGAATGCGGTGTCGCGCGGGACCTCGAAAGTGACCGAAACGATTTTTGAAAACCGCTTCATGCACGTCAATGAAATGGTGCGCCTGGGCGCGCACATTCAAATCGACGGCAAGGTGGCGGTGGTCGAGGGTGTGGAGAAATTGTCGGGCGCCACCGTCATGGCCACCGACCTGCGGGCGTCGGCCAGCTTGGTCATTGCCGGCCTGGTGGCCGAAGGCGACACCGTGGTCGACCGGATTTACCATCTGGACCGGGGCTACGACCGCATGGAAGCCAAGCTGCGCGCGATTGGCGCGGACATCGAAAGAATCTCATGATCACCCTCGCTCTTTCCAAGGGACGCATTTTTGAAGAGACCCTGCCGCTGCTGAAGGCGGCCGGCATCGAGGTGCTGGAAGACCCGGAAACCTCGCGCAAGCTGATCCTGCCCACCAACCAGGCCGATGTGCGGGTGGTGCTGGTGCGCGCCACCGATGTGCCCACCTATGTCCAGCATGGCGGGGCCGACCTGGGCGTGACCGGCCTGGACACCCTGATCGAGCACGGCGGGGCTGGCCTGTACCAACCCCTGGATTTGAAAATCGCCCGCTGCCGCATGAGCGTGGCCGTGCCTGCGGGCTTCGATTACGCCGGGGCCGTGCGCCAGGGCTCGCGCCTGAAGGTGGCCAGCAAGTACGTGACCATTGCGCGCGACTTCTTCGCCACCAAGGGCGTGCATGTGGATTTGGTCAAGCTGTATGGCAGCATGGAACTGGCCCCGCTGACAGGCTTGGCCGATGCCATCGTGGACCTGGTGTCCACCGGCAGCACCCTCAAGGCCAACCACTTGATCGAGGTCGAGCGCATCATGGACATCAGCTCCCGTCTGGTGGTGAACCAGGCCGCGCTCAAGCTCAAGCAAGCCCCCATTCGCCGCATCATTGACGCATTTGCGGCTGCCACGGCAACCCGTGCCACCGCCTGACCACCATGGCCCAACCGCTTCGCCTCTCCACCCAAAGCCCGACTTTTGAAGCCGAGTTTCAGGCGCGGCTGCATTGGTCTGACGACACCGATCAGGCCATCGAGCAGCGGGTGGCCGACATCCTGGCCGATGTGAAGCAGCGCGGCGATGACGCGGTGCTCGACTACACCCGCCGCTTCGATGGCTTGCAAGCCAGCACCATGGCGGACTTGACGCTGCAACCCAGTGAATTGAAAGCCGCGTTTGAAGGGCTGCCTGAGGCGCAACGCCAGGCCTTGCAAGCGGCTGCACAACGGGTGCGCCATTACCACGAGGCGCAAAAGAAAGCCTCGGGCGAAAGCTGGAGCTACCGCGATGCCGACGGCACCTTGCTGGGCCAAAAAGTCACGCCGCTGGACCGGGTGGGTATTTATGTGCCCGGCGGCAAAGCCGCCTACCCCTCCAGCGTCTTGATGAACGCGTTGCCGGCCCATGTGGCGGGCGTGGCCGACATTGTCATGGTGGTGCCCACCCCGCGCGGTGAAAAAAACGCCCTGGTGCTGGCCGCAGCCTATGTGGCAGGCGTCACCCGGGTGTTCACCTTGGGCGGGGCACAAGCCGTGGCCGCTTTGGCCTACGGCACCGCCACCGTGCCGCGGGTGGACAAAATCACCGGCCCCGGCAACGCCTACGTGGCGGCCGCCAAGCGCCGGGTGTTTGGCGCCGTGGGCATCGACATGATTGCCGGCCCCAGCGAAATCCTGGTGCTGGCCGATGGCAGCACGCCGCCCGACTGGGTGGCCATGGACCTGTTCTCGCAAGCCGAGCACGATGAGCTGGCGCAAAGCATTTTGCTGTGCCCAGACGCAAAATACATTGACGCGGTGCAGGCCGCCATTGACCGCCTGTTGCCCGGCATGCCGCGGCGCGACATCATCGAAAAATCCCTCAACGGCCGCGGTGCCTTGATTCACACCCGCAGCATGGAAGAGGCCTGCGACATCAGCAACCGCATTGCGCCCGAGCACCTGGAAGTGTCCAGCCAAGACCCGCACCGCTGGGAGCCACTGCTGCGCCATGCCGGGGCCATCTTTTTGGGCGCCTACACCAGTGAGTCGCTGGGCGATTACTGCGCCGGCCCCAACCATGTGCTGCCCACCTCGGGCACGGCCCGTTTCAGCTCGCCCTTGGGCGTGTACGACTTTCAAAAGCGCAGCAGCCTGATCGAGGTCAGCGAAGCCGGTGCCCAGACCCTGGGGCAAATTGCCTCGGTGCTGGCCCATGGCGAGGGCTTGCAGGCGCACGCGCAGGCCGCGGAAATGCGCCTGAAGAAATAAAATTCAAGCGCCATGTCTTCTTCCACCCTTCGCTTCATTCGCCAGGACGTTCAGTCCATGCAGGCCTATGCCATCCAGCACTCGGTGGGCATGGTCAAGCTCGATGCCATGGAAAACCCTTTCAGCCTGTCCCCGGCCTTGCAAGCCGAATTGGGGCAGCGATTGGGCGCAGTGGCCATCAACCGTTACCCGGGCGCGCGCATTGACCATTTGCGCGATGCGCTCAAAGCCTATGTGGATTTGCCTGCGGGTCATGACCTCATGCTGGGCAATGGCTCGGACGAGCTGATTTCTTTGCTGGCCATGGCCTGTGATGTGCCGGGCGCAAAAATTCTGGCGCCCGAGCCGGGCTTTGTCATGTACGCCATGAGCGCGCGCTTGCAAGGCTTGGGCTATGTCAGCGTGCCCTTGACCGCCGATTTCGAGCTCGACGAGGCCGCCATGTCGTCGGCCATTGCCGAGCACACGCCGGCCCTGGTCTACCTGGCCTATCCCAACAACCCGACCGCCAACCTGTGGGATCCGGCGGTCATTCGCCGCCTCATTGCCCAAGTGTCAGCCTACGGTGGCCTGGTGGTGATGGACGAGGCTTACCAGCCGTTTTCCAGCCGCAGCTGGCTCGACGAGATTCGCCGCGACCCCCAGGCCAATGCGCAGGTGTTGCTGATGCGCACCCTCTCCAAATTTGGCCTGGCCGGCATTCGCCTGGGCTACATGCTGGCGCCTGCCGCGCTGCTGGCCGAATTTGACAAGGTGCGCCCGCCCTACAACGTCAGTGTGTTGAACGCCGAGTGCGCGCTGTTTGCCTTGGAACATGCCGATGTGTTTGCGGCCCAGGCGCAAACCATTTGCGATGAGCGCGAGCGGCTCATTCATGCGCTGCAAGCCCTGCCCGGTGTCACGCCCTACCGAAGCGATGCCAACATGCTGCTCGCACGCTTTGACGCGCCCGGCGATGGCAGCGACATCGCGCAACGCGTGTTCGAAGGCTTGAAGGCGCGCAAAGTGCTGGTCAAGAACGTTTCTAAAATGCACCCCTTGCTGGCGCGTTGTTTGCGGCTCACCGTGGGATCCCCCGATGAGAACACGCAACTGCTGGCGGCTTTGAAAGAACTGATCGCACCATGAACGCACGCACCGCCGACGTCAGCCGCAACACCGCTGAAACCAAAATTCGGGTCCAGCTCAACCTGGATGGCACAGGCCAATCCAAGCTGGCCACGGGCATTGGGTTTTTTGACCACATGCTGGACCAAATTGCGCGCCATGGCCTGATTGACCTGGACATTCACGCCGAAGGCGACCTGCACATCGACGGCCACCACACCGTGGAAGATGTGGGCATCACCCTGGGGCAGGCGGTGGCCAAGGCCATCGGTGACAAGAAAGGCATTCGCCGCTACGGCCATGCCTACGTGCCTTTGGACGAAGCCCTGAGCCGCGTGGTCATCGACTTCTCCGGCCGTCCCGGCCTGGAAATGCATGTGCCCTTCAAGAGCGGCATGATTGGCGGCTTCGACAGCCAGCTGGCCTATGAGTTTTTCCAGGGCTTTGTGAACCACGCCCTGGTGACCTTGCACATTGACAACCTGCGCGGTGACAACGCCCACCACCAGGCCGAGACCGTGTTCAAGGCCTTTGCCCGCGCTTTGCGCGCAGCGATCGAACTTGACCCACGTTCGGCAGGCATCATCCCGTCCACCAAAGGCTCGCTGTAAAAACCTCATGAGCACGGTGGCGGTCATCGATTACGGCATGGGCAACCTGCGCTCTGTGGCGCAGGCGGTGCTGGCGGCGGCACATGGCTCGGGCGTCGAGGTGTGCATCACGGCCGACCCCGAGCAGGTGCGCTCGGCCGACCGCATCGTGTTGCCTGGGCAAGGTGCCATGCGCGACTGCATGCGCGAGCTGCAAGACTCCGGCATGCTGCCCGCCGTGTTGGAAGCCGCCGCCCACAAGCCCCTGTTTGGCGTGTGCGTGGGCATGCAGATGCTGCTGGAGCACAGCGCCGAGGGCGATGGACCCCAAGGCACGGCCTGCCTGGGCTTGCTGCCGGGGCGGGTCGTCAAATTTGACCTGGCAGGCCAGCACCAGCCCGATGGCAGCCGTTACAAAGTGCCGCAGATGGGCTGGAACCAGGTCTGGCAGGCCCGGCCACACCCGATCTGGGAAGGGGTGCCCGATGGCAGCCACTTCTATTTTGTGCACAGTTTTTACGCCCAACCGTCCGATGCGCGCCACAGTGCAGGGGAAACCGAGTACGGCGTGCGCTTTACCTCGGCCCTGGCACGCGATAATATTTTCGCAACACAGTTCCATCCTGAAAAAAGTGCCGACTTTGGGCTCGCCCTCTACCGCAATTTCCTATCCTGGAAACCCTGAACCTTTTCCACTTCCGGCAGGCTTCTGCCTTGTTTGCATCGCACCATGCTGCTCATTCCCGCGATTGATCTGAAAGATGGCCACTGTGTCCGCCTGAAACAAGGCGACATGGAGCAGTCCACCACCTTTGGCGAGAACCCCGCCGAAATGGCCTTGAACTGGGTGGACAAGGGGGCACGCCGGCTTCACCTGGTGGACCTGAACGGCGCATTTGCGGGCAAGCCACAGAACTACAGCGCGATTCGCGCCATCCTCAAAGCCGTGGGCGACGACATCCCGGTGCAACTCGGGGGCGGCATTCGCGACCTGGACACCATTGAAAAATACATCGATGGCGGCATCCGCTACGTCATCATCGGCACGGCAGCCGTCAAGAACCCCGGTTTTCTGAAGGACGCCTGCAGCGCCTTTGGCGGCCACATCATCGTCGGCTTGGACGCCAAGGACGGCAAAGTGGCCACCGATGGCTGGAGCAAGCTCACTGGCCATGAAGTGGTCGACCTGGGCAAGAAGTTCGAAGACTATGGCGTCGAGTCCATCATTTACACCGACATTGGCCGCGACGGCATGCTCAGTGGCATCAACATCGATGCCACGGTGCGCCTGGCGCAAGCCCTGTCCATCCCCGTGATTGCCTCGGGCGGCCTGTCCAACATGGCCGACATCGAGCAGCTGTGCGCGGTGCAAGACGAGGGCGTCGAAGGCGTGATCTGTGGCCGGGCCATTTATTCCGGTGACCTGAATTTCGAGCAAGCCCAAGCCCGCGCCGACGAGCTCAACGGCGACTGACGATGCTGGCCAAGCGCATCATTCCCTGCCTCGACGTGACCGGGGGGCGGGTGGTCAAGGGGGTCAACTTTGTCGAGCTGCGCGATGCCGGCGACCCCGTCGAAATTGCGGCGCGCTACAACGAGCAGGGCGCCGATGAGCTCACCTTCCTGGACATCACCGCCACCAGCGATGGGCGCGACCTGATCCTGCACATCATCGAGGCGGTGGCCTCGCAGGTCTTCATTCCCTTGACGGTGGGGGGCGGCGTGCGAACCGTGGACGACGTGCGCCGCTTGCTGAATGCCGGCGCCGACAAAACCAGCTTCAACTCGGCGGCCATTGCCAACCCCAACGTCATCCGCGAGGTGTCCTCCAAATACGGCGCCCAGTGCATTGTGGTGGCGATCGACGCCAAACGCCGCACGCCAGCGGACGAGCAGCGTCTGGACGCCCAGGGCCGCGCGGTCGGCCCCGGTTGGGATGTGTACAGCCATGGCGGGCGGCGCAATGTGGGCCTGGATGCCGTGGCCTGGGCCAGCCAAATGGCCGAGCACGGTGCCGGCGAAATTTTGCTCACCAGCATGGACCGCGACGGCACCAAGTCGGGCTTTGACCTGGCCTTGACCCGCGCTGTGGCCGAGGCCGTGCCCGTGCCGGTGATTGCCTCGGGTGGAGTGGGCAACCTCGATCATTTGGCCGACGGCATCCAGCTCGGTGGCGCCGATGCGGTGCTGGCCGCCAGCATTTTTCACTATGGCGAGTACACCGTGGCGCAGGCCAAGGCGCGCATGGCCGAACGCGGCATCCCGGTGCGCCTCTGAAGCCCCTTTGTCACGGCGCCGCCGTGAAGTTCGCGCACAATCAAGCCCATGAACGACAAGAACACCCCTTTGCCCTGGCTCGAGGCCGTCCGTTGGGACGCGCAAGGCCTGGTGCCTGTGATTGCCCAGGAACAAGGCAGCAAGGACGTGCTGATGTTCGCCTGGATGAACCGCGAGGCCTTGCAAAAAACGGCCGAGCTCGGGCGTGCGGTGTATTTCAGCCGCTCGCGCAACAAGCTGTGGTTCAAGGGCGAGGAGTCTGGGCATGTGCAAGTGGTGCACGACATTCGCCTCGACTGCGACCAGGACGTGGTGTTGCTCAGCGTCACCCAAACCGGCCATGAACCCGGCATTGCCTGTCACACCGGACGGCACAGCTGCTTTTTCCAGCGCCTGGACGGCGCACAATGGCAGGTGACCGAGCCGGTCCTGAAAGACCCGGAGAGCATTTACAAATGAACGCCCCCACTTCGACCGACACGCTGGCGCGCCTGGCGGCTGTGATTGACAGCCGCAAACCCTCAGCGGGCGGTGACCCTGAGAAAAGCTATGTGGCGCGCTTGCTGCACAAAGGGCCGGACGCCTTTTTGAAGAAAATTGGCGAAGAGGCCACCGAAGCCGTCATGGCCGCCAAAGATGCCGAATTGGCCGGCGGTGACCCGCAAAAGCTGGTCAATGAAGTGGCCGACCTGTGGTTTCATTCCATGATCGCGCTGGCGCATTTCAACCTGAGCCCACTGGATGTGGTGGCCGAATTGGCACGCCGCGAAGGCCTGAGCGGGCTGGAAGAAAAGGCCTTGCGCAAAGTGCGCGAGCGCGAAGCCCAAGGCGACTGAGATGGACGTGGTGGACAGCGCCCCCGCAGAGCAGCCGTCGGAAAGCCGGGTGCTGATGCACGTGGTCTACGGCCTGCACACCCTGGCCTGGGCCACGGTGGGGACGCTGGCGCTGATTGCCCTGGTGATCAACTACATTCGCCGCCAGGATGACCCCAACCCCTTGCACCGGGCTCATCACCGCTACATGATTCGCACCTTCTGGTGGTCGCTGGTCTGGCTGGTCCTGAGCTTGCCCCTGTTTTTTCTGTATGTGCTGCCCGGCCTGCTGGCCTATGCTGTGGTTGGCATTTGGTACCTCTATCGCAGCCTCAAGGGCTGGATGCGCTTTGCCGACAGCCGTTTCCCTGACAACCCTCCTGTTGACGTTCCATGAGCCAAGACGCGAACTGTATTTTTTGCAAAATCGTTGCCGGTCAGATCCCTTCCCGCAAGGTGTACGAAGACGACGACATTTTTGCCTTTCACGACATTGCCCCCTGGGCGCCAGTGCATTTTTTGCTGATCCCCAAGCGCCACATCGTGTCGATGGCGCAGGTTCAGCCAGAAGATGAGGCGCTGATCGGTCGCATGCTCGGCCTGGCGCCCAAGCTGGCCTTGCAAGAGGGCGCGCGACCCTACCCGGAGGGGGGTTTTCGGATTGTGACGAATACTGGCAAAGAGGGTGGACAAGAGGTTCACCATCTTCATTTCCATGTCATGGGCGGCCCGCGACCCTGGTTGCGCGGCTGACCCCTAAAATGCACGTTTACCGTAGAGGAGTAAAACCATGGGTTCATTTTCGATCTGGCATTGGCTGATCGTCCTGTTGATCATTGTCTTGGTGTTCGGCACCAAGAAGCTGAAGAACATCGGCTCTGACCTGGGCGGCGCCGTCTAGGGCTTCAAGGACGGCATGAAAGAGGGCGGCACAGCGCCCGAAGAAAAGCCCGCAGCGCCCGCGGCCCAAGTGGCGGGCACGCCGGCCGAGAAAACCACCATCGACGTCGAAGCCAAGCAAAAGCAATAAAGCGACTTCATGATTGACCTTGGCATCTCCAAAATGGCGCTGATCGGGGCGGTGGCGTTGATCGTCATCGGCCCGGAGAAACTGCCGCGTGTCGCCCGCACCGTGGGCGCGCTGATCGGCAAGGCCCAGCGCTATGTGTCGGATGTCAAGTCCGAGGTCAACCGCTCGATGGAGCTCGACGAGCTGCGCAAAATGAAGGAAAACGTGGAAACCGCTGCCCGCGATGTCGAGCAGTCGGTGCAAACCGCCGCCACCGATTTTGAAAAAGACTGGTCGGCCGCCAACCCCGATTTGACGGGGTTGCCCCTGAGCGAGCCTTTGAGCACACCCGTGCCGGAATACCGCAACCCGGGCAAAAAATGGCGCTTGAAGCAGTCTTCCACGCCGAATTGGTACAAGGCACGCCACGGCATGCGCACCAAGGCCTTGTCGGGCGCGGCCCGGGTGGCGCGCTTCCGTCCCCGCCCCCTTTCCTCAGGCAAGCCCTGAGCCTTTATGTCAGACACCCCGAAATCCCCTGAAGACGAATTGGCCGGGACCGAGCAGCCCTTTGTGCAACACCTCATGGAGTTGCGCGACCGGCTGGTCAAGGCCACCCTGGCCATTGCCATCGCGGCGGTGGCCCTGGGGCTTTACCCCGGTCCGGGCCCGCTCTATGACATCCTGGCCGCCCCCTTGGTGGCCCACTTGCCCGCTGGCGCCACCCTGATTGCCACCTCGGTCATTTCACCTTTCCTGGTGCCGCTGAAAATCTTGTTGATGGCGGCTTTTTTGATCGCCTTGCCGGTGGTGCTCTACCAGGTATGGGCCTTTGTGGCACCGGGCCTTTACTCGCATGAGAAAAAACTGGTGTTGCCCTTGGTGGTCTCCAGCACTGTACTGTTTTTGGTGGGCGTGGCCTTTTGCTACTACTTCGTGTTTGGCCAGGTGTTTCAGTTCATTCAGAGCTTTGCGCCCAAGAGCATCACGGCGGCGCCGGACATCGAGGCTTACCTGAGCTTTGTGCTCACCATGTTCTTGGCGTTTGGCCTGGCGTTCGAGGTGCCCATTGTGGTGGTGGTGCTGGCGCGCATGGGTGTGGTGACCATTGAAAAGCTCAAAGCTTTCCGCTCTTATTTTGTGGTGTTGGCCTTCATCATTGCGGCCATTGTGACGCCGCCCGATGTGGTGTCGCAACTGGCCTTGGCCATTCCCATGTGCCTGTTGTACGAGGTGGGCATCTGGGCCGCGCGCATCTTCATCAAGCACACCCAAGCGCCAGCCACCGACGAGGCCAAGGAGGAGGTCGCCCCATGAGGCGGCTGTGGCTGCTGTTTGCCCAAACCGTCACCGTGCTGGTGGCCCTGTGGTTTGTGTTGGTGACCCTCAAGCCCGAATGGCTGAACCAACGCCCAAGGCTGGCAGGGGTCAGCCTGCTGGAAGCGCCCGTTGCGGCGCCCGGTACGCTGGCGCCTGGCAGCCTGAGCCTGGCCGCGCGCAAGGCCTCGCCCGCGGTGGTCAGCATCAATGCCAGCAAGGCGCCCGAGCGCTCGCTCCAACAAAACGACCCCTGGTTTCGCTTCTTTTTTGGCGAGCGGGACGAGGGGCCTCAGGTCGGCTTGGGCAGTGGGGTGATTGTCAGCCCGGAAGGCTTCATCCTGACCAACAACCATGTGGTCGAGGGCGCCGATGACATCGAGGTCATCCTCAACGACCGCCGCCGCACCCGCGCCAAGGTGATCGGCACCGATCCCGATACCGACCTGGCGGTGCTCAAAATCGCGCTGGACCGCTTGCCGTCCATCGTGCTGGGTTCCTCCGATTCCTTGCAGGTGGGTGACCAGGTGCTGGCCATTGGCAACCCGTTTGGGGTGGGCCAGACGGTCACCAGCGGCATTGTCTCGGCTTTGGGGCGCAACCAGTTGGGCATCAACACCTTTGAGAACTTCATCCAGACCGATGCGGCCATCAACCCCGGCAATTCCGGCGGCGCCTTGGTCGACGTGCAAGGGCATCTGATGGGCATCAACACCGCCATTTACTCCCGCTCTGGCGGCAGCATGGGCATTGGCTTTGCGATCCCGGTCACCACGGCGCGCCAGGTGCTGGAGGGGCTGGTGCGCGATGGGCAAGTGACGCGCGGCTGGATCGGCGTGGAGCCCAACGACCTGACGCCTGAGTTGGCGGAAACCTTTGGCTTGCCCAAATCCGAAGGGGTGGTCATTACCGGTGTGTTGCAAAACGGCCCCGCCTTCAAGGCAGGCATTCGCCCGGGCGACCTGTTGCTGCAAGTGGGCGAGCAACCGGTGACCCAGGTGGGCGAGCTGCTGAGCGCGGTCGCGGCCCTCAAGCCTGGCGCCAGCGCCACCTTCAAGCTGCAGCGCCGGCAGCAACAACTCAGCCTCGAGGTGACGCCGGCCCAGCGGCCACGGCCCAAGGCTGTCCAAGGAGCGCGCTGACATGGCCACCCGTTCGCAATTGCTGATGGCCTGCGACGAGCTGTTGCAGCCGCAGCGCTTCAAAGATTACGGCCCCAACGGCTTGCAGGTGGAAGGCCGTGACGCCATCCGCCATGTGGTCTCGGGCGTCACCGCCAGCCTGGCGCTGATCGACGCCGCCATCGAGGCCCAGGCTGATGCCTTGTTGGTTCACCATGGTTTGTTTTGGCGCGGCCAGGATGGGCGCGTCACCGGCTGGATGAAACAACGCTTGTCGCGCTTGCTGGCTCACGAGATCAACCTCTTGGCCTACCACTTGCCGCTGGATGCGCACCCCACCCTGGGCAACAACGCCCAGCTGGGCCTGCGCCTGGGTCTGGTGGGCGAGGGGGTGTTTGGCGAACAAGATTTGGGCGTGATCGGCGTGCCCACAGCCCCTCTGAAAGATGCCGCCGCCTTGGCGGAACGCATCGCCCTTGCACTGGGCCGCACGCCGGTGCTGGTGCCGGGCGACCCGCAGCGGCCTTTGCGACGCATTGCCTGGTGCAGTGGCGGCGCCCAAGGGCATTTCGAGGCAGCCATTGCCGCCGGGGCAGATGCCTACATCACCGGCGAAATCTCCGAGCCGCAAGCCCATTTGGCGCGCGAGACCGGCGTGGCCTTTCTGGCCTGTGGCCACCACGCCACGGAGCGGGGCGGCGCACCCGCGCTTGCCGCCCATGTGGCAGCGCAGCTGGGCCTGACGCACCAGTTCATCGACATCGACAACCCCGCTTGAGCGGCCCGGGTATGACGGCTGTTGCACCCCGCCTGGCCCTGACTTTGGGCGACCCTGCGGGCATTGGCCCGGAAATTCTGTTGAAAGCCTTTGCCCAGGCCCCAGAGGTCACGCGCGGCTGCTTCATTGTGGGCGACCTGGACACCCTGACGCGTGCCCGTGGCTGGTTGGGCCCCAGCGTGCCCGCGTTGCAACGCATCGCCGCCCCTGTGCCACACATGGCTTTGCCCAAGGGGGTGATTCCGGTGTACCAAGCTGTGGCGACGTCACCCTTGGTGACGCCGGGGCAAATCTCGGCGCAGGCTGGCGCCATGGCCGCCGAGTGCGTGATGTGGGCCGCGCGGGCCGCGCTGCGTGGCGACATTGCCGGCTTGGTGACGGCGCCTTTGCACAAGCAGTCCTTGTCGGCCGCGGGCGTGCCTTTTCCGGGGCACACCGAGTTGCTGCAAGCCGAGGCGGCCCGCCACGCGGGGGTGGCGGTGGCGGACATGCCGGTGCGCATGATGCTGGCCAACCCCGAATTGCGAACCGTGCTGGTGAGCATTCACGTGTCCTTGCGCGAGGCCATCGAGGCCGTCACCTTTGACAATGTGCTGGAGACCTTGCGCATCACCCATGAAGCCGAGCGCCGATCCCGGGGGCGCTCCCCCCGCATCGCGGTGGCCGGCCTCAACCCGCATGCCGGAGAGGGCGGCCTCATGGGGCGGGAGGAAATGGACGTCTTGCTGCCGACCATAGCGGCTGCTCGCGCGCAAGGGCTGGATGTGCAAGGCCCCTTGGCGCCCGACACCGTGTTCATGCGGGCGCGCCACGCACCCGGCCATCCAGGCGAGTTTGACGTGGTGGTGGCCATGTACCACGACCAGGGTTTGATTCCTGTCAAATACCTGGGGGTCGAGCAAGGCGTGAATGTCACCCTGGGCTTGCCGCTGGTGCGCACCAGCCCCGACCACGGCACCGCGTTTGACCTGGCGGGCAGCGGCCGAGCCGATGCCGCCAGCCTGATCCAGGCCATTCGAATGGCCCAAGCCCTGTCGGGTTGTCAGTTTGACGCCAAATAAGCTTTCCGGGCTCAGCTACAATACAGGGTTGACCCCAAGAGCGATGTTTCATTGAGGATTCCCATGAGTGATAACGCAGTAGACACCAGCAAACGGACGTGGCTCATCGCGACCACTTGCGCAGGTGCCGTGGGTGGTGCCGCCACCGCCGTCCCTTTCGTCAGCACCTTTCAGCCCTCCGAGCGCGCCAAGGCCGCCGGTGCCGCCGTTGAGGTCGATATTTCCAGCCTCAAGCCCGGCGAAAAGCTGACGGTCGAATGGCGTGGCAAGCCGGTCTGGATCATCAAGCGCACGCCCGAGCAGCTGGAGTCCTTGAAGAAGACCGAAGGCCAGCTGGCCGACCCCGAGTCCAAGCGCAACCCCTCCGACCTGACGCCTGCCTACGCACGCAACCAGGCGCGCTCCATCAAGCCGGAAGTGTTTGTGGGCGTGGGCATTTGCTCGCACCTGGGCTGCTCGCCCAGCGACAAATTCCAAACTGGTGCACAGCCCTCCCTGCCCGATGACTGGCAAGGCGGCTTCCTGTGCCCCTGCCACGGCTCGACGTTTGACATGGCTGGTCGCGTGTTCAAGAACAAGCCAGCTCCGGACAACCTGGAAGTTCCTCCCCACATGTACCTCTCCGACAACAAGCTGTTGATCGGCGAGGACAAGAAGGCCTGACCCTAGATCGGAAGCACCATGGCTGATTTCAAAGAAATTTCCCCCAACGCCTCCGCCGGTGAGAAGCTTCTCAACTGGGTGGACAACCGTTTCCCGGCGTCCAAGATGTACAAGGAGCACCTCTCCGAGTACTACGCGCCGAAAAACTTCAACTTCTGGTACTTCTTCGGCTCGCTGGCCCTTTTGGTGCTGGTGATCCAGATCGTGACCGGCATTTTCCTGGTCATGCACTACAAGCCGGACGCCAATTTGGCCTTCGCGTCGGTGGAATACATCATGCGCGATGTGCCCTGGGGCTGGTTGATCCGCTACATGCACTCCACCGGCGCCTCGGCGTTCTTCATCGTGGTGTACATGCACATGTTCCGCGGCCTGATTTACGGTTCCTACCGCAAGCCGCGTGAATTGGTCTGGATCTTTGGCTGCGCGATTTTCCTGTGCCTGATGGCCGAAGCCTTCATGGGCTACCTGCTGCCCTGGGGCCAGATGTCCTACTGGGGCGCCCAGGTGATCGTGAACCTGTTTGCCGCTGTGCCCTTCATTGGTCCCGACCTGGCCTTGCTGATCCGTGGCGATTATGTGGTGAGCGACGCCACCCTGAACCGCTTCTTCAGCTTCCACGTGATCGCCGTGCCCCTGGTGCTGTTGGGCCTGGTGGTCGCGCACATCATTGCGCTGCACGAAGTGGGCTCGAACAACCCCGATGGCGTCGAAATCAAGGCCCACAAGGACGCCAATGGCAAGCCTTTGGATGGCATTCCTTTCCACCCGTACTACACCGTGCACGACATTCTGGGCGTGAGCGGCTTCTTGCTGGTGTTCACCGCCGTGATCTTCTTCGCGCCTGAGTTCGGTGGCTACTTCCTGGAATACAACAACTTCATTCCGGCCGACCCGCTCAAGACCCCGGCGCACATCGCTCCGGTCTGGTACTTCACGCCGTTCTACTCCATGTTGCGTGCCATCACCAGCGAGATGATGTACGCGCTGATTCTGTGCGTGCTGGCCGGCGCCTACCTGGGTGTCACCCGTGCCAAGATTCCTGCCATCTTCAAAGCCGCCGTCGTTGGTGGTGCGGTGGTGCTGGTCGCCCTGATGCTCTCGATCGACGCCAAGTTCTGGGGCGTGGTCGTGATGGGCGGCGCTGTGATCATCCTTTTCTTCCTGCCCTGGCTGGACAACTGCGCGGTCCGTTCGATCCGCTATCGCCCCGACTGGCACAAGTACCTGTACGCTGTGTTCGTGGTCAACTTTGTGATCCTGGCCTACCTGGGCGTGCAACCCCCGTCCCCCGTGGGCGAGCGCGTGTCGCAAGTGGGCACCTTGTTCTATTTCGGCTTCTTCTTGCTGATGCCGTGGTGGAGCCGCTTGGGCGAGACCAAGCCGGTCCCCGATCGCGTGACCTTCACGCCGCACTGAGATCAGGAGCAACAACCATCATGAAAAAAATCATTCTCAGCCTGCTCCTGGCCTGTGGTCTGATCGCTGGCAACGCCATCGCTGCCGGTGGCAACAGCATCGCCTGGGACAAGGCCCCCGTCAAAACCACGGACCTCGCCGCTTTGCAAAACGGCGCCAAGATGTTCGTCAACTATTGCCTGAACTGCCACTCGGCAGCCTACATGCGCTACAACCGTCTGACCGACATCGGCCTGACCGAGCAGCAGATCAAAGACAACCTCTTGTTCACCACCGACAAAGTGGGCGAAACCATGAAGGCGGCCATTGATCCCAAGCAGGCCAAGGACTGGTTCGGCGCCAACCCGCCCGACCTCACCGTGATTGCGCGCTCACGCGCCGGCCACGAAGGCACGGGTGCCGACTACCTGTACACCTACTTGCGCACCTACTACCGCGACGAGACCAAGGCCACGGGTTGGAACAACTTGGCCTTCCCCAACGTGGGCATGCCGCATGTGCTGTGGGAGTTGCAAGGCGACCGCCGCCCGGTGTTCAACACCAAGACCGAGAACGGCCACGAAGTGCAAACCTTCAAAGGCTGGGAACAAATCAGCCCGGGCACCATGACGCCGCAGCAGTACGACCAAGCGGTCGGCGATTTGGTGGGCTACCTGCAATGGATGGGTGAGCCGGCGCAAAACACCCGCGTGCGCATTGGCGTGTGGGTGGTGGCGTTTTTGCTGGGCTTGATGTTCATTGCCTGGCGCCTGAACGCTTCCTTCTGGAAACAAGTTCACTAAGTTCAGCCCGACCCCCTGTGCGCAACGCAGGGTGGTTCGACCACAGAGTGACAGGCAGGCCTGTCACTCTTTTTGATTTTCAGGAGCCTTCAAAATGATGGTGTTGTATTCGGGAACCACGTGCCCTTTTTCCCACCGCTGCCGCTTCGTCCTGTTCGAAAAAGGCATGGACTTTGAGATCCGCGACGTGGATCTGTACAACAAGCCGGAAGACATCAACGTCATGAACCCCTACGGCCAAGTGCCGATTTTGGTGGAGCGTGACCTGATCCTGTACGAGTCCAACATCATCAACGAATACATTGATGAGCGTTTCCCGCATCCGCAGTTGATGCCCGGCGACCCGGTGGACCGTGCCCGCGTGCGCTTGTTCCTGCTGAACTTTGAAAAAGAGCTGTTCACGCATGTGACCACGCTGGAGTCGCGTGCCATCAAGGGCCAGGAAAAGGCCTTGGAAAAAGCCCGCTCGCACATTCGCGATCGCCTGACCCAATTGGCCCCGGTGTTCTTGAAAAACAAGTACATGCTGGGCGACAACTTCTCCATGCTCGACGTGGCCATTGCACCGCTGTTGTGGCGCCTGGACCATTACGGCATTGACCTGTCCAAGAATGCAGCCCCCTTGCTGAAATACGCTGAGCGCATTTTCTCGCGCCCCGCCTACATCGAGGCATTGACGCCCTCCGAAAAGGTGATGCGCAAGTAAGTGTGGCTTGAATGAACGCTGCTGACGCCATTTCGACGCGCCCTTACCTGATTCGCGCCCTCTATGAGTGGTGCATGGACAACGGCTTCACCCCCTACTTGGCGGTGGTGGCCGATGAGAGCGTGCAAGTGCCGCGCGAGTTCGTCAAGGATGGCGAAATTGTGCTCAACGTCAGCCCCGATGCCACCAGCGGCCTGCTGCTGGGCAATGAGCTGATCGAGTTCAAGGCCCGCTTTGGCGGCGTGGCGCGTGAAATTCTGGTGCCCGTCTCGCGGGTGATCGCCATTTACGCGCGTGAAAACGGCCAGGGCATGGCGTTTCCTGTGCCCGCAGCGTCTTCTGCCAAAAGCGATACGGTTGAAGCACCCGCGCGAGCGCCCAGCCTCTCGGCGGTGGAGGGCGGGCAAGTTTCCGAAGAAACCGATGCGCCACCTACGCCACCCAGCGGCGGGCGCCCCACGCTCACACGCATCAAGTGAGTGTGGCGCAGGCAGTGCTTGCCAGCGCCTGCGTTAAAATCCAGCCTCTGTGGCCCCTGTAGCATGAAGGTCGTGCAGTTGATTTGTAATCATCAGGAGGCGGTTCGATTCCGTCCAGGGGCACCACCCACCCACACCCCCCACACCCGGCCCTACTTGGTTTTGCACTCTGCATTGCCATAACGCGTGCTGCACAGTTGGGCCGCGCATTGGTTCATGCGCGCCTCACGCGGGCCGGCGTTCACGTCCACCATCACGCTTTCCATGTAGGGGACAAAATCCATCCGCATGATGGGTTGGCACGAAGTGTTGGCCACGTTGCCCGTCTGGGTGGTCACACAGTGGGTTTGACCTGTGGGCACCTGCACGGCGCGCGTGTGCGTCACCAGGGTGGGCACTCTTTGAATGGGATAGAGCTCAAAGGCCTGCGGCGCACACTCGCTGCGGGCTTGCCGAAACTCGGGCGTCGCACAGCCCAGCAGCAAGCCGCTGACCAAGACAAGTGTGAGCTGTGTTTTCAAGCCCCGCCTTTGACTCAACGGCTGCGCGCGCAACGAAAGCCTATGTAGACCACGGAGAAGCTGGCGTCTTTCATGGCCAGGTGGTCTGCCCGCATGGGGCCCTCGCCATACCACCAAGAACCGCCGCGGGTTCGTTTTTGCGCGCTTTGCCCCACCGGCTCATCGACCCATTCCCAGGCATTGGCGCCCATGTCATGCAAGCCATTGACCCCGGCCACGGTCTGGCCGGCCAGGGCCGGCCCGATGCCTCGCCAAAGGTGTGTGCCCACTGGCATCGAGCGGTCTTTGCCGCAGTCTTCAAGGCACTGTGCGCCTTGGGGTGTGGCGCCTGTGGGGTAGCGGTAAGTGGTGCCCCGCACCCAAGGGGCTGGCGGCGTGGCGCGTTGTTCGGTGTAGGCTGCCGAGACCCACTCGGCATCGGTGGGCAAGCGGCCACCCGCCCAGGTGCAAAAGGCTTGTGCCTCCGCGTAGTTCACATGGACTGCCGGCCAGTCAGGGTGGCTGGCGGTGCCGAAGGGGCGTTGCCAGGTCCAACCGGGCTTGCGTACAAAGCCAGCTTCATACACATGGCCTCCGCCCTCGCGCTCGGCCTGGGTGACTGTGCCCGTGGCTTCGGCAAAACGCCGGAATTGGGCAATTGTGGTTTCGGTGCGTGCGATCTCGAACGCCCCCACACGCTGCCAATCCAGCCCAGCCGAAGCGAAGGCCGGCAGGGCATGGGCCAGCACCAGCGAAAAAAACAGGCTTGTACAAAAAGAGGAAGTGCGCATGCTGTGGATGATGACGGGATCCGAAAAACCGCCTAGCGAACCCGGACTTTCAGCCGAATGGTCTGCACATCCCAGCCCTTGGTGCGCAAATGGGCGGCGATGGCTGGCAAAAACTGGCGCAATTTGGCGCCCACCGCGCTGTTGGGCACCAGCACGCACCAATCGCTGCCCTCAATCGGACCACCTTGCAAGGAGGCCAGCAGGGGCGGCGGCAGCAGGCCTTTGAGGGCCAACAAGCGCTGTTGGGAGTCTTTGGCCAACTGACTCAAGTGGGCCAAGGTCGGCGCATGGCTGGCCGCCTGCGCCACCGGCACCGAGCGCCCACGAAGCGTTGGCGTGGACTTGGGCGGGCGGTTGTAGCCCAAGGCCCGATAGGCCGCCAAGGCCTCGTCGCGTGCGGACGTGGGCTTGGGACTGGCAAGGGGGATGTCGGCGGGCTTGACCATCCCCGGATTATGGGCGCGGCGGCGGGTAAAATCACTGCCTTCGACAAAGGATTGTTCGACGCGCCCGTGGCCCTCATGGCGGCGGTGGCGTTGCACCGCTCGCATGGCCCTCAAATTCCTCACCCAGATCTTCGGCAGCCGCAACGACCGCCTGCTCAAACAATACCGCAAGACCGTGGAGCGCATCAACGCGCTGGAGTCTTCCCTGGAGCCTTTGAGCGACGATGCTCTGCGCGCCAAAACCGACGAATTCAAAAAGCGTGTGGCGGGCGGCGAGGCCTTGGAAGACCTGTTGCCCGAGGCGTTTGCGGTGGTGCGCGAGGGCTCCAAGCGCGTCATGAAAATGCGCCACTTCGACGTGCAGATGGTGGGCGGCATCGCTTTGCACCAGGGCAAGATTGCCGAGATGCGCACCGGCGAAGGCAAAACCTTGACGGCCACCTTGCCGGTGTACCTGAACGCCCTGAGTGGCAAGGGCGTGCATGTGGTGACCGTCAACGATTACCTGGCACAGCGTGACGCGCAGTGGATGGGGCGCCTGTACAACTTCCTAGGGCTGTCGGTGGGCATCAACCTGCCGCAAATGCCGCGCGAAGACAAGCAGGCGGCTTACCGCTCCGACATCACCTACGGCACCAACAACGAGTACGGCTTCGATTACCCGCGCGACAACATGGTGTACGAGCCCCAGGATCGCGTGCAGCGGGCGCTGAACTTTGCCATCGTGGACGAGGTGGACTCGATCCTGATCGACGAGGCCCGCACGCCGCTGATCATCAGCGGCCAGGCCGAAGACCACACCGCCCTTTACCTGGCGATGAACAAGGTGGTGCCGCACCTGACGCGCCAAGAAGGCGAGGCCGACCCGAAAACCGGCGAGGGCGTCACCAAGCCCGGTGACTTCACCGTGGACGAAAAATCGCACCAGGTGTTTTTGACCGAGCAAGGCCATGAGAGCGCCGAGCGCATTCTGGCCAGCATGGGCTTGCTGGCCGAAGGCGCGTCGCTGTACGACCCCGCCAACATCAGCCTGATGCATCACCTGTATGCGGCCCTGCGTGCCAACCATCTGTACCACCGCGACCAGCACTATGTGAACCAGGGCGGCGAGATTGTGATCGTGGACGAGTTCACCGGCCGCCTGATGGCCGGGCGTCGCTGGAGCGATGGCTTGCACCAGGCGGTCGAGGCCAAGGAAGGCGTGACCATTCAGGCCGAGAACCAGACCCTGGCCTCCATCACTTTCCAGAATTACTTCCGGCTTTACAACAAGCTCTCGGGCATGACCGGCACGGCCGACACCGAAGCCTATGAGTTCCAGGAAATCTATGGCCTGGAAACCGTGGTAATTCCGCCCAACCGCCCCAGCAAGCGCGACGACCAACTCGACCGTGTCT
>CAINMN010000100.1 GCA_903850735.1 uncultured Burkholderiales bacterium | reverse complement strand
GTTGGGGTTGGGAATCACGGGCAACAAGGTCAGGTCGGACAGGAGCAACGTGGGCGTGTGTTGCTGGAGTGCCGCTTGCGCCTCACCCAACATTTTCTGGGTGATCAGGGCTTTCAAGTCAGGGGCTTGGGCGCCCAGCAGTGGCTTCAGGTCGAGCACACGGTCGCCATGGACAGCCCCGTAAGAGGCCACACCTTGGTTCATAAAGCTGACGAGTTTCATAAAGTTCCTTTCAAAAAATATCAGGGGATGCGCGACACAATGTCCTGCGCCGTTCGTTTCACCAAATCCGTGAGTTTGCGTCGGTCGACCATGGCCATGCGCGACACCGTGGTCACCAGGGAAAGCGCGCCCAGCACATGGCCATCGGCCTTTTGCAACGGGACGGCCACAGCGGCCAATGTACTCTCCAATTCGCCTTCCGAGAAATAATAGCCCGCTTTGCGGATGGCCGCGAAATAGCGCCGAAAGGCATCCCAGTCCGTGGGCAAGCCCGCCGCTGCAATTTCTTTCGGATGTTGCGCGAACTGGCGGCGCAAGGCCACCGAGCCCATGCAGGCCAAAATCACCTTGGGCGCCGCCCCCAAAAACAAGGGACGCGGTCGGCCTCGGCCATAGCTCAAAGTGGCAGGGGCCTTGCTGTACTCGCGGTGCGTGTCCACCAACTGGGCACCGTACAAGGCAGAAATGACACACTCAAAACCGGTCTTCTCCACCAACTCGGCCATGAAGGGCAAGCCCTGCTGCAACACGGGGTCCCCCATGCGGATGCAATGGTCCAGCACGATGATGCGCGCGCCCAGGTGGTAGTGCGAGTCGGTGCCACGCTGCAGCAAGCCGGCCTCGACCAGCGTCTTCACATAGCGGTAGCCGGTGGGTGCCGAGACCTGCAAGGCCTCAATGATGGCCTCGGCTGTCCACAGTGGCGCTTGCTCGCTGAACAAATCAAGCACACTCAACATGCGCGCCAGGCTGGAGCCAGCTTTTTCTTTCATACCTGCGGCCATGTCAGTGCAGCCAACTCGTTCGGGCTGTGAGCCACGGCTTGAACGTACCGATCCGGGCGCAGGGCCACGGCTTGTACTTGCTGCGCTTGCAACCATTCCATCAAGGCTTTGTCACGCGCGGGCAACACTTGAATGCCTGAGGCAGCCCAGGCGTTGCGCGTGCTGTCGCTGAGCTGACTCAGCAACTCGGGGCTCGCGATGATGGCGAAGTTCTGGCCCAGCACCTCATCCAGCAACTGGCCTGAGTCCAGCACAGGCTGCGTCATGGGTTGCCCCACCATCGGGTGGTCACCTGTGAGCACACCGGGTCCCAGGCGCGGCGATGGAAATGAAAAAATTTCCGGCTGGCCGGCCTTGAATTTGCGGTCTCGCTCTTGCGCCGCTTGCGGGTCGGTGGTCTGAATGATGTCACCCAAACGAACGGCCAGTGCAATGAAGGCCTCCACATGGGGCGAGCGCTCCGACTCGTAGGTGTCCAACAGGTCGGGTGAAGCCTGGCCCCGGATGACCGCATCGAGTTTCCAAGCCAAATTGAAGGCGTCGCGCATGCCCGCACACATGCCCTGACCGAGGAAGGGCGGCGTCTGGTGCGCAGAGTCGCCCGCCAACATCAGGCGGCCTTTGCGCCAGCCTTCGGCAATGATGGAGTGAAAGGTGTAGATGACCGCGCGCTCTATGTCGGCATGCTCGGGCCGAATCCAGCGCGCCAGCAAAGGCCACAGGTTTTCTGGCTTGACCATCTCTTCGGGCACGTCACCAGGCATCAGCATGATTTCCCAGCGGCGGCGGTTGCCGGTGACGTTGCAATAGGTCATGGGCCGCGCCGGATCGCAATGTTGCACGGTGTAACTTGGCAGCTCTGGCGCGCCGGGCTTGAGCAAGGCATCGAACACCAGCCATGGCTGGTGCAGCCCCAGGTCTTTCATGGGCGCGTTCAAGGCTTTGCGCACCAGGGAGCGCGCGCCATCGCAGCCCACCACATAGCGGGCCAGCACGGTGTCATGGGTGTGATGCACACGATCGGTCACCGACAACTCAACGCGGTCGCCCCACTCTTTCAGGTCGCTGACCTCACACGACAAGCGCACCTGCACCGACGCAAAACGTGACAAGCCTTGACGCAACACGGCTTCCAACTCGGGTTGGTGAAAATAGTGATTGTTGGCACAACCATGGGGGCCGTGTGCCGCCGTGCCGGCACGAATCAGCAAGGTGTCGCCTTGCGCGTTCACAAAATGCATGCCCTTCAAACCCGGGCGGGTGATGGCCTCCATTGCCGCACGCAAGCCTGCATTTTGAAAAATGCGCATCACCTCGCCGTCAAAGTGAATCGCGCGTGGCAGCGGGTAAATCGCGGCCTCTCGCTCCAACACCACGACCGACAAGCCGCGCTGCCCCAACAAATTGGCCAGACATGCACCGGCCGGGCCCAAGCCAATGATGGCAACATCAAACACCACGCTCAGGCTCCTTGCACATAGCCCATGCGGCGCGCCATCTCGGCACGCCATTCAGCGCGCGGCTGGAAGCGTGGACGGCTGCGGGCAATGGCTTCGGCGCGCGCCAGGATGACCTCATCGGGCTGGCTCAAATCGATGGGCTCACGCAAGGGTTGCTCGCAATACCAAGGGGTGTCCATGAACACCTCCAACCGATTGCCTTCCGGATCGCGAAAGTAAATCGAGACCGCATTGCCATGGGTGGCGCACAACAGGTCGGTGACATCGGGATCGGTTTTCACACGATCATGCACCAGCTTCAGCGTGGCCAGGTCGGGCACGCGAAACGACATTTGGTTGATCACGCTGAACGACACATCGGTGGGCCGCCCGGTGGCCAGGACCACCTGATGGTGCTCTGACGGGTCGCGACTGAGAAAGATCAACTGCACCGGGCCCAGGTCGCCGCGATCTGTCTCGGTGAAACACATGACTTCTTTGTAGAAACGCGCCATGCGCGCCAGGTCACGCACATAAAAGCCCATGTGGCTGAAGGCCAGGGCGTTGGGTTGCTGCAGTGCGGCGGGAATGGGTTGCATGAGGCTTCCTTGATTGATAAAAACCGAAATAAACAGGCTATTTCGAATTGAATAATTATTTTTTTCTCATATTTTGACAAAAAACAATTTTTAGTCAAGAATTTACCCCATCGCTCATCAGGCGATTGCAGCTCACCCTAACTTTCGGAGACCATCGGCATGACTTTCCTCAAACGACGCCACAGCCTCGCCGCCCTCAGCCTGTGTGTACTGGGCATCTTCAGCGCGCAGGCCCAGGACTATCCCAGCAAACCCATCCGCATCATCGCCCCCTTTCCCACGGGCACTGGCCCCGATGCCAACACCCGCGAAATCGCAGCAGAACTCACCAAGGTGCTTGGACAAACCGTGGTGGTGGAAAACCGCCCGGGCGCTGCCAACATGATCGGCATGGAGGCCGGCGCCAAGGCCGCACCGGATGGTTACACCCTGGTCATGGGCTCCACCACCTCTTTGTCCGTCGTACCGCATCTGTATTCGAAGGTGCCCTACGCCGAAAAAGACTTTGCCCCCGTCAGCCTGGTGGGTCTCTTGAACACCTCGCTGACCGCCAATGCCAATGTCAGCCAGAAAAACGCCGCCGAGTTGATCGCCCACCTCAAGACCAAGCCGGACAACATCGTGGCCGCCACCTCGGGCGTGGGCAGCTACTCCCACCTGGCTGGCGAGTGGTTTGCCGCAGGTGCGGGCGTGCCCCTGAAGTTCGTGCCCTACAACACCGTCAGCCCCTACAGCGACTTGGTGGCCGGACAAGTTCAGCTGATGTTTGACGCGCTGCCCGCCGCCATTGGCAACGTGCGCGCCGGCAAACTGAAGATCCTGGCGCTGACCGGCAAAACCCGTCACCCCAATTTCCCGGATGTGCCCACCTTTGAAGAAGCCGGATTGAAAGAGTACACGCCGACCGCCTGGATCGGCCTGCTGGCACCCGCTGGAACACCCCAGCCCATTCTGGACAAGCTGGGCGCGGCCATGCAAAAAGCCACCACCCAAAACCCGGCACTGATTGAAAAGTGGCGCTCTTACGGTGGCGAGCTCAAGGCCATGACGCCGGCCGAGTTCAGCGCCTTCTTGAAGTCGGACAACGCCAAGTGGGGCGCGGCCATCCGCCAAGCCGGCATCAAACTCGACTGATCAACCCAGCGCCGCTTCTGCCGCCGCCAGCGCGGTCATGTTGACCACGCGACGCACGGTGGCAGACGGCGTCAGGATGTGCACTGCCTTGGCAGCCCCCAGCAGCATGGGGCCGACCGTCACGCCCTGGCCACCGGTCGTTTTCAAGACGTTGAACAGGATGTTGGCGGCATCGAGGTTGGGGCAAATCAACAAATTCGCCTCACCTGACAAGGAGGTCTCCATCAAGCTGCCCTGACGCACGCTTTCCGACAAAGCGGAATCGCCCTGCATTTCACCGTCGCACTCCACATCGGGGGCCCGCTGTTTGAACACATCACGCGCCAGACGCATCTTCTGCGCGGAGGCACGGCTGGACGAGCCATAGTTGCTGTGCGACAGGAAGGCCACTTTGGGTGGCAAGCCAAAGCGGCTGACCTCTTCGGCCGCCATGGCCGCAATGCCGGCCAGCAATTCCGCATTGGGGTCTTCGTTCACATAGGTGTCGGCGATGAACAAAGTGCGGTCTTGCAGCATCAGGGCATTGAGGGTGGCAAAGCCCGGCGCGCCCGCTGACAAGCCAATGATGTCGCTGACATGTTTGAGGTGCGCATCGAACTGCCCCACCAAACCGCACAGCATGGCGTCGGCGTCGCCCAGGTGAACCGCCAATGCGCCAATCAAGGTGTTGGAGCGGCGCACCGCGGCTTTCGCCGCTTCGGGCGTCACGCCCTGACGGCCCATGAGGTGATGGTAGGCCTCCCAATACTGGCGGAAACGGGCATCGCTTTCGGGGTTGACGCAAGTCACATCCACACCCAACTTCATGCGCAAGCCAGCCTTGGCAATGCGGGCTTCGATCACCGCAGGTCGGCCAATCAGGATGGGTTGGGCAATGCCTTCTTCGATCGCCATTTGCGCCGCGCGCAGCACGCGTTCGTCTTCGCCTTCGGCAAAGGCCACGCGCTTGCCCTTGGCCGATTTGGCGGCCTGGAACACCGGACGCATGATCATGCCGGTCTGGTACACAAAGCGTGAGAGGCTTTGCTGGTAGGCATCGAAATCGGTGATGGGGCGCTGGGCCACGCCCGACTCGGCCGCCGCCTTGGCAACGGCCGGAGCAATGCGCAAAATCAGGCGCGAATCAAACGGCGTGGGGATCAGGTAGTCCGGCCCAAACGACAACTCCTTGCCGGCATAGGCGGTCGCCACCTCTTCGCTGATGTCGGCCTTGGCCAGGTCGGCGATTTGGCGCACACAGGCCAGTTTCATGGCCTCGGTGATTTTGGTGGCCCCACAATCCAGCGCGCCGCGGAAGATGTACGGGAAGCACAGCACGTTGTTGACCTGGTTCGGATAGTCCGAACGGCCGGTGGCGATGATGCAGTCGGGACGCACGGCCTTGGCCAGCTCGGGTCGAATTTCAGGCTCGGGGTTGGCCAGCGCCAGGATGATGGGCTGCGTACCCATGCTCTTGACCATGTCTTGCGTCAACACGCCAGGCGCGGAGCAGCCCAAAAACACATCGGCGTCTTTGACGGCATCGGCCAAGGTCCGGGCCTCGGTTTTTTGCGCGTATTTGGCCTTGCTCTCGTCGTACCCGCCGGGGCGGCCCTGGTAGATGACGCCTTTGGAATCACAGACAAAAATGTTTTCCAGGCGAACGCCCAGGCCAACCATGACATCCAGACAGGCAATGGCGGCCGCGCCTGCGCCCGAGACGGCCATCTTCACCTGATCGATCTTTTTGTTGACCAGCTCCAGGCCGTTCAGCAAGGCTGCGGCTGAAATGATGGCGGTGCCGTGCTGGTCGTCGTGGAACACGGGAATGTTCAAGCGCTCGCGCAGCTTGCGCTCAATATAGAAGCACTCCGGCGCCTTGATGTCCTCGAGGTTGATGCCCCCCAAGGTCGGCTCCAGGGCGGCGATGATTTCCACCAGCTTGTCCGGGTCTTTTTCTGCCAACTCGATGTCGAACACGTCCACACCGGCAAATTTCTTGAACAGGCAGCCCTTGCCCTCCATCACCGGCTTGCCGGCCAGAGGACCAATGTCGCCCAGACCCAGCACGGCCGTGCCGTTGGTGATCACACCCACCAGGTTGCCCCGCGAGGTGTACTCGGCCGCCAAAGAGGGGTCAGCCTGAATGTCCAGACACGGATAAGCCACGCCCGGTGAATAGGCCAGGGACAAATCGCGCTGGTTGGACAAGGCCTTGGTCGGCGTGACCGAAATCTTGCCGCGTGTGGGCAAGCGGTGGTACTCGCGTGCGGCATCGCGCAGGGCCATCTCGGCTTGGGACAGTTGCTGGGCCATGGTTGTCTCCTTTTACTTGTCAGTGTGAACAAGTGTAAGACTACCCCATTTCCCCCACGCCTCCACCCGGCATCGCGAGCGCAGCGCGGGGATCTCCCTGCGAAAAGGGGTTGCCGCAGCCCCTCAGGGACCTCGCAATGACGACGCACCAAGAAGAGGCTGGATGCCTTTATTTGGCGCGTATTTCACAGATTCCGACTGGGTTGATCTGTTTCTTAAGTTCTCATATTCACCATTCATGTGCGCCGCAACGTCCACTGTGGGGCAACGCGAACTGGCGCGCCTATTGCGTAGTCACTGTCAGTTTGATTAAAGGAGTTGCCGCATGTCTGAGTTTTTCTCGCCCTACGATGCCGATCGCCCATTGCAACTGAAATGCTCATGTGGTCGCGACCACAGTGCCTCAGAACACGCG
>CAINMN010000099.1 GCA_903850735.1 uncultured Burkholderiales bacterium | reverse complement strand
TGCTGGCTCTGAAGTGACCCGCACCGCTGTGGGTATCAGCAAGTCGTTCTAATCCTCCCGCTAGCGTAAGCTAGTCAAGGATTAAAACCTCTTCAAACCCTGCTACGGCAACGTAGCAGGGTTTTTTACTTCCCCCGTCCCCTAAAATCTCCCCATGCCCAAGCCCTCCGCCCCCCTCCACCCCGCCGACTACCTCAAAAAAATCCTGACCGCGCGGGTCTACGATGTGGCGCAGGAAACGCCGCTGGAGCCGGCCAAAAACCTCAGCCGCCGCCTGCACAACAAAGTGCTGCTCAAGCGGGAAGACCAACAGCCGGTCTTCAGCTTCAAGCTGCGCGGCGCCTACAACAAGATGGCGCAACTCTCCCCCGAGCAACTGAAAAAGGGCGTGATTTGCGCTTCCGCCGGCAACCATGCCCAAGGTGTGGCGCTCGGAGCCCACAAGCTCGGCACCCAGGCCATCATCGTCATGCCCGTGACCACACCGGGCGTGAAAATTGAAGCCGTCAAAGCGCTGGGCGGTGAAGTGGTGCTGCACGGCGACAGCTATTCCGACGCTTACCTGCACGCGGTCGAGCTTGAAAAGAAGCACGGCCTGACCTTCGTCCACCCCTTTGACGACCCCGACGTGATCGCCGGCCAGGGCACCATCGCCATGGAAATGCTGCGCCAGCACCAGGGCCCGCTGCATGCGGTGTTTGTGGCCATTGGCGGCGGCGGCCTGATTTCAGGCGTGGCCAATTACATCAAAGCCGTTCGTCCCGAGATCAAGGTCATTGGCGTGCAAATGAGCGATTCGTCCGCCATGATGCAGTCGGTGCAAAAAGGCAAGCGGGTGACGCTCAACGATGTCGGCTTGTTTTCTGACGGCACCGCCGTGAAGCTGGTGGGGGAAGAAACTTTCCGCATTTCACGCCAACTCGTGGACGAGTTCATGACGGTGGACACCGATGCTGTGTGCGCCGCCATCAAAGACGTGTTTGTGGACACCCGCAGCATCGTGGAGCCGGCGGGCGCGCTGGCGGTGGCGGCCATCAAGCAGTATGTGGCCGAGCACAAAACCAAGGGCGAAACCTATGCCGCCATTTTGTGCGGCGCCAACATGAACTTTGACCGGCTGCGCTTTGTGGCCGAGCGCGCCGAGGTCGGCGAAGAGCGCGAAGCCTTGTTTGCCGTGACCATCCCCGAAGAGCGCGGCAGCTTCAAGCGCTTTTGCGCCCTGATTGGCGACTTGCCAGCCTTTGGCGGCAGCAAGTCACCGCGCAATGTGACAGAGTTCAACTACCGCATGAGCGACGCCGACAAAGCCCATGTGTTTGTCGGCCTGACCACCTCCAGCAAGGGCGAAAGCGGCAAGATCGCCGCGCATTTCAGCAAGCATGGCTTTCAAGCCTTGGACCTGACGCATGACGAACTGGCCAAAGAGCATATTCGCCACATGGTGGGCGGCTCCTCTGCCCTGGCGCAAGACGAACGCTTGCTGCGCTTTGTGTTTCCCGAGCGCCCCGGCGCCTTGATGAAATTCCTCTCGGCCATGCGACCGGGCTGGAACATCAGCCTGTTCCACTACCGCAACCAGGGTGCCGACTATGGCCGCATTCTGGTGGGCTTGCAGGTGCCGCGCGCCGACAATGCCGCGTTCAAGCAATTCCTTGAAACCCTGGGCTACCCCTGCGTGGAAGAAACCCAGAACCCGGTGTACCGGCTGTTTTTGCAGCGCTGAGGGCTCAGGGCTCGCGCAACTTCGGCAATGTCAGGCTGATGCTGACAGGCCCCTGCGGCGACGGCCCCAAATGCGCCAGCCGGGGCTCCAGAGCCACCAAATACAAGCCCTCTTCGAGGCGTGACTTCAGGCGGTAAGGCCTGGCGGGCTGCCCCTCGGCAGCGATCAAGGCCATGCCCTCAGCCGTCCCTGCGCGGGCCACGCCTGTCAAAACCCAGCGCTGCGCGGTCAAGGCAGCCGCGATGGGGGTCTCGCTGTTTTTGATGGCGCCCAGGGCGCGCGCCGAGGCCGCCCAGTCCACGGCCTCGGCCTCTGCCGTGGCGAGGGCGGCGGTGTTCACTTGCACCGGTGTGGGCGCACCGATGTTCAAGCCCCAGAAAACCACCGACGCGGCGGCCAGCGCGGCCACGCCCAAAGTGACAAGCCGCACCCGCCAAAGGGCGCCGGCGCTGGGCCTGTCTGAGGTAGAAACTGTCATCATGGGAGGATTATCATCGACAGCATTCGCTCTTTGAAAGCCCCTCATGAACAAGCTGACTCTTTACCGTGCACGCCTGCGCCAGGCCAGGCGCTGCGCGCGCGGCTTCACCCTCATTGAGTTGATGGTGGTGCTGGTCATCATTGGCGTTTTGGCCGCCCTGATCGTGCCCAATGTGCTGGACCGCGCCGACGACGCCCGCGTCACCGCCGCCCGCACCGATGTGAACAACCTGATGCAAGCGCTCAAGCTCTACCGCCTGGACAACCAAAGCTACCCTGCAGCTGAACAAGGCCTGCAGGCCCTGGTCGTCAAGCCCACCGCCGGCCCGGCCCCCCTGAACTGGAAGCCCTACCTGGACAAACTGCCCAACGACCCCTGGGGTCGGCCCTACCAGTACCTGAACCCCGGCCTCAAAGGCGAGGTCGACGTCATGTCCTTCGGCGCCGATGGCAAAACCGGTGGCGAAGGGCGCAACGCCGACGTAGGCAGCTGGCAGTAAGGGCATGATCCTCCGAGGCGTGGCCAAGCGCCAGCAGGGCTTCACCTTGCTGGAGCTGCTGGTGGTTTTGACCGTGGTGGCCTTGGGCAGCGCTGGCGTGGCCCTGGCCCTGCGCAGCACGCCGCAGCAGCAGCTCCAGGAAGAAGCGCAACGTCTGGTGGCGTGGCTGGAGTCTGCACGGACCCAGGCACGCAGCCAAGGCCTGGTGGTGCGTGCCAAACTGGAGCCGGATGGCATCACCGTGCTGGGTCTGCCCCGCGTGACGCTGGCCCAGCCTCGGCTGCAATGGCTGCATCCGCAAACCCAGGCCGTGCCTGCGGAGTTGGTGTTGGGCCCGGAGCCCATTGTGCCTGCCCAAAGTTTTCGCCTGCAGCATCTGCGAGATGGGCAGGCCTCGGTTCGCATCGGCACGCAAGGCTTGCGGCCTTTTGCCCCCCTGCCATGAGACGCTCATCTCACCTGGGCACATCCCGCGGCTTCACCCTCATTGAAGTTCTGGTGGCCTTGGGCATTGTGGCCTTGGCTTTGATGACGGGCCTCAAGGCCAGCAGCGCCCTGAACGACAGCGCGCGGCGCCAGTCGGACATGCTGCTGGCCCAGCTGTGCGCCGAGAATGCCCTGAATGCCTTGCGGCTGTCGCGTCAATTGCCGGGCACGGGCGAGTCAGAGCTCACCTGCGCCCAGGGGAGTGTGTCGTTTCAGGTGCGGGTGCAGGTCCAGAACACGCCCAACCAGGGGTTTCGCCGCATCGATGCGCAGGTGTTCAGCGAGCGCACCCCCTTGTTGCGCCTCACCACCGTACTGGGGCGGCAATGAGGCCTCTCCAAGCGCGCGGCTTCACCCTGGTTGAAGTGCTGGTGGCCTTGGTGGGCCTGGCCTTGATGGCCGGCCTCAGTTGGCGCGGCCTGGACAGCATGATGCGCACGCGCGATGCCAGCCAGCAACGCGTGGACGAGGTCGCCGTGCTGCAAACCGCCTTGGCGCAATGGCGCACCGACCTGGATGCCGCCACCCTGCTGCCGGGCGCGTCCGATGCCCAGGGCGTCGATTGGGATGGGCGGGTGTTGCGCATCGTGCGTCGCAGCACGATCCCGCAAGCGGATGGCAGCGACGCCGGCCTGTGGGTCGTGGGTTGGACCTTGCGCAACGACGGCGCGCCGCAGTGGGTGCGCTGGCAATCACCGCCGGTGCGCGACCGCGCCAGCCTGTTGCAGGCCTGGCAAGATGCAGCGCAATGGGGCCAAAACGCTGGCACGGCCTTGCGGGCTCAGGAAACCGCGCTTTTTCCGTTGGCGCGGTGGCAACTTTTCTATTTTCGAAGCGACAGCTGGAGCAACCCCTTGTCCAGCACGGGTGCGCCCGCGGGTGCCAGCACGCAAGGCATTCCCGATGGCATCCGTCTGGTTCTGACGCTGCCCCCGACGGCCCCCATCCGGGGCGAGCTCACCCTGGACTGGGTGCGGCCCACCTTTTCTGCGCCACGCTCATGACAAGCGCTGCTCGTCCCCCCAACGAGCGCGGCATGGCCTTGCTGAGCGCCATGTTGACGGTAGCCCTGGTCACCTTTCTGGCCGCGGGCGCGTTTTGGCAGCAATGGCGCACCTACGAGGTGGAAGCGGCCGAGCGCCAGCGACAGCAGTCGGCCTGGCTGCTCAACGGCGCCATGGACTGGGCGCGCCTGATTTTGCGAGAAGACAGCAAGTCCAGCAACCATGACCATCTGGGAGAGCCTTGGGCCCTGCCTTTGCAGGAAGCCCGCTTGGCCAGCTTCTTGTCATCGCAGCCAGGCTTTGCCAGCAGCGCAGAGGACAGCCTGGCTTTGCAGGTTTTTCTCTCTGGCCGAATTGTGGACCTGCAGGCCCGCCTGAACGTGGCCAATTTGCTGAACAATGAGCAACTCTCGCCGGCCGACCTGGCCGCCTTTGGCAAGCTGTGGGAAGTGTTGGGCTTGCCAAAGGCACAACTTCTGAGCCTGGCCGAGGGGCTGCGCCAAAGCCGCGCCGCCCCCAAACAAGCCCTGCCCACTGCGCCCCTGCCGCCCCAAAGGCTCAGCCAACTGGCTTGGCTGGGCTTGTCGGCGCCCACCCTGGCCAAACTGCAAGACCATGTGGTTTGGTTGCCCGAACGCACGCCCGTCAACCTGAACACCGCCAGCGCCGAAGTGCTTTTCGCCACCCTGCCGGGGCTGGACCTGGCACAGGCGCAGCGCCTGGTGCGGGCACGCGCCAACCAGCCTTGGCGCACGCTGGAAGAGGTTCGCCAAGTGCTGGGCGCCCAAAGCGGCAACTTGCAGGAAGAACGGCACAGCGTGGCCAGCCGCTTCTTCGAGATCACTGGCCAAATTCGGCTGGACAGCAGCTTGCTGGTGGAAAAAGCCACGGTGCAACGTGAAGGTGCAGATGTTCGCCTGCTGTGGCGTGAACACGGGGCCTCGAGCTCTCTACAATGAATTCCTCATGCTGATCCTTGCCCTGCCCCACACCCCGACCACCGAGACCACGTACGTCGTGAGCATCGATGGCCAAAGTGTGCAGTCCTCTGGGCAATGCGCCCCTGAGCGCCTGCCCCGCGTGGGTGGCGAGGTGGTGGCCGTCGTGCCCTGGCAACGGCTGTCCTGGCACAAGGTGACGCTGCCCCCTGTTTCCGCGCAGCGGCGGGTGGCGGTGTTGCAAGGCCTGCTGGAAGACCAGGTGCTGCAAGAGGCGGAAAGCCTGCACTGGGTGACATCGCCGAACGCATTACAAGGCGAGACCCTCGTGCTGGCTTGCGACAAAGCCTGGCTGCGCCAGGCCCTGGCGCCCTTGGCCGAGGCCGGCTGGGTCGTCCAGCGCATCGTGCCCGAACTCAGCCCTGCCAACAACAGCGAGGCCAGCTTTCATGCGCTGGATTCGGTGGACGAGCCGCAACTGGTGGCCTGCCTCCCTGACGCGGTGCTGGGGTTTCCACGCGCTGCCTGGTCGGCCGGCGCCCACCATTGGCAAGCCGGCAACCGCCTGATGGCTGAACCCTCGGCCATGGCTTTCGCGCGCGACCTGACCGGACAAGACGCGCAATTGCAAACCGCCCCGCAGCGCTGGCTGCTGGCTTGCCAGAGCCCGTGGGACTTGGCGCAAGGCGAGTGGGCGCAAAACCGTCACCGGCGAACCTGGCGCTTCGGGCTGCAAGCTTGGCAGCAACTGCGCCATGCCCCCGCGTGGCGCCCTGCGCGCTGGGCCTTGGGGCTGCTGCTGCTGGCCAACTTGGTGGGCTTGCAAATCTGGTCGGTGCAAGCGCGCCAGAGTGCTGACGCACTGGCCGAGGCCTCGCGCGGCATCTTGCAACAAAGCTTTCCCGAGGTGCAAGTGGTGGTGGACCCCCTGCGCCAAATGCAGCAGGCCGTGAACCAATTGCGCCAGCAAAGCGGCGCTTCCGCGCCCAACGACTTTGACGTGTTGCTGGCCCATCTGGCCCCTTTGTTGCCCAACGAGGTGACACCGCAGGCCTTGCGTTATGACGGCAAAACTCTCACGGTACAAGGTTTACCACTTGGCCAAGTGGCCCCGCAGACCCTCTCCAACCTGAACCGTCAGGGCTATCAGTTGCGTGCACAAGGCACCGACTGGGTTCTGTCATGGGAGGGCCGGCCATGAAACGCAAGCTGAGCGAGCGCTGGCAGGCCCTGAGCCCCCGCGAAAAAACCGGTCTGCAGGCTGCATTGCTTTTGTTGCTGATCGCCTTGGTCTGGTCGGTTTTTTTAAAGCCCTCCTTGGCGGTCTGGCAAAACCACGCCAAAGAATGGACCGCCCTAGAACAACAACGCCAACAGATGGCCGCCTTGCAGTCGCAAGCGCAAGCACTGCAAAAGCGCACGCCGCTGTCGCGGGAAGAGGCCTTGAAATCGCTGCAAGCCCTGACCCGCAGCGCCATGCCCTCGGCCCAAGTGGCTGCGCAGAATGAGCGCGTCAGCGTGAGCTTCAAGGCGGCTTCGGCCACGGTCTTGGCCTCCTGGCTGCAAAGCGCGCGAGAAAACGCGCAAGTGCGTGTGGTGGATGCGCAATGGCAACGCACGCCAGAGGGCCTGTGGGAAGGCGCCATGGTCTTGAAACTGCCCTCACGCAACGGTCAGCCCTGACATGGCAGCAACGACCTCACACTCACCCATCACGGCCCTGCGCTCGGCTTGGCGCTGGGCCTTGGCGGGTGTGCTGCTGGGCAGCCTGCTGAGCCTGGCGTTGAACCTGCCCGCAGCTTGGCTCAGCTCGGCCGTGTCGCGCGCCACGCAAGGCCGCCTGCTGCTGTTGGAGGCGCAAGGCTCCCTGTGGAGCGGCTCGGCGCAACTGGTGGTGAGTGCGGGCCCTGGCTCTTCCCATGAAAAAGCCTTGCCCTCGCGCTTGCAGTGGCAACTGCGGCCCGGTTGGGGTGGCGACTTGGCGCTTCAGGTGCAGGCCGATTGTTGCCTCGCCAAGCCCTGGGTGTGGCGCTTGTCGCCTTCTTTCACAGCGCTGTCGCTGCAGATTTCTGATGCGCCCTTCACCATGCCCGCCCATTTGCTGACCGGCTTGGGCACGCCCTGGAACACAGTCCAGCCGCAAGGGCGGCTGACCTTGCAAAGCAAGGCATTCCAATTGACGTGGTCTGGGCAAGGCCTGCAACTCGCGGGCGAGGTGTCCCTGCAACTGGACAACCTGTCTTCTCAGCTGAGCACCTTGCGCCCCATGGGCAGTTACCGCGTCAGCTTGCAAGCGCAACCCCAACCGCGCTTTGAATTGACCACCTTGGAAGGACGCTTGCAGCTGCAAGGCCAAGGCAGCTGGGTCGCCAATCGGCTTCAATTTCAGGGCGAGGCGCAAGCCAGCACCCCCGCTGACGAACCCGTGTTGGCGCATTTGCTCAGCGTGCTGGGACCGCGCCAAGGCCCCAAAGCCCTACTGAAACTGGGATAACCATGCCATTTCTTCTTTCTTCTCGCACCGCCTGGCTGTCAGCCTCCCTCTGTGTTGCCCTGGCCATTGCCAGCCCGGCCGTGCTGTCGCAAGCCACGCGTGCGGCAGAGCCCGTCACGCTGAATTTTGTCAATGCGGACATCGAGGCTGTGGCCCGCACATTGGCAACGCTCACAGGGCGCAACCTGGTGGTGGACCCACGCGTCAAAGGCACGATCAATCTCAGCACCGAAAAGCCGGTCAGCCCCGGCGTGGCCTGGGGCCAGTTTTTGGCGGCGCTGCGCTTGCAATCCTTCAGCGTGGTCGAGGTCAATGGCTTGTTCAAGGTGGTGCCCGAGGCCGATGCCAAATTGCAAGGCGGCAGCGTTTCGGTGGCGGCCACGGGCCCTGCCACCGTGGGGGGGCAAGTGGTCACGCAAATTTTCAGGCTGCAGCATGAAAATGCGAACAACCTGATTCCCGTGCTGCGCCCCCTGATCAGCCCCAACAACACCCTGAACGTCAACCCCGGCAGCAACGCGCTGGTTATCACCGACTACGCCGACAATTTGCAGCGCCTGGGGCGCATCATTGCCTCGCTTGATGTGGCCAACGCCTCCGACGCCGAGGTCATTCCGCTGCAACATGCGATTGCCGTGGACTTGGCGCCGCTGGTGCTGCGCCTGGTGGAGTCCGCCCCTGGCGGGCCCGCGCAGGCCCCGCAGCAAGGCGCCGTGGCCGACACCTTGTACAAAACCACGCTGGTGGCCGAGCCGCGCAGCAACAGCCTGATCTTGCGCGCTGCCAACGCCACGCGCTTGGCCCAGGTGCGCAGCCTGGTGGAGAAACTCGATCGCCCCAGCAGCCAGGCTGCCAGCGGCAACATCCATGTGGTTTACCTCAAGAACGCGGACGCCACCAAACTGGCGACCACCTTGCGCGCCGCCATGGCAGGCGAAAACCGAGCGGGCGTGACCCTGCCTGGCGGCCTGGGCACCAACGCCCCCGCGACACCGATGGGCGCTGGCACCACGCCGGGCAGCAGCGCCATCTCCGGCAACACCGGCAGCCCCACCGGGGGGCAAATTCAGGCCGACACCGCCACCAACTCATTGATCATCACCGCGCCGGAGCCGCAATACCGGCAATTGCGCGCCGTGATTGACCAACTCGATGGCCGACGCGCGCAGGTGCTGGTGGAAAGCCTGATCGCCGAAGTCGATGCCAGCAAAGCCTCGCAGTTTGGCATCCAATGGCAAAACATCATGGGCAGCAAAGGCGGCACCGTGGGCATCATGGGCACCAACTTTGGCGCGGGCGGCAACAACATCTTGAACCTGTCCACCCAAGGGGCGAGTGGCTCGGTCACGCCCGGCCCTGGCCTGAACATTGGCACGGCGCGCAACATCAACGGCGTGTATGTGCTGGGGTCGCTGGCCAACTTCCTGCAACAAAACGGCGACAACAATATTTTGTCGACACCCACCTTGCTGACCTTGGACAATGAAGAGGCCAAGATCGTCGTCGGCCAAAACGTGCCCTTCGTCACCGGCCAATACACCAACAACAACACCACGAATGGCGCGGTCAACCCGTTTCAAACCATTGAGCGGCGCGATGTGGGCCTGACCCTCAAGGTCAAGCCGCAGATCAGCGAAACCGGCACCGTCAAACTGACCATCTACCAGGAAGTGTCGAGTGTGGACAGCTCCTCTGTGGGCGCCACCTCGGGCCTGATCACCAACAAGCGCTCGATCGAGTCCAATGTGCTGGTGGAAGATGGCGCGATCGTGGTGCTGGGCGGCTTGCTGTCCGATGAATACACCGGCAACCGAGCGCAAGTGCCCGGCGCCGGCGACCTGCCGTTTTTTGGCGCCTTGTTCCGCAACGAGTCTCGGGCCCGCAAGAAAACCAATTTGATGGTGTTCCTGCGCCCGGTGGTGTTGCGCGACGCCAATGCCACCGAGGTGCTCTCGAGTGGCCGCTACCAGCAAATGCTAGGCGCGCAACAAGAGGCGCAAAAGGCGCCCACCGGCGTGTTGCCGATCGAGAACAATGTGTCCTTGCCCCCGCCGGGCCAGGCCACGCCTGCGGCACCGGTCACACCGCTGCCCAAAGCCACGCCGTCCAACGCGCCCACCTGGCAACGCAAATAAACATGCGCCACCCACTGCCTTACGCCTTTGCCCGCTCGCACCAGCTCCTGCTGGAGGACGACGGCCAGGCCTTGACCTTGTGGTTTGGCTCGGCGCCACCCCCAGGCCCCTGGAGCGAGGTCACGCGGCGTTATGCCAGCGAAGGCTTCATGCGCTACCAGCAGATGGACGATGCCGCGCTGGCCGAGCGCATCAGCAATGCCTATGCCCAAGGCGAGTCCAGCGCCGCCACCGTGGTGAGCGAGGTGCAAAGCGATGCCGACCTGAGCCGCATGATGCAAGAGCTGCCCGCCGTGGAAGACCTGCTCGAAGCCGCCGACGACGCGCCCATCATTCGCCTCTTGAACGCGCTGTTGACGCAAGCTGCGCGCGATGGGGCCAGCGACATTCACATCGAGCCCTATGAGCGCCATTCCAGTGTGCGCTTTCGGGTCGATGGCAGCTTGCGCGAAGTGGTGCAACCCCACCGCGCCTTGCATGCCGCCCTGATCTCGCGCCTGAAAATCATGGCCAGCCTGGACATCGCCGAAAAGCGCTTGCCGCAAGACGGCCGCATTTCGCTGCGCCTGGGCCAACGCGCGATTGACGTGCGCGTGTCCACCTTGCCCAGTGCCCATGGCGAGCGCGCCGTGCTGCGCTTGCTCGACAAGACCGAAAGCCGCCTCACGCTGGAAGCGGTGGGCATGGAAGGCGAAACACTGCGGCGCTTTGAAAGCCTGATCGATCAGCCGCATGGCATTGTGTTGGTCACCGGGCCCACGGGCTCTGGCAAATCGACCACGCTGTACGCGGCCTTGCAACGGCTCGATGCGAGCACGCGCAACATCCTCACGGTGGAAGACCCGGTGGAATACGAACTGGCCGGCGTGGGCCAGACCCAGGTCAACCCGCGCATTGACCTGACGTTTGCCAAAGCGCTGCGGGCCATCCTGCGCCAAGACCCGGATGTGATCATGATCGGCGAAATTCGCGATTTCGAGACCGCGCAAATCGCCATTCAAGCCTCCTTGACCGGCCACCTGGTGCTGGCCACCTTGCACACCAACGATGCCGCCAGTGCCGTCACCCGCCTCACGGACATGGGCATCGAGCCCTTCTTGCTGAGCTCGTCCTTGCTGGGCGTGCTGGCACAGCGACTGGTGCGCAAACTTTGTACCCATTGCCATGGCGAAGGTTGCGAGCTCTGCCATCGCACTGGCTACCAAGGCCGCACAGGCATTTTTGAACTGCTCACCACCGATGATGCGATGCGCGCGCTGATCCACGCGCAAGCCTCGGAAGCCGACTTGCGCGCCAGCGCCCTGTCGCATGGCATGGCCCTGATGCGCGAAGATGGCGAGCGCTTGGTGGCGCAGGGCATCACCTCACGCGAAGAGTTGCTGCGCGTCACGCGCGACTGACCCGACCGACACCATGCCCGCCTTCACCTACCAAGCCATGAACCCCCAGGGAAAAAACCTGCAGGGCGTGCTCGAAGGGGATTCTGCGCGCGCCGTGCGCAGCATGCTGCGGACCCAAGGCTTGATTCCACTGCAGGTCGACGCGGTCAAGGCCAACGACTCCCAAGGACGGGGATTGAACACGGTGGTATTTCAAGCGCGCGCTTTTTCTGCTGCGGCTTTGACGGTGTGGACGCGGCAGCTGGCCAGCCTCACGCAAGCAGGCTTGCCGCTGGAGCGCGCCTTGTCGGCCTTGGTGGACGAAGCCGTCACGCCGCGCCAGCGCGACGTGATGGCGAGCTTGCGCGCCGAGGTCAATGGCGGCCAGTCTTTTGCCGCCGCATTGTCACAGCACCCGAAAGAGTTCTCGGCGATTTACTGCGCCGTGGTCGGCGCGGGCGAACAAAGCGGGCAGCTCAGTGGCGTGCTGACGCGCCTGGCCGATGATTTGGAAGCCCAGCAAACCTTGCGCAGCAAAGTGATGGCGGCCATGCTCTACCCCGCCATCGTCAGCGGCGTGGCCTTGCTGATTGTGTTGTTTCTGTTGGCCTCGGTGGTGCCACAGGTGGCCCATGTGTTCACCGCCAGCCAGCGCAGCTTGCCGTGGCTGACGCAGTTCATGCTGAGCCTGAGCCATGTCGTGCAGGCGGGTTGGCTGTGGGGCCTGTCGCTGCTGGTGCTGGGATCATGGGTGCTGAAAATTGTCCTTCGCCAGCCTTTGTTGCGAGAACGTTGGGACGCGGCCTGGCTGCGCCTGCCCTTGGTGGGGCGCTTGGCGCGGGGTTACAACGCAGCGCGTTTTGCCAACACGCTGGCCACCTTGGTGGGCGCGGGCGTGCCGATCTTGAAAGCCTTGCAGGCCGCTGCTGAAACCTTGTCCAACCAGGCCTTGCGCGCCGACATGCTGGAGGCGCTGGTGCTGGTGCGCGAAGGCGCGCCGCTGGGCTCGGCTCTGGGGCAAAAGAAAAGCTTGCCGGGCCTGCTGCCGATGTTTGCCCGCTTGGGCGAGCAAACCGGCCAATTGCCCGAGATGCTGCAACGGGCTGCCACGCAACTGAGCAACGACGTGCAGCGCCGTGCCCTGCAATTGGCCACCATCCTCGAGCCCTTGCTGATCGTGGTGATGGGCGCCATGGTGATGCTGATCGTGCTCTCGGTCATGCTGCCCATCATTCAATTGAACCAACTGGTGAGGTAAGCATGGGCGTCTCTTTAGATGGCAAATTGGTGGTGGCCATTTCCTCACGCGCCTTGTTCGACTTTGAAGAAGAGAACCAGGTGTTCGAGCAAACCGACGACCGCGCCTACATGAAGCTGCAGCTCGATCGGCTGGAAATGCCGGCCAAGCCCGGTGTGGCTTTCTCCTTGGTGAAAAAGCTTCTGGCCTTCAACCAGGTGGGCGCGCAACACATCGAGGTGGTGATTCTTTCGCGCAACGACCCGGTCAGTGGCATGCGGGTGTTTCGCTCGGCGCAGCACTATGGCCTGCCGATTCAGCGCGGCAGTTTCACGCGCGGTCAGGCGCCGTGGCGCTACCTCAAACCGCTGCACGCCAACCTGTTTTTGTCTACCCACCTCAGTGACGTGCGCGCCGCACTCGACGCCGGCGTTCCTGCCGCGCAGGTCTACCCCCACTCAGCCCATGCCTCGGACGCGCACCCCAACGAAGTGCGCATTGCCTTTGACGGCGATGCGGTGCTGTTCTCGGACGAGGCAGAGCAGGTGTACCAGGCGCAAGGGCTGAATGCCTTTCAGCAGCATGAGAAAGACAAGGCCAGCCAGCCTTTGTCGGCCGGCCCTTTCAAGCCCTTGCTGGAAGCCTTGCACCGCTTGCAAACCCAGGGCACGCCCAGCATGCGCATCCGCACCGCCTTGGTCACGGCACGCAGCGCACCCGCGCACGAGCGCGCCATTCGCACCTTGATGAACTGGAACGTGGAAGTCGACGAGGCCATGTTCCTCGGAGGCTTGGAAAAAGGAGAGTTCCTGCGCGAATTCGAGCCGGATTTTTTCTTTGACGATCAAACCGGCCACATCGAGTCGGCCGCCCGCCACGTACCCGCTGGGCATGTGGCCAGTGGCATCACCAACGCCTCTTAAGCCTTGCGCCAGTTTTGCCAGCCTTTGGCGCGCAGTTCGCAGGCGGGGCAGCTGCCACAGCCATAGCCCCAAGCATGGCGGTGCGCTCGGTCTCCGAGGTAGCAGGTGTGGGTGTGTTCCACGATCAAGCTGACGAATCGCTCGCCATCTGCGGCATTGGCAGCGCCGCCTTGGCTGGCTGCCCCCAGGTCATGCGCCAGTTGCCAGGTTTGGGACTTGTCAATCCACATCAGCGGCGTCTCGATCAGAAACCGCTTGTCCATGCCCAAAGAGAGCGCGAGCTGCATGGCCTTCATGGTGTCATCGCGGCAATCGGGGTAACCTGAAAAATCGGTTTCGCAGACGCCCGTCACGATCACTTGCAAATCACGCCGATAGGCCAAGGCAGCCGCCAGCGTGAGGAACAGCAAATTGCGGCCCGGCACAAAGGTGTTGGGCAGGCCGGACTCGGCCATCTTGAAGCCCATGTCGCGCGTCAGCGAGGTTTCGCTCACTTGCCCCAAGACGGCCAGGTCCAGGACATGGTCTTCGCCCAAGCGTGGCGACCATGCAGGAAAACCTGCACGCACTTGCTTCAGCACCTCCAGCCGCGCCTGCATCTCCACCCGATGGCGTTGGCCATAGTCAAAGCCCAGGGTTTCAACGCGCTCATAGCGTGAGAGCGCATGCGCAAGACAGGTGGTGGAGTCCTGTCCGCCAGAAAAAAGAACGAGTGCGGTGCGGTGCATAAACAATCAGTCAGGGCATCAGGTCGTATTGTCGGACTTGTTCAGCTTGATGCGACTTTCGCGACGCGCAATCCAGATCGTCGAAAACAAGATCACCAAGGCGCCCAACAAGGTCGAAGAGCTGGGAATGTCGGCAAATGCCAGCCAGCCAAACAGGGAGGACCATACCAGGTCAAGAAAGCGCAAGGACTGCGTGGCCGAAATGTCCGTGATCTGGAACGCACGCGTCATGCAATAGTGCCCGATCGATCCCAAAATGCCTGCCAAGCCAAAGCCCACCCATTGTGAGAGCGTTGGGTTTTGCCAATGCAGCAAGGCCAGCGGCAGCGCAAAGGCTGAGACTGTCAGCGATTGCCAAAACACAATGACGCCGGGCTTTTCATACCGCGTCAAGGCCTTGGTGATCAGGAACGAGGCCGCAAACATGGGAGATGACGCCAGCATCACCAGGGTGTACCAGCCCGCGTCTCCGGTCAGCTTGGGCGCCACCACCACCAGCACGCCGGAAAAACCAATGAGCGCGGCAATCCAGCGATCGCGCCGCATGGGCTCACCCAAAAACCAGGCGGCCCCCAGCATGATGAAGATGGGTCCCGTGAAACCCAGCGCCGTCATGTCGGCCAAGGTGATTTTGGGCAGTGCCGTGAACCACAACACCAAGCCCACCGTGTGAACCGCGCCCCGCAGAAACTGCCCTTTGATGTCTTTGGGCATGTAAGGCGCCAGTCCATGCCGCAGCAAAGGCAGCATCACCATCAGGCCGCAAAAGTAACGCAGGAAAAGCGATTGGTAGGGGTCCAGGTTCAATGTGATGCTGCGAACGATGGTGTTCAAGGTGCACAAGACCAGGCCCGACACCGCTGCCCACAACATGCCCTTGATGGCCGGCGGCAAGTTCAGCATGCGCTGCTCGCCTTGACGCCGTGCGACGCGCCATTGGCGCCGCAAAGAAGGGCGTGATGATCTACGCCTCATGCGCTCGCGATGACGGGGGTGGACAGGGGCTCATGCTAGAGGGGCTGCACTTCAATTTTGGGGGCGCCAGCAGGCACTCGGAACTTCGCCAGCGTTTCAATTTCTGAGGTTTTCTGTCGATGGTCTTTGACGGCACGAATGGCAACATTCAATTCGTTTTTGTTGAATTCCATCACGGTGTACCCCATTCTGAGCCCCTCCGAGAAAACAAAGTGTGGGTTGCGTTTTTGACGCACCGAGGTGTTTCTTCCCTCATAGCTGGAAATACTCGCACCACAGAATTCGACCCCGACAGCTTTGCTGGCCGGTGAGCCATAGTCTTCTTTGACATACCCCACCCAACTTTCATGAACATCACCGCCAAGTATGACGGGATTGGGGACTTTGTGTTTGACGAGCTGCTGGGTGATTCTTGATCTCGTGACAGGATAACCGTCCCATCCGTCATTCCAAATTTTGGGCCCGTCAGCGTAGCTGAGAAGGATCTGGCCAAACAGCGTTGACTGACCAATGAGGTTCCAAGCATGGTCTTTTCCGTCTTGGAGTTGTTTCTCGAGCCATTGCTCTTGCTGAAGCCCCAGCATGCTACGACTTTGATCGGAGAGCAGTTCACACGACTTGGGGTCGAGAACACCCGAACCCGTTTTACCGTTGGGCGTGCAGGCTTGCGGGCTGCGGTATTGGCGGGTATCCAACATTGAGAGACTCAACAAACTCCCAAATTTATAGTTGTCATAAATGCGCATCTCCGCGCCCTTGTCCAAACCTGCAATGCCCTCTGTCAAAACCGACGCCTTCAAAGGCATGTGTTCATAGTAGGCCTGGTAGGCAGCGGCTCTTCTTTTCAGGAAATTCGTGGAAGGCCCCATGGACCCCTCCTGGGTGCCCGCATAGTCGTTCTGGACCTCGTGGTCATCCCAAGTGACCAGCCATGGGCAGCAGGCATGCACCTCTTGAAGTTCTTTTTCCTGCTTGTAAGTCGCGTAGCGTTTTCTGTAATCCGCAAGGGTGAGGCACCAACTGCCCTCCACAGTTCGAACGCCTTTTTTGCCGGGTGCGTATTCGTAGATGTAATCGCCAAGGAACAGCAACACATCCGGCTTCTCGGCGACGACATGGGGGTAAGCGTTGAAATAGCCCAGTTCGTAGTGTTGGCAAGAAGCGAAAGCAATTTTGAGCTTGTCAGCGGGGGCGTTGTGCGCAGCGAAGGTCCTGGTTTTACCCGTTGCGCTGGTGAATTCCCCCACTTGGAATCGGTAGAAAAACCATTGATTGCTTGGCAGGCCACTGAGTTCGACATGGACCGAATGGGCCAGATCGGGCGTTGCTTGAGAAACGCCCGATTGAACAACCTGCGCAAAGGCCTCGTCTTTTGAAATTTCCCATTTCACAGGAATGATTTCATTGGGGATGTTGGAACTGAAGACACCTTGGTCATACAAGCGCGTCCAAAGAACAACGGCGTCATGTGTCGCAGAGCCACTGGCCACACCGAGGGTGAATGGGTTTTTGCTGAGTTTTTGTTGTGCCCAAAGGGTGGACGAAGCTGGCAACAAGGCCGTGGCAATGGTTAATTTTTTTAAAAGCGCGCGCTTGTCAATGTCTATGCTCATCGTCATCCCATCTTTGAAGCTTCACTCCACCGTCACCGACTTCGCCAAATTCCGAGGCTTGTCCACATCCGTCCCCCTCGCACAGGCCGTGTGATACGCCAGCAACTGCAAGGGCACCACATGCAACAGCGGGGACAACTCGCCATAGTGCTCGGGCATGCGAATCACGTTCAAGCCTTCGCTGGATTCAATGTGTGTGTCGGCATCGGCCAGCACATACAGCACGCCACCGCGCGCGCGCACTACTTGCAAATTGCTTTTCCCCTTTTCCAGCAAGGCATCGTTGGGGGCCACGGTGACCACGGGCATGGCGCTGGTCACGAGCGCCAAGGGACCATGCTTGAGCTCGCCCGCCGGATAAGCCTCGGCATGGATGTAGCTGATTTCTTTCAGCTTCAACGCCCCTTCCAAGGCAATGGGGTAATGCAAGCCACGCCCCAGGAACAAGGCGTTTTCTTTGCTGGCGAAATCTTGCGCCCAGGCCATGATTTGCGGCTCCAGCGCCAGCACACTTTGCAAGGCCGCCGGCAAATGGCGCATGGCTTTGAGGTGGCGCGCCTCATCGGCCGTACTCAACAAGCCGCGCGATTGCGCCAAGGTCAAGGTGAGCAAGAACAGGCCTGCCAATTGGGTGGTGAAGGCCTTGGTGGAAGCCACGCCAATTTCAACGCCGGCGCGGGTGATGTAGGACAGCTTGCACTCGCGCACCATGGCCGATGTGGCCACATTGCACAGCGTCAGGGTTTGCGTCATGCCCAAAGATTGCGCATGGCGCAAGGCGGCCAAGGTGTCGGCGGTTTCACCCGACTGTGAAATCGTGACCACCAGGGTGCGTGGGTTGGGCACCGACTCGCGGTAGCGGTATTCGCTGGCCACTTCCACCTGGGTGGGAATTTTGGCGATGCTTTCCAGCCAGTATTTGGCGGTGCAGCCGCTGTAGTAGCTGGTGCCGCAGGCCAGAATGAGCACCGAGTCAATGTGGCGAAACACGTTGTAGGCGTTCTCGCCCGGCGCGGGGTGCTCGCCATCGAACAGCTCGGGCACGATGCCTTCAATGCCTTCCAGTGTGTCGGCAATGGCACGCGGTTGCTCGAAAATTTCTTTCTGCATGTAGTGCCGGTAAGGGCCCAACTCTGCGGCGCCGCTGTGGGCATGAACGGTTTTGACGACGCGCTGCACCGGCTTGCGTGCGGCGTCTTCAATCCAGTATTTGCCCAGCTGCACGTCGACGATGTCGCCCTCTTCCAGGTAGACGATTTGATCGGTCACGCCGGCCAGGGCCATGGCGTCGCTGGCCAAAAAGTTTTCGTCGGTGCCCACGCCGAGCACCAGCGGCGAGCCGGCGCGCGCGCCCACCACCCGGTGGGGCTCGTCACGACACAGCACGGCAATGGCGTAGGCGCCATGCAGTTGTGCCGTGGCTGTTTTGACGGCCTCGAGCAAATCGCCGTTGTAGTGCTGGTCAATCAGGTGCGCGATGACTTCGGTGTCGGTCTGGCTGGTGAACACATAGCCGCGCGCTTGCAAAGCGGCGCGCAGTTCTTCGTGGTTTTCAATGATGCCGTTGTGAACCAAACCGATGCGTCCCGCACGCTGTGCTGCGTCTGGCCCGGGGCCATGGCTGAAGTGCGGATGGGCGTTGTGAACCGCGGGCGCGCCATGGGTGGCCCAGCGGGTGTGCGCAATGCCAGAGCCGCCTTGCAAGCCAGCGGCCGCATCGTTCACTTGCGCCGCCAACTCGGCCACACGGTGGGTGCTGCGGGCCCGTTGCAAGCCAGGCGCCTGACCCAGTTGCGGCACAGCGGCATGCACCGCCACACCACAGGAGTCATAACCCCGGTATTCCAGTCGCTGCAAACCCTGAACCAGCAGAGGAACGATGTTGCGCTTTGAGACCGCGCCGACGATGCCGCACATGGTGATGACCTCTCTTGAGAATGGGGTCTACTGTAGAATTATCGAAAAGAAATATCCTTTCATATTCAATACTTTTTTGAATTTTTATTTCTAAACTGATAGAATTTAAACCATTATTTCAATTAATGCATTAAAATGAAACAAATCAATCTCGATGACACAGACCTTCAGCTCTTGGCGCTTCTTCAAGAAGATGCCAGCTTGAGCAACCAGTCCCTGGCCGAGCAAGTGAATGTGTCAGCGCCCACCTGCCTGCGCCGCATCAAGCGCCTGCAAGACAGTGGCCTGATCGAACGTCAGATGGCCGTGCTGAACCCGGAAAAAATGGCGCAGCACATTGGCCACGGCTTGCAGGCCTTGGTCGAGGTCAGCCTGGAGCGCCAGGATGCCCAAGCTCTGGCGGCATTTGAAGCACGCGCCGTGGCCGATGCCGAGGTGTCCATTTGCTGGCAAGTGTCGCCCGGCCCCGACTTCGTGCTGGTGGTGCAGGTGCGTGACATGCCCAGCTACCACGCCCTGGTCCAAAGGCTGTTCACCCGCGATGCCAATGTGCGCAACGTGAAAGCTTTCTTCAGCGTGCGGCGCAGCAAGTTTTCTGCGGCGCTGGCCCTGCCGCCCCGCATGTCAGCGGCCAGCTGAGGTTCAGCGCTTTTCTTTTTGGGGACGCTGCCAGTTGGCAATGCTGATTTGCTTGCCTCGCGCCACACTCAAAGCGCCCGGGGCGGTGTCTTTGGTGATGGTCGACCCCCCACCGATGGTGCCCCCTGCCCCCAGGGTCACAGGCGCCACCAGCACGCAGTTGCTGCCCACATGCACATCGGCTTCGATGACGGTGCGGTGCTTGTTGGCGCCGTCATAGTTGGCGGTGATGCTGCCCGCGCCGTAATTCACGCGCTCCCCCACCGTGGCATCGCCCAGGTAGGCCAGGTGGTTGGCTTTGGCGCCCGCCGCCAGGGAGGAGTTTTTGATTTCCACGAAATTGCCCACATGCACCTCGGCGCCCAATTGCGCCCCCGGTCGCAAACGCGCGAACGGTCCGACCGTTGCCTGCGGGCCCACCGTGACGCCGGCCTGCTCGCCATCGATGTGGGTCATGGCCTGAATCACGGCGCCTGCCTCGATGCGGGCATTGGCAATCACGCAGTTGGGGCCAATGCGCACGCCGTCGCCCAGGCTGACATGCCCTTCAAACACGCAGTTCACATCGATTTCAACATCGGCACCGCAAGCCAGCGTGCCGCGCACGTCCAGGCGGGCGGGGTCGGCCAGGCGCACGCCTTGGGCCATCAAGGCCTCGGCCTGTCGCAGTTGGTAAGCGCGCTCCAAAGCGGCGAGTTGCACCGGGCTGTTGACGCCATCCACCTGCACACGGTCGTCGATCACATGGGCGGCCACGGCCTGACCATCGGCCACGGCGAATTTCACGATGTCGGTCAGGTAGTACTCTTGCTGGGCGTTGTGGTTGTCCAGGCGCGCCAGCCAGGGCTTGAGCAAGCGGGTGGGCACGGCCATGATGCCGCTGTAAATTTCGTGGATCGCGCGCTCGGCCTCGCTGGCATCTTTGTGCTCCACAATGGCCCGCACCTGGCCGTGGGCATCGCGCACGATGCGGCCATAACCTGTGGGGTCCGGCATGGTCAGCGTCAGCAGTGCCAGGCGCTCGCCCGCGCACTGCGCGATCAGCGCTTGCAAGGTCTGCGGCCGGGTCAAGGGCACATCGCCCGACAAGACGACGGTGATGCCGTCGTCCGGCAGCACAGGCACCGCCTGCTGCACCGCATGGCCCGTGCCCAACTGCGGCATCTGGCGCACAAACTGCAAGCCCGCCTGGCCCGACAAAGCCGCCTCGACCGTCTCAGCGCCATGGCCCGTGATGGCCACAATGCGTCGGGCCGCCAAACTTTGCGCGGTGTCAATGACGTGCTGAACCAAAGCCCTGCCCCCAATACGGTGCAAGACTTTGGGCATACTGCTCTTCATGCGGGTGCCTTTGCCCGCAGCCATGATCACCACATCGATTGCTGCCATGTGTTTGTTCCTCACTTGGAAAAAGATTATCGGCGAGCTTTGCGCCCCTGCCCAGCGCAGCTTGCGCGGCCTGCTCGCCCTGGCCCTGCTGTTCAGTCTGGCAGGGTGCAGCTTTTTGCAAACGGTGTACAACCAAAGCCATGATTTGGTCTATTGGTGGGTAGACAGTTATGTGGACCTGCAAGGAGATCAGCGCCAAACCGTGCCGACCGACCTGCTGGCCTTCCAGCAATGGCATCGGCAAGAACAGTTGCCGCAATACATCCGGTGGCTGCAAACCATGCAAACCATGGCGCGCCAGGATGTGCAAGAAGAAGAGGTGTGCCAAATGCAGGGGCAGTTCATCGCCAGCCTGGACGAGCTTGCACGCCAGATCGAACCCGCTGCCGCACGCCTCGCACTGAGTTTGTCTCCCGCCCAAATGCGCCAATTGCGCAGAAAGCTCAACCGCAGCCACGAAGACTGGCGACGCGAATGGGTGGAAGGCAGCGCCGCCGAACGCCTGGAGCGGCGCGTTAAAAAAGCGGTGGAACGCTCAGAGGATTTTTATGGCCGCCTGGATGCCGCACAGCGCACGGCCCTGGCGCAATGGGTGGGCGCCTCGGGCCTGGACATTGCCCTCAGCGAAGCCGAACGGCTGCGCCGCCAGCGCGACATGCTCGACACCTTGCAAAAGCTCCAGGACAGCCGCGCATCCCTGGAGGCAGCGCAGCTGGAGTTTCGACAACTGGTACAACGCAGCCTGCAGTCGCCTGAACCAGCCCACTTGGCCCACGCCCAAAAGCTGATTCGGCACAATTGCCGCCAATTGACCTGGCTGCACAACAGCACCACGCCGGCGCAGCGGCAAAAAGCGATGGAGCGCCTGCAGTTTTATGAAAAAACGGCGCGCAACCTGGTGGCGCAGCGTTAGGCCTGCAGCGCCTTCCACATTTCCATGTCGCGCTCGGCGGTCCAGATGCGCGGGTTCTTGATGCCCTTGGCTTCGTCGTAAGCGCGGCTCACGTCAAACGGCAGGCAGTGCTCGTAAATGAAGACATGGCCAAAGACCGGGTCCATGCTCTTGCGGGTGTGCGCCATGGCAGCCTTCAAGTCCATGTTTTGGGCGGCCGCCTCTTTGCCGCAGCGGAACAAGGTTTCCACCCAGCGTTTGGTGTAATCCAGCGCCTTGTTGACATCGGCAGGGCCTTTCATGGCGTCGCCACGTCCGGGCACGATGGCTTGGGCGTTCAGCGCACGCAAGGCTTCCAGCGTGGTGGGCCATTCTTCGAGCTGGGCGTCGCCGGTGTAAACACCCGCCTCATACTCGACCAGGTCACCGCTGAACAACACTTTTTCAGCCTCCACCCAGGCAATGGTGTCGCCCCGTGTGTGGCCCGAGCCCGGATGCCAAATTTCAACGACCACGCCGCCCAGGTCCACCTTCAGGCTGCCCTGACGGCCGGGCTGGCCATTGCCCACCACCAGGGTCGGCCAGGTCAGGCCGGGCACGCCCTCGGCGCCACGGAACAGTCGGGGAAAACGCTCCATCTCGCTCTTCATGTCTTGCGCGCCGCGCTCGACGATCAGCTCGTAGGTGCCCTGGCTGGCAATGATTTCTGTGGCGCCTTCGGCCGCATAGGCGCTGGCCCCCAGCACCCGCACCGCGTGGTAATGGGTCAGCAGCACGTACTTGATGGGCTTGTCGCTGACGGTGCGGATTTTGGCGATCAGGTCCTGCGCCATGGCCGGCGTGGCGGTAGCGTCGCTCACCATGATGAATTTGTCGCCAATGATCACGCCGGAGTTGGGGTCGCCCTCGGCGGTGTAGGCCCAGCAATGGGCGCTCAGCTGCTCAAAGGTGATTTTCTTGTCCGACAAATCGGCTTGGCTGGCAAAGGCTTTGGACATGGTGTCTCCAGAGAGTTGAGAGGGTCGCAACCCTTCAATTTTACTTAAACGAAATGAATTTCACATCAGTGAATTTCATGTTGGCGGCTGCAGCCCGCGCTCCAGCATCGCCACCACCTCGTCGGCGAAGGCGGAATAGCTCATGGTACCGCCGGGTCGCAGCCAGGTGAAGGTCCAGTTGATCATGCCAAACAGCATCATGGTGAGCGCGGTCTGGTTCACGGCGTTGAAGCGCTGGGGGTAAGCCCGCTTGAAAAAACGGGTGAAGGCGGCCACCACGTCGCGTTGCCGCCCCACGATGAGGGCGCGCTGGGCCTCGCCCAAAAATTTGGTGTCGTTGAGCAAGGCGACATGGCGCGTGGCCGAGTTTTCGTACTCCACCAAAAAGCGGCGAATCAATGCGTGCAGCGTCGCGCGATCGTCCAGGTCCTGGCGTTGGGCCACCGCCTCGGTTTCCCCTATCAGCGCCAGCAAGCGCTGGGTGTAGCGGTCGAGCAAGTCGAACAGGATGGCCTCTTTGCTCTCGTAGTAGTGGTACAGCCGCGCCTTGGAGGTGCCGCCCGCGGCCGCGATGTCGTTCATGCTGGCGGCCGGGTAACTGCTGTCGGCAAAACACTGGGCAGCAATGTCCAGAATTTCTTCGCGGCGCAGGTCGTGCGAGGCGGATTTGGGACGGGCCATGGACTGCTCAGTAGGAACTGACGGGCCAGACCACGCCGTTTTCGTTGAGCACGGCATCCAGCGGTACATCGTGCGGCTCGGGCTCCAGCTCGGGCAAAAAGCCTTGCGCAAAGCCCAGCCCCAGCGTGAAGGGCTTGGGCTGAATGGCCGCCAGGGTGCGGTCGTAAAAACCACCGCCATAGCCCAGCCGGTACCCCCCGGGACCATAGCCCACACAGGGCACGATCAAAAGCGTGGGCACCACCACCTCGGTGTCTTTGGGCTTGGGAATGTTGTAGGCATCTTCTTCCATGGGGCAGCCGGGGTACCAGACATGGAACTGCAGGGTTTTGGTTTCGCGGTCCACCACCGGCAAGCCGATGCGACGGCGTTGGGGCTGGTCCAGCAATTCACCATCCTCTTTCCAGCGGTGCAGTGCCGGCAAGGGGTCAAACTCGCCTTTGATGGGCCAGTACGCGCCAATGATGGTGTCGGGGCGGCCCACCAGCCAGATGCGCATGACGCGCTGCAACAGGTCGGCGCGCTCCAGCCGATCGGGCATGTTGAGGCGCTGCTCAACCAGTTCCTGGCGCTGGGTCTTTTTGTTCATGACGTTTCAGGTGAATAGGCAGAGAAATCGCGGTGAATACGCTTGGCGATGATAATCAAGCCATGCTGGAACAGTTGATTGTGTCATTGATGGGCCGATGTGGCCCCATTCGCGCTTTTTTTCATGTGAGCTTGCTGGTCCTCGGCCTGGTCTTCGCGCCCTGGCCGGCCCTGGCCTCAGAACGCGGCGACGCCGTGGTGCTGGACATGGCCGCTGCCTTCAAAAAAGGGGACCGCAAGCGCCTGAGCCAATTGCTGCCCCAAGCGCGAGGCCACATGCTGGAACCCTGGGCGGCTTACTGGGAGTTGCGGGCGCGCCTGGACGAAGCCAGCCACAGCGAAATTCGCGACTTTTTGAACCGTTATCCCAACACTTACCAGGAAGACCGCCTGCGCAATGACTGGCTGCTGCTGCTGGGCAGCCGCCGGGACTGGACCACCTTGGCGGGCGAACACCCCCACTACCGCATGCGCGACGACCGCGAGTTGCAGTGCTATGTGCTGCTGGTGGACTTTTTGGAGCAAGGCCCCAAGGCACCCGCCGAATTGTCAGAAGAGGTTCGCCGCCTGTGGATGAGCCAGCGCGAAGCCGATGAAGGCTGCGCCTTGGCGGCAGACCGGCTGTACGA
>CAINMN010000098.1 GCA_903850735.1 uncultured Burkholderiales bacterium | reverse complement strand
TGGAAACGTGACCGAGTGGCCGAAGGTGCTCCCCTGCTAAGGGAGTATGGGGTGTAGAGCCCCATCGAGGGTTCGAATCCCTCCGTTTCCGCCAGCTAACCCATTGATTTCAATGGGTTTTTCTTTTTGGGCCGTTTCAACTGCGGGTCTACTGCGGAAATCGTCATTTTCTAGTGCGGAAATCGGCTCCACCCACACCGCCCGCGGCCGCTGGATTACCTCCCACGTCCTCCCACCTCAGCGCAATCTCCTCGCTGTAGCTTAAGCCCGCAAACATCATGAACGCGTCAGGGACGGGCACCGTGGTCATCAAGTTGTTGATCCCGTCCACTGGGATAGGCAAGTTCGAGAGTTGTTTGCAAATCAGCTTGAACACCCAGCTTAACGGGATCAAGATATTGTTCTTGCCAAGCGCAGTTACAACCTTTCATGGGTGATCTGGCGCGGGTTGGACTGTGTCACCCTCTTTTGCTTGCCACCGCACAAAAAAAAAGACGTGCTTCCATCATGCTTAAGCACCATTTCTCTACGGTCTATTCAGGGGGCGAAAGACTACCATGGCAAGCAATCGTCGAAATTTCCAAAAGGTCCTGCTGGGAAGCGCAGTGCTTGGCAGTGCACTGCGCTTGGCCAGCCAGCCAGCCTCGGCTGCTACAGCTGAAGATCTACAAAAAGATGCCGCTCACACGTTGCAGACCTTGTACAAGTTGAACAGCACTGCCGAATTACTCTCAAAAAAATCCAAGGGTATTCTTGTGTTTCCGAAAATCGTTAAAGCGGGACTTGTTTTCGGCGGCAGTTACGGTGAGGGCGTGCTGATGCAAAGCGGCCGTGTTACGGAGTATTACAACTCGGTGTCCGCATCATGGGGATGGCAAGCCGGCGCCGAGACCTATGCCTACGTCGTGTTTTTGATGAGCGATCAAGCGGTTCAGTATTTGGCCAAGTCCCAAGGATGGGAGTTCGGGGTAGGCCCCAGCGTTGTGGTGGTCAACGAAGGTGTTGCAAAGAACCTCTCGACCAGCACGATCAAGGACGATGCCTATGCGTTCATCACTGATCAGCAGGGTCTGATGGCCAGCCTTAGCTTTGAAGGCACAAAGATCAGTCGCATCAAGAAGTGAGCTGAATGAAATACATTGCACACTTGCTCGTTTTATTGGCAGGCTTGCCAGTCTTCGCGGAGACTTACATTGGCGCTTCAATCAGCATCCATCAGCCTGGGTTCTATGGACGCATAGAAACTGGAAATTTTCCGGCGCCACGTGTTGTCTACGCTGAACCTGTCGTTGTGATAGCTTCCCCTGTTTCAACTTACCAGCGACCCATTTATTTGTATGTGCCGCCCGGACATCTGAGGGACTGGCCAAAATACTGCAACGCCTACAGCGCATGTGGTCAACCCGTTTATTTTGTTCAGGAAAATTGGGTGCAAGAGCAACATCCAATCAAAGGCCGTGAGCATCCAAAGCAACGTGGTGGTAAGGGAGAGAGACAGTAACCGCTCAAATCAAGGCTGCACGGCTTTGATCGCTTCAGTGATCGCCAATGCATTGGCCATCGGATTGGCGATCACATTCCTGAACCATTTTTCGCCGTGAATCGTGGTTGTTGACACCATGCCCTGGGGGAGGGACTGATGCCAAGCATCGAACAACTGGGTGTCCTTCGGTCTCCAATTGACGACACCCGTCACGGGAAGTGCAAGCAGTTGCAAGTGGTCATCCTGGCTGACATGATCGGCAATGCTCTCGGCGACGTGAATACACTTTTCAATGCGGGCTGCGAGCCCCTCTCTCCCCCAAGCCAACAGTGTGGCGAGCAAAGGGATCGCCATCGCGCCATGAGAGCCGAGTACGCCGATGTTCGGGACCGCCAAATAAGCTCCGCCCAAGCTGATCGCTTCATGGGCTTTGCGGACATCCTTGAAGAAGATCAATGCGGACTCTTTGGGCTGGAAAAACCACTTGTGGGCAGAGACCGCTACAGAGTCTGCCGTTTCAATGCCATCCAGGCGATCGCTCATGCGGGTCAATCGCATGGGGCCAGCCCAAGCGGCGTCCACATGGGTCCATGCTGCACGACCAGACAGCGCCAACGGATCAATGGCTCCCGTGCTGGTTGTGCCGGCAGTCAATACGAGTGCTGATCGGCTCAGATCGGAGGGCAATCCGTCTTCGATCATCGCACCGGTTGCGTCGGTTGGTATTTGGTGCAGTTTCAATCCGAGAATCTTGGCAGCTTTCACAATCGACAGATGGGCAGCGTCTGAAGCAACGACTTCGGTCACACCAGCGCCATCGCGCGCAGCCCAAAGCGCAGTCAAGTTGGCCAGCGTTGACCCCGGCGTCATGTGACCGCCCGTCATGCCAAAAAAAGGGGCGAGCCAACTGACCACATGTTGTTCGAGTTGCCTCGCTGCCGGTGCTGTGGCCGGGTGGAGAAGGTTTTGGTTGAGTCGCGCGTTCCATTGCGTCGTGGACCACGTGATCCATGGCGTTGGGGGGTCCATGTGCGCAGCAGCCAATTCGGAGTCCAGATAGGCTGCTGCGTTGAACACATGGGGCGCCAGCCATTCGATCGCTTGATCCGAAGCAGCCCCCAATTCTGGAAGTGATGCTGGTAGCGTCGTGGATTTGGCTGGCGCGGCGCCCTGGCACATCAGCGAAATGGCCCGCGCCATTGCCTCTATATTGGGTTGGAAGTCAGGATCCAAAACGCTGCTCCATTGCAAATCTCAAGCTTGGATTGTCCTCGCGATCACGCCTGCGGGTTTGATGCATGCGAGTCTCCTACGCCACCCCCAAAAGCGGGGCTGATAACTGAGTGAGAATTACTTTGACGATGTCAAATTGCTTGTGCCACATGCAGCGCAAATGCCTTCACCTTCGCGGACTCGCGCCGCTGAACTGGACTCACCAAATGAATTGGCAAAGGGTGCGCCGGCCAATCGGGCAGCAACACCTGCAACTCGCCACGGGCCAGTTCATCCTCAAAAAGCCAAGTAGGCGAGTAGCCAATGCCCATACCCGACAAGACCGATGCTCGGATGACCTCACTGCTGTTGGTTTGAAAATTGCCCTGTGTCCGTATGGTGACGTGCGAGCCCTCGGACGCTGCTGCGGTTGCGCCTGCGGTGAACGTCCAAGCGTTCTGGGTTGCCAACTCCGAATAGACAATGCAATTATGGTCAAGCAGGTCCTGGGGCACCTGCGGAAGTTTCAACCCATCACGCATTGAATCGAGGTACTGGCGACTGGCAAGCACGACCCGCTGGGTGGTGCCGATGCGCCTGGCCAGCAACGAGCTGTCAGCGAGTTCCCCGATGCGCACAGCAAGGTCAATGCCTTCTTCCACCAGGTCCACGAAGCCATCGTTGAGCCGGAGGTCGATTTTGACATTGGGGTGAGTGGCGAGAAAGCTCTTGACCAAGGGCAGGAGTTTCAGGCGACCGTAGCCGACCGAAGCGGCCACGCGCAACCAACCGCTCAACTGCTGTTCGCCTTGCTGTAACTCAGCCTCCGCTTCTGCAATTTCAGCCACCAACCGCCTTGCCTGCTCAAAGTACCGCGTGCCCGCTTCGGTCAAGGCCAATGAACGGGTGGTACGGCTCAACAGTTTCGCACCCAGTTCGCGTTCCAGTGCCGCCACCTGCTTGCTGATGGCGCTTTGCGTGCTGCGGGCTTCACGCGCAACCGCCGAAAAACTGCCGCTTTCCACGACGCGCACGAAGGTTTGCATGGCTGTCAGTCTGTCCATGGGTTCCTTAATTCATTCCTTTTTGGAATGTATGTTATTTCAAATTATGGTCTATCGAATTTATTCGGAACAAATAAAACTCGCCATATTCCTTCCAAGCCCTAACCCGGAGGCCTTTGCCATGAATACCAGTGCCATGACCATTCCCCATTCAAGCCACAGTGACAGTGCCCAATTTGCCAAAGGCATTGCGGTGGGGCTTGTCGCTGCCAGCATCGGCGCGCTGTACACCGTGTTCGCCCGCTGGGGCATTGCGCACGGCCTCTCCTCCCCAGACCTCACGGTGCTGCGATTTGGCGTCGCTGGCTTGCTGATGTTGCCGGTTTTGGCATTGGCTGTCAGGAGGGACCTGGTCCAATTCACATCACGGTGGCGAATTTGGCTGCTGGTGGCGCTGCTTGCAGGGACACCCTTTGGCTTGCTGATGTTCGGCGCGTTGCAGTTTGCGCCACCGAGCCACGCAGCGGTGTTTCCCTTCACGGCCATGAGCGTGATGGGCATGGTGCTGGGGGCGTTGGTGTTAGGTGACCGCATGACCTTGCGCCGCATGGTCGGTATCGCCACAGTGCTGATGGGCCTGGTCATGGTGTCGGGTGTCGAGGCCTCCAGCCTGACGCTGCGCGCATCCATTGGCGATGCCATGTTTGTGGCTGCCGGAACTTTGTGGGCGGGTTTTGGCATCGTGTTGCGCAAACACCGCTTAGACCCGTTGTTGGCCACGGCTGTGATCTCCATCAGTGCATTGCTAACCTATGTGCCTGCGTATTTTTGGTACACCGGCGGCGCAAGTCTTGGTGCTGCTGATCCGTATGTCTTTTGGGTGGAGGTGCTGGTCCAGGGCGTGATTGCGGGGGCGGGTACGCTCTACACTTATTCAAAGATGGTGTCTTTGCTTGGACCATCGCGTGCGGCGGTCTTTCCGGCGCTTGCGCCAGGTTTAGCTGCATTGATGGCATGGCCAGTATTGGGGCATGTGCCAGCGACGCTTGAAGCCACAGGCTTGGTGTTGGTCATGATGGGCTTGATCATCGCCGTCACTGTTTCAACCACCTCAACTGTGAGGTCCCCAACAACGCAAGGAAAGATATGAGCACGCCAACACTCACCCAGCAACTCGCAGATTACAAAGCTGGCGTTGTCCAGCGTGCTCCACCAGATCCAGGCAGTGAATGAGGCCCGGGGGCACGCCACAAGATCCGCTGGGGACGACAACTAAGCCCCCCCGGCTGGCAGGGAGACCCCAAAGCACGCCCGACACTGGAAGGCACACAATGGCACAAAGTCAGAGAGAAAGCTGGTGTAAAGTCAGGATAACTCAACGCTTGATTTCATGACCCCACCACGTCTATCGCTTTGTGGAACAAACGCAGTTCTGATGGACATGTCCCAGGGAAAATTTTCTCTGGAGACACAGCGCCGGCTATGGTCCATGTGCCGAGAGGGGGGCGCCCTTGTCAAGATTCAGTCTGTTCGTCACATCCAGCTGGGCGTCAACAACGTCCTCGTGTCCTTCGACCCCCAAGAGAAACATCCTTCAGAGCTGAAAGAGCTGTTGGTCAGAGCCTGGTCGCAGGCTGCACCGAGCACGGTGAAAGGCAAGCTGCTGGAAGTCCCTGTTGTTTATGGCATGGCTGAGGGATCGGAATTGGAAACAGTTGCCAGCAATGCAAACATGAGCATCGAAGAGACCATTGCCTTGCACACATCGGTTGAGTACCACGTGGCATGCATAGGCTCGGTGCCAGGCTTTGCTTACTTGGTGGGTTTGCCCGACCCGTTGGCCACACCGAGAAGGACGGTTCCCAGAACGCGCGTGCCCAAGGGGGCCGTTGGCATTGGTGGCCCACAAACCGGCGTGATGCCGATGGACATGCCCTCCGGTTGGAACCTCATTGGGATGACCCATCTCGATCTGTTTGACCCGCAACGCGACACCCCAAGTTTGTTGTCTCCCGGAGACCGTGTTCGTTTCATTTCCAAGAGTTCGCTCAAGTGATCGAAATACTGAGCAACGGCGCACTCAACCTGGTTCAGGACCTTGGGCGCCATGAATTTTTGAACATCGGTGTGAGCTCTGGTGGGGCCATGGACACACCAGCGCTTCAACTCGCCAACGCCATGGTGGGAAACCAGCCTACGGATGCAGGCATTGAGGTCAGTATTTTTCCCTTTCGCGTCAAATTTCTTCAGAACACCTACTTTTCTTGTACCGGAAGCATGGGCACCCTCAAGCTGAATGATCGGCAGCATTCTGGCTGGTGGACAGCCTTCGCCCAAGCTGGCGATGTGCTTTCCATTGCGCCACCTGTGCATGGCGCGAGAGCGTACCTTGCATTTGCAGGAGGGATAGACGTGCCACTGGTCTTGGGGTCGCGTTCAACCGATTTGAAAAGTGGATTTGGAGGGCACATGGGACGAGGACTTCGCAAAGGCGACGTTCTGAACTTGCGCCGACACAATCAAACCCCTATGCGACGGCAGGCATCTTACGGAATTGCGCCGCCCTCAAGAATGGAATTTTTGCAAAATTCAAGCACCGCTCCCGCAACAATCCGAGTCATTGCGAATGCTGAATTCGATGACTTTACAAAAGAATCCATCAAGCTGTTCGAGAGGTCGGGCTATCGCTTGACGCCGGACTGCAACCGGCAAGGATTCAGGCTGGAAGGCGCTGCACTCAAGAGGGTGAGAACGCAAGACTTGCTGTCCCATGGCATTGTTCCGGGAACCATACAAGTTCCACCCTCCGGGCAACCGATCATTCAGATGGCGGAGGCCAACACTTGTGGCGGTTATCCCAAGATCGGCACTGTGATAGAGCCAGACTTGTGGCGTGTGGCCCAGTCCAGGCCAGGGCAATCGCTCAAATTCACTTTTGTGGATTTTGATCAAGGTTTGGAGGTTGCCCAAAAACTCCAGCATGAAATGCAAAGCCTCCAAAACAGCATTTCCCTCATGACCTGATTTAATTTTTTCATCCTTCACGATTGAATTGATACAACCATGAACGCTCGAAAATCAAGCCTTTCCATCGACCTGAACTCTGACTTGGGAGAAGGATTTGGCATCTACGAAATCGGATCAGACAGTGAAATTCTGAAAATTGTCAGTTCCGCCAACGTGGCTTGCGGCATGCATGCGGGTGACCCGCACATCATGTCCAAAACTTTTGCGCAGGCCAAAGAGTTGGGGGTCAATGTCGGCGCCCATCCTGGCTACCCAGATTTATGGGGGTTTGGGCGTCGTGAAATGGCCTTCACGCCGAAAGAAATTGAAGAGTTTGTGGCCTTCCAAATTGGCGCCAGCATGGGCGTTTCAACTTATGTGGGACACCCCATCACCTATGTGAAGCCGCATGGTGCACTTGGAAATCTGTCTCAAGTGAACGAGGTGGTTGCTGGCGCCATCGTACGTGCCATGGCGGCCATCAATCGTGACCTGATTTTGTTGACGTTTCCTGATGGATGCGCCATGCGCATCGCCAAAGAAATGGGCATCAGGACATGCGCCGAGATTTTTGCCGACCGAGCGTACAACCCCGATGGCACCTTGGTGTCGCGCAAACTTCCTGGCGCGGTCTTGCACGATCCTGAGGAGGTTGCTTCGCGTGTTCTTCGCATGGTGCAAGCAGGCGCGGTTGAAGCCATCAACGGCACCCATCTCCCCATGGAGATCGGATCTGTCTGCGTTCACGGGGACAGCCCTGGGGCGATCAGCATGGCGAAGGCGATCAGAGAGAAGCTGATCTCTGCGGGCATTGAAATCAAATCATTTGCACAGCGCCCAAGCTTGTGATCGGATGCCGCAAATGGCCGATTCAAGCGGCTTGAAATTTCAGTGCCTTGATGCCTGAAAGTGCTTTGGTTGCCTTCACGACCTGTCGCGCCTGCCAGAGATCGTATGAGGCTTGCTGAGCCAACCAAACTTCTGCTGAGCCACCGTGTTCTCGGCCCAGCCAACGCTCAATGCGCAGTGCCATGGCTGGGCTGATGGCTGCGCGTCCATTCAGCACCTTGGACAAAGTCGTGCGGTCTACGCCCAATTGGGCAGCGGCCTCGCCGACCTGCAGATTCAAAGCCGGCAGGATGTCGTCTCGCAAACTGAGACCAGGGTGGGGAGGGTTGAACATGCTACTCATCGCTACCTCAATGGTAATCCTGATAATCCACCAGGATGGCATCGCCGTTTTCAAATGTAAAAGTCATTCGCCAGTTGCCACTGACACTGACCGACCAGTGACCAGATAAACCGCCCTTGAGCGGGTGCCAGTCCCAGCCGGGACGGTTCATATCTTCAGGCCGCTTTGCGGCATCCAGTGCCGAGAGTTGCCGAGCGAGGCGTGGGGCATGTGCGGCCTGGATCCCTGCATGCGAACCGGACCGAAAAAAGCGCTCAATGCCTTTATGCCTAAAACTGCGAATCATGATGCCATTGTAGCGCGTGGCGCCACACGCCGCAAGCGCTTTGAACGCTGATGATGGTTCACGTATGTTCTGCACCTGTATCAAAGCAACTTGAACGCCAATGCCGCTGTCAGCGTAGGAGGCAGGGCTGCCATCAGCAACTTGCCCGCACTCACAACGCCTTCTTCAAACTGGCCTTTCAGGATGGCGACACCCGCCGGGTTGGGGGCGTTGGCAATCACAGTGAGGCCACCGCCTGTCACGGCACCTGCCACGATGGCCACCTTGAACTCGTCGCTCAAGCCTGGAACCAAAGAGGCCAAGTAGGTCAGAGCGGCGTTGTCGGTGATGGCGGTGAGTCCCACGGCGCCATAAAAAACGGCATCGGAACTCAGTCCCAGCAACAAAGGTTGAAGCCACCAGGATTGCTGTCCTCCCAAGACTACCAGGCCTGCAAGGAAAAAGGCCACCAACAAGGCTTCGCGAAGAATCAGCCGGTCCTGGTGCGCGGCATAGGCGTTGGCATAGCCCATGAAAAACAGCAGCAGCCCCATGAACACCACGGGGTGGTGGGCGCAAAGAACGACGCCAAGAAGAAAGGCCAGGTGAACCGCCACCACGATGGGCGGAACGGTCATGCGGGCGAGGGCGGGCTCGCCCAGGCCCATCAGTTCTCTGCGCATGAAAAGCGTCACCAGGACCGCATTGACCCAGACCGCGATGGCCGCCTTCCAGCCGAAGGTCTGGAGCATGAAGGGCAGGTCCCACTGCCAAGTAGCGGCCACCATCAGCACAGGCGGTGCGGCAAAGGGGGTCAGCGTCCCGCCGATGGACACATTGACAAACAGCACGCCCAACGTGGCGTACTTCAGGCGCTCACTCACCTGCGCTGAGAAAACGGAATCTCGCAACATCAGCGCTGCCAGGGTCATGGCCGCAGGCTCAGTGATCAAGGAGCCGAGCAGTGGCACCACCGACAGCAGCAGGAAGTAGTTGACCAGTGTCGTGGGCAACGGTGCATGCCGAGCGATCTGCTGCACTAGCACACCGCAAGCTTGCAGGATGGGCTTTGTGCCCGCCACCACCATGATGGCAAAAACGAAAAGCGGCTCTGTGAAATTGCGAGATTCGAGGTACGCGAGGGTGGGTGCTTTGCCGGCCAAGGCCAACATGACGATGGCCAGCACCATCGCCCAAAGTCCGAACACCACTTCGACTTCGCCCAGAAGGTGCCAGATGCCGGCGTGTCGCGGGTGTGTGTGTGCCAAGTGCTCAAAGTACTTGGTGCAGAAGGTGTGCAGCACGGCCAGCGCAAAAATGCCGGCTGCTATCCAGGGCAGGATTAGGTGGTTCATCCAAAGGACTCCAACGGCCATGGCCGTGCGGTGAGGCGGCCCGACCTTCACCTGTCCTGATGCATGAGCATTCATGCAACACCCAGTCACATCCTACCAGTTCAACAAGAGATTTGCTCTTTGCCCGGGTGCATGAGCTCACTTGAGTTGGGTGTTAACAGGGGCTGGTTTCTTCTTCTGGACACAGCTCAGGCAACGTAAACCTCAATCAACTTTCACGCCAGCCTGACGTATCAACTCTCCCCACCGGCTGACCTCAGCGCGAATGAAACGTGCGAACGGTTCTGGCCCGACCGTCACAGCTTCGGCGCCCTGGTCATTCAACTGGTTTTTGACGTCCGGACTGGACAAGATGGCTTGCAGTTCAGTGTGCAAACGCTGGACGATGGGCGTAGGCGTGCCAGCAGGGGCAACCACACCAAACCACGGTACGACTTCAAAACCCGGCACGATGGTTTCTGACAGCGTCGGCAGCTCGGGCATGGCAGGAACGCGTTGTGGGCTGGGCGTGGCAATGACTTGTAACTTCCCTGCACTCGCGTGCCGCTTGGCCACGGCCATCTGCAAGAACATGCCATCCACCTGTCCGCCCAGCAAGTCGGTGGTTGCTGGCCCGACGCCTCGATAGGGCACGTGGACGATGTCAACCCCCGCTTTTGTTTTGAACAACTCCAACGCCAGGTGCGATCCTGTGCCGTTGCCACCCGAGGCGAACCGCAAAGATTGAGGGTTGGCGCGGGCGCGCTCCAACCACTCTTTGGGGGTGCTGATTTTGAGTGATGGATGCAATGCCACGACCAAGGGTGACCATGCTGCCAAAGTCACAGGGGCGAAGTCATCCGTCGCGTAATTCAACTTGGGCACCAGCGTTTGATTGATCGCCAAGTCCGGAGCCACTATCAACAATGTGTAGCCGTCGGCAGGCGACTTGGCCACCATGGCGCTGCCAATGGTGCTACCGCCTCCGCCCCGGTTTTCGACGACCACCTGTTGCCCTAAGCGGGAACCGAGTCGTTCAGCCAACAAGCGGCCCAAAATATCGGTAAAGCCACCTGGCGGGTACGGCACAACCAATTTCACTGGACGGTTGGGATAGGCGTCAGTTTGCGCCGATGCGCTCAACGAGGTGCCCCAAATCAAAAGACTGAAAAAGGTCCAAGAAAGTCGGCGAACTAATTTCATGGTCTGTGCATCCTTCAAATAAAGTCTTAACGCTCGTGCTGTCTTTTTTGAGCAGTGTGTCTGAACGCTGAGAGGGGCGGCATGAGATAGCGACGCAACTCGCTGGCATCCGCTGCAGGGTAGGCGGGCAAAGGTTGAGTACCCTGGATGGTCACGCGTTCCATCAGGCGACGTAGGGGGTAGTAATCATGAATTGCAGAATGCTGCATGCAACGGTTATCCCAAAAAACGAGCATATTGGGCTGCCAACGATGACGGTATTGGTACTCATGAATAAGCGTTTTTTGGTAGAGCATCTCCAGGACGGTTCTGCTTTCATCCTCCGCCATCCCCTTGATGTACATCGTGAATTGAGGATTGACGAAGATGCACTTTTTACCCGTGATCGGGTGCAGCGACACCAAGGGATGCGTCACGGGGGGGTACATGTCCTCGAACATGCGAAGCTTCTGGATGCCAGCAACATCTTGACTGAACAGACCCCTGAATGGTTTGAAATCATGCACGGCCTCCAGGCCATTGATGAAATGCTGCCAGCGATCCGAAAGTCCCTCATAGACTGCACTCATGCTGGCAAAAACCGTGTCTCCGCCGTATTCAGGAATGATTTTGGAGCAAAGCGCCGTACCCATGGGCGGGGCCACTCGAAAGGTCTCGTCGGTATGCCAGATATCGGTGGGTGCGGGCGGGTTGCCCTCCTTGTTGTCGTAAACAATCAATTCGGGCGAGTCCGCCGCATTGGTTGAGAATGGGTGAACGCTCAATTCGCCAAAATACCGACCAAAGCGCTTGAGGTCTTCGGCGTTGATTTTTTGATCAGGGAAAACCAAAACGCCATAGCTGGCATGCGCCAATTTCAGGGCCTCTACGGTCTGCTTTTCCAGTGGCCTGGTCAGATCCAGGCCGGTGATTTCGGCACCTGCAAAAGTTCCCACACGTCGCAATGAAAACTGCCCCCCCGCAATTTCTGGATCCAACTCCGGATTGAAACTGGCGTAAGTCATGATCAACTCCTTTCTAAACGGTCAAGAGATGACCGGAACTTGAGATTCGCTGCCCAGCGCCGGCATGGCCGCGAGAAAGGCCGGCCGTTGGGCATAGCGCTCGAACCAAGCATTGACCCTGGGGTGGGCTTGCACATCGGCTCCCATGTCAATGCGCAGGATGCGCTGAACAAAAGGTATGGCATCGACATCGGCCAAGCCGACGCACTCGCCTGATAACCATTCATGATGGGTCAAAGTCTCCTCCAATTCGTCAAGCCATTTCTTCAACGTGGTCATGGCCTCTTCGACATGCACAGCTTGGATACCACCGGTGGCCGCCAAGCGCCAGCGCGATTGGATAGCCGGGTCAGGGATGCGTTCGATCTTGCTCAAAACGGCTGCGCGGTCATCGTTCTGAAGGCTGGGTTGAATGTTTTTGGCAAATGAGGGTAACTTGACCGCCTCGCTGATCACCCCGTCGATATGCCGAGTCAAGATGCGAACGCGGGCACGCTCGGCAGCGTTGGTTGGCAACATGCCGACTTGCGGGTATGCGTCTTCCAAGTATTCATTGATGATGCGCGACTCTGTCAACACCACGCCAAGGTCTTCAAGCACAGGGACCAAGCCCGCCGGATTGATGGCCAAAAAATCGGGGCGCACCTGGTCGAATTGACGCAGGTTCAAATGCACGCTTTCCCAGGTCAGGCCTTTCTCAGCCAAACACAGACGAACCTTTTGACTGCAGGTGGAATGGGTGCTGTGAAACAAGCGCATGGTCGGAGCCTATCGAGTAGTTTGAAGACTTGAAGGGGAGATCAATGCCATGTATCGGAGGTAAGCTAACTTTTCAGATTGGCAGTGGGTGGTTGCGCTCCGCCATGACTCGCGCAGATGGCTGCACATTCATGGTCATCTGGAACAAGCCTGCCGCCAGGCCAATGGCCACTGCACACTGCCAGGCCAGGTCGTAATTGCCCAAGAGGCTGTAAATCACGCCGCCGCCCCAGGCCCCAAAAAAAGAGCCCGCTTGGTGACTTAAAAAAGCCACCCCCGACAAGGTGGCCATGTAGCGCAGCCCGAACAAATGGATCACCAGGCCCGACACCAGTGGCACCACGCCCAGCCACAGCGTGCCCATGGCAGCGGCAAACACCAGGGTGCTCATGGGGGAGGGCGGCATCGAGAAGTACACCGCAATGATGAGCGAGCGCAGCACATAAATGCCGCCCAGCAGCACCCGCTTGGAATACATCCCGCCCAGCCAGCCAAACAGGTAGGAGCCCAGCACATTGAACAGGCCCACCAGGGCCAGGGCCGTGCTGCCCACACTGGGGTCAATGCCGCAAATGTCCAGGTAAGTGGGCAAGTGGGTGGTGATGAACACCAGTTGCAAGCCGCACACAAAAAAGGCGCTCGCAAGCACCAAGTAGCCCCGATGGCCCAGTGCCTCGCGCACCGCTTCGCCCACGGTCTGTGAGGCGCCCAAATGCGCAGGCACCTCGATCTGGTCTGCCCGACTGGCCATGAAGGCGGCCGGCACCATCACCGCCGCCAGTCCCAAAAAGCCGATCAAGGCCGCCTGCCAGCCCGCGGTGCTGATCAGGTGCTGTGCCATGGGCGAGGCCAGTGTCAGGCCCAGCGAACCCAGCGCCGACACCGAGCCCATGGCCAAACTGCGCTTGAGCGGCGAGACCGCCTTGGCCGTCACGCTCATGGCGATGTTGGAGGCCGTGCAAGAGAGGGCCAGGCCGACACACAAGCCCATGCCCAGCGTCACGTCCCAGGCCGAGGTGGCTGTCAGCGCGAAGGCCAGGCCCGCTGCGTAAACCACCACCCCGAGCAAGGCAACAGGCCGCGCGCCATGTCGGTCGGCCAGGATGCCCATGAAGGGCTGTGTGGCCCCCCAGACGATGTTCTGGATGGCAATGGCCAGCGAAAAATCGGCCGCCGTGATGCCAATGTCACGGATCATGTGCGGCTGCAGAAGTCCAAAACTCTGGCGCATGCCCATGGCCAGACTCAGCATCAAGGCAGCACCTCCGAGGATCAGGGCCATATGAAAGCGGGACAGGTCAGTTTGTTTCATCGCGCCCATTATTGAAAATTTCCAAGCGAAGACCCGCAAGTGTGTGACACCCATTCACCAGACGTAAGCTCCAGGGGGTGCCCATGGGTGGTTGATGAAGGAATACGATGGCCATCATATTGCCAGGCCTGATCATGCGCGGCATCGCCGTGGGCTTGGTGCTGCCGTCATTGTCGGCTGCGGCTGTCAGTCGCCTGCCGGTCGACACCAAGCCTCGCGGGGCACAGTTATGAGGCAGCCCAATTTGTTCCCGACCCCACATTCGCAAGTTATAAAAAATAATTAAGGGTTTACCCCCCCCGGGCGGGTGATTCCTGTGATAATTTATAAATTCTAGAAAAATTAACAAGCTTACTTGGGAGGCTCCGTGGCAAATCCCAAAATGAACGCCCTGCTGGCGTCGCTGCCCGACAGCGAGTTGCAAGTGCTGCTTCCATGGCTGCAACTGGTGTCGCTCACCGCGGGTGAAACCCTGGCGGAAGCCGGAAAAAAATCGCCGCTGATTTACTTCCCTGTGAATGCATTGGTCGCGCACTCGAGAGAGATGAGCGATGGCATGGTCATCGACACCTCAACGGTCGGCTCGGAAGGCATGCTGGGTTGTGGCGGCCTGATTGGAACCTCCTTGCACCGACTCTACGTGGCTCAATCTGGGCTTGCGTACCGCATTGATGGTGAGGTGTTCATGGGGGGCATGTCGTCCTACCCCGTGATTGCAGACATGTGCACCAGGGGTGTTCAGTTGGTTCTGCGAAAAATAGCAATCGAATTGGCGTGCTGCCACTTTCACGCTGTGCAGCAACGCGTTGCGCGATGGATTCTGGCCCAGGATGACTGCAATCACATAGGCGGCCTCGACGTCACCCACCAAGGCATTGCGAATTCCCTGGGCGTGCGGCGAGAGGCGGTGTCACTCGCGTTGCCTAAATTGAGTGGCTGCAGCCTCACCCGCGGCCACCTGGAAATCACCGATCGATCATTGTTAGAAAACGAGGCTTGTGAGTGTTATTTTCAACTCAAAGCAACAAACCCCAATCAAACTGACTTGCCGTTCAGCGACAGTTCATGAGACCAGCGATCGTCTCGTCTGCACTGCAGGCTCAAGCATTACGCTATTTTCAGCAGATGGTTGGAGCCATTGGGCTTTTTGGGCAGAGTCAGATTCAAGATGCCATTTTCGTATTTTGCAGACGCCGCAGAAGAGTCCACGTTCTCCGCCAGTGAGAAGCTGCGGGCAAGGCTACCGTAGTACCGCTCGCTTCGGATGACTTGGGCGTCTTCTTTTTCTTCGCGCTCTTTTTTCACTTCCACGCTCAATGAGACGCGGCTGCCATCTACCGAGACTTTGATGTCTTCTTTTTTGACGCCGGGGATTTCAGCTTTGACGAAAAAGTTTTTGTCGTCTTCCTTCAACTCCAATCGCATCTGAGGACTGCCCTCTAGCAACTGGTAAGTGGGGTACATGGCAAAGCCTTTGAAAAAATCGTCGCTGAAAGCGTCGCGCAGTTCTTTCAGGTTCTGAACACTTGGAAGGTAACTCATGGTGTGATCCCCGCTCTCTCAAAATAGCAGTTGTGCTGTGTTGCGATGAGGGCGAGGAAGGATGACACATCGCCCCCGTGCCATTTCACCAACGGCACTGGGCGCAATGTCGCATTTTGAAGCTCGTGCGTCTGTTGTGAAGCGCACGTTGCGCTGCCTTTCTAAAGCAGCGCCGCCACAGTCCATGCAGCCAGTCTCAGAGCCGATCAAGCGCCCGCGTCAATCGTTGCAACAGCACTTGCACTTCGTCAGCTGAAATGATCAGCGGCGGGCAAAAGGCGATGGTGTCACCGATGGCGCGCACGATCAGTCCTTCCTCTTCCGCCAAACGGGCGCATTCGCGGCCCCGGCCGGCCACCAGCTCCACGCCCGCCAGCAGGCCAATACCGCGCACCTCCTTGACCATGGGGTGACCTGCCAATGCGTGCAAGCCGCCCAAGAAGGCAGGGGAGACCGCGCGCACGTGCTCGACGATGCGCTCTTCCTCATAAATCTTCAGGGTTTCGAGCGCGACCGCCGAAGCCACGGGATGGCCCGAATAGGTCATGGTCAGGCCAAACATGCCCAGCTCGCCGCTTTGCCGCTCGATGGCTTCATACACGCGCGGGCCGATCATCAGCGCCGAGATCGGGATGTAGGCGCTTGAGAGGGCTTTGGCGCACACCAGCAAGTCGGGTTGCAGCTTCATGGTGGTCGAGCCAAACATCTCGCCTGTGCGGCCAAAGGCCGTCACCACCTCGTCGCAGACCAGCAAGATGTCGTGCTGCTTCAGCAGGGCTTGCAAGCGCTCGTAATAGCGTGCTGGGGGCACCACGATGCCGCCAGCGCCCATCACGGGCTCGACAAAGAAGGCGGCGATGGTGTGCGCACCCTGCGCTTCGATCAGGCGCTCAATGTCGGCAATCAGTCGGTCGCTGAAGGCCTCCTCGCTCTCACCGGGCTGTGCATGGCGGGCGTGATGCGGCGTGGTCACATGATGAAAGCCGGGCAGGGGCAGGTTGAAGCGCTCGTGCGCGTACTTCACGCCCGACAGGCTGGCCGAGGCAATGGTGTTGCCGTGGTAGGCCAATTGATGCGCAATGAACTGGCGCTTTTGCGGCTGGCCCATCGCGTTCCAGTAGTACCAACTCAGGCGCGCTGCACAGTCGTTGGCTTCGGAGCCGGTGCTGGCGAACCAAATCCTGGACATCGGCGCCGGCGCAATCGAAAGCAACTTTTCAGCCAGGGCAATCACCGGCGGGTGGCTTTTGTGGTTGGTCAGTGGGTAATAGGCCAATTGCTTCATCTGGCGGTGCGCCACATCGGCCAAGCGATCGTTGCCATAGCCCAGCGCAATGCACCACAAGCCCGACATGGCTTCAAGATACTCCCGGCCCTCGATGTCGCGCACCCACACGCCATGGCCAGACTCGATCACACTGGCGCCGCGCACTGCGTGCTCCGATAAATTGGTCAGGCCATGCACCACGGCTTTGGCGTCGCGGGCGGGGAGAGAGGTTTTGGCGGGATCTGAGTTAAGCATGGGGTCAGGTCT
>CAINMN010000097.1 GCA_903850735.1 uncultured Burkholderiales bacterium | reverse complement strand
TAGTTATCCACAGAAAAAAGGCAAAACTCAAGACCTGACCCCATGCTGACCCCATGCCGATGAGGGTGATCCCCTCTATGACATCATGAGATTACCAACTACCCTAGGATCTTTGATGATTAACTTGAGCGTCAATGGCAAGCAGCATTCGGTCGATGTGGATGCGGCGACGCCCCTGCTCTGGGCAATCCGCGAGCAACTGGGGCTCACCGGCACCAAATATGGCTGCGGTGTAGCGCAATGCGGCGCCTGCACGGTGTTGATCAATGGCCAGCCCCAGCGCTCTTGTGTTTATCCGGTCAGTGCCGTTGGCAAGCAAAAAGTGGAGACCATCGAAAGCCTGGAAAAAAATGGCAAGCTTTCCAAGGTGCAGCAAGCCTGGCTTGAGCATGAGGTCCCTCAGTGTGGTTATTGCCAATCGGGAATGATCATGGCGACCACAGCCCTTCTCAAAAGAAAACCCAAGCCAACCGATGCCGACATCGATGCGGCCATCACCAATATTTGTCGCTGTGGCTCATTCCAGGAAGTTCGCATTGCCGTCCATGCTGCTGCCAAAGCCTGAAGGAACTTCCATCATGAACGCTCGCCTTCCAACGACTCGCCGCGGTTTCATCAAAGGCACCGCCACCCTAGGCGCTGGCTTGACACTTGGCATCACTGCGCCCTTCCTGGCGTCTGCAACACAAACACCGGCCACCGGTGCCGAAGTCGGCGTCTGGGTCCTGATTCGACCAGATGACACCGTGGTCATCCGCATTGCCCGCTCAGAAATGGGACAAGGCACACTGACAGGCTTGGCGCAACTCGTCGCCGAGGAGCTGGAATGCGATTGGGGCAAAGTCACCACCGAATACCCCACGCCCGGCGAGAACCTCAAGCGCAAGCGTGTCTGGGGCAATTACTCCACCGGCGGCAGCCGAGGCATTCGCGAATCTCAGGAGTATGTGCGCAAAGGCGGTGCCGCTGCACGCACCATGTTGATTCAGGCCGCTGCGCAGCAATGGGGCGTTCCGGCGGACCAATGCACCGCTGAAAAAAGCATCATTCGCCATGCTGCATCGGGGCGCCAAACTTCTTTTGGCAAGGTGGCTGAGGCGGCCTCGCAGTTGCCTATCCCGACGCAAATCACGTTGAAAAACCCCAAGGACTGGAAGCTGATTGGCCAGCGCGTGCGTCGCCTCGACACCCGCGACAAAGTCAATGGCAAACAAATTTACGGCATCGACCTGAAGATGCCAGGCATGCTGATCGCCACCATCAAAGAGTGTCCTGTCTTCGGCGGCAAGGTTCAGTCCTTCGATGCCAGCAAGGCCTTGGCCATGAAGGGCGTGAAGAAGGTCGTGACGGTCGGTGAAACGGCCGTGGCCGTGGTGGCCGAGACATTTTGGGTGGCCAAAACCGCCCTGGAGGCCGTTCAAATTCAATGGGACGAAGGCCCTAATGCGTCGGTCTCCAGCGCAAGCATCGCCCAGATGCTGCAAGAGGGCTTGTCTGCCGAGCAGGCTTTCGTCGGAAACCAGGCGGGTGACGCCAAGGGCGCGATCAGCCAAGCCAACCTCAAGCATGAGAGCCAATATTTCTATCCTTTCCTGAACCATGCGACCCTCGAGCCAATGAATGCCACGGCGAAGTGGTCGCATGATCGCTGCGATGTGTGGGTCCCCACACAAGATGGCGAAGCTTCGCTGGCTGCCGTGATTGCCGCCTCAGGCCTGCCCGCTGCCCAGTGCGACGTGCACAAGATCAATTTGGGCGGTGGCTTCGGGCGCCGTGGGGCATTTCAGGACTACACCCGGCAGGCGGTGCTGATTGCCAAGCAAATCCCCGACACCCCGATCAAATTGATCTGGACGCGCGAGGAAGACATGACCCAAGGGCGCTATCACCCCTTCATGGCTTGCAAGCTGACGGGTTCCTTTGATGCCAACAAAAAATTGACGGGCGTGCATGTTCGCCTCTCGGGTCAATCCATTCTGGCCGCAGTTCGGCCCGCGGTGGTCGAGCAGCAAAAAGGGCGCGATCCTTTGGTGTTTCAAGGTTTGGCCGACAGTGGTGAGCATGGCTTTGGGTACACCTTCCCCAATTTGCTGATTGACCATGCCATGCGCAACACGCATGTGCCGCCGGGCTTTTGGCGTGGCGTCAACGCCAACCAAAATGCGGTGTTTTTCGAATGCTTCATGGACGAGTTGGCCGAGGTTGCCGGTGAAGATCCTGTGGCCTTCCGTCGCCAGTACATGGGCAATGCACCGCGCAATCTGGCGGTCTTGAATGCCGCTGCCGAGCGGGTTGGCTGGAACAAGCCGGCACCCAAAGGAGTGTTCCGAGGCGTTGCGCAAATGAAAGCCTTTGGCAGTTTTGTCGCTGCCGCTTGCGAGTTGTCGGTGCGCAATGGCAACCAAGTGAAGATCCATCGCATCGTCGCCGCTACGGACCCTGGCTATGCGGTCAATCCCGCGCAAATCGAGCGACAAGTTTCCGGCTCTTTTGTCTATGGCCTGTCGGCTTTGTTCGAACAAGAGTGCACCGTGAAGCAGGGTCGCATCGAGCAAACCAATTTCGACACCTTTGGCTCCCTGCGCTTGGCGCAAATGCCCAAGGTGGAAACCGTCATCATCGAGGGCGGGGGTGCAGAGTGGGGTGGTATTGGCGAGCCCACGATTTGTGTGGCAGCGCCTGCGGTGTTGAATGCGATTTACCGAGCGACCGGCAAACGTTTGCGTACCGTGCCACTCAAGAATCTGGGCTTCACCCTGGTTTGAATCATGGCTGTGCGCTTGTGGCGAGGTGTCTTGCTTTGTGCGCTTGGGATGCATGTTCTCAACGCACAGAGCGAGGCACTGGCTGAACGTTTCGCGCAGCCCTTGACCGCGCAGGCGGGCAACCCCGTTCGCGGCAAGCAGATCGTGTTGGACCGTCAGCAAGGCTTTTGCTTGTTGTGCCACAGCGGCCCTTTTCCAGAGGAGCGCTTCCAGGGCACGCTGGCGCCGCGACTCGATGCGGACATGCAAAGCCGAACGGCGCCCGAATTCAGAGCCCGCTTGATCGACCCGCGGCAGTTCAATCCGCAAACCATCATGCCCGCCTATTTCCAAGCAGCGCAGGGCTTTCGCGTGCACCGACAATTTGAGGGGAAGACACTTTTGAAAGCTCAGGACATTGAAGATGTGGTGGCTTTTTTGCTGGAGATGAAACGATGACCGCCACACGCCGGCAAATGCTTTGCCTTGTGGGGGCAACCGCCGTCTTGCCTGCACCTGTCGTCCACGCCAGCCCTGACAGCGCAAGGCAAGCCCTGCAATCGATTCTGGGAAATGCCAGGCCACAAACAGGGCGGGTGACGATTGAGCTGCCCCCCTTGGTTGAAAACGGAAACTCCGTCGTCGTTCAGGTGTCCGTGAGCAGCCCGATGACCGCGCAAGACCATGTGAAGGCGATTCATTTGGTGGCAGAGGGCAATCCTTTGCCCAGCATCATGACGGCTTACTTTTACCCAGAAAACGGGCGGGCCACCTTCACCAGCCGAATCCGATTGGCTGAGAGCCAGCGCGTCTGGGCGATCGCGCAAATGAGTGACGGCAGCTACTGGCAGGGACATGCCGATACGCTGGTGACCTTGTCAGCCTGCACCGAGGAGCGATGAGCATGGCCCAAGCCCGAACATTGATCACAGTCCCTGCGCAAGCGAAAAGGGGTGAGCTTGTGCTGGTGCGCGCCTTGATTCAGCATCCCATGGAAAACGGCTTTCGCCACGATGAAAACGGTCGCCGCATTGCGCGCGACATGATTCAAAGCTTTCGCTGTTCCTTCAATGGGAAAGAAGTGTTTCGTGCCGATTTGCAGGGCGGCATTGCGGCCAATCCCTTGATGCAGTTCACGCTGCTGGCGCAAGAAAGCGGCACGCTGGAATTTCTCTGGGAGGGTGACAACAACTTTCGCGCGCAAGCCAAGGCGCAGTTGCTGGTCACGTGAAAGTCTTTCTGCGCTGGGCTTGCTGGATGCTTGTTGCTCATGCTTTGTGGGCGCAGGCCGAGATTCCTCTTGACCAAAGACAGTCGGGCAGCGTGTTGCTTTCACCCAGCAACTTGGCCCTTCAAAACGATCCCGGTCTGCATCCGGCCAGCTTGTGGCTGTTGGAGGGGGAAGCGCTGTGGAAGACTCCGCCCTCCAACAACGCCCCAAGTTGTGCGTCATGCCATGGCGATGCGCAGACGTCGATGCGGGATGTTGCAACAAGGTACCCGCGTCCACGGGGGGCTCAGTTGCAGAATCTGGAAGGCCAAATCAACCAATGCAGGGTGCAGCGGCAGCACCAACCTGCCTGGCCATGGGAATCTGCGCCACTGCTGTCAGTCACGTCGTGGGTGGCCCATCAGGCCAAGGGGAAGGCCATCGATGATTTTGCAAGTCCTCACTTGAAGGCAGACCTCGCGGCAGGGCGTGATTTGTTTTTCCAAAGAATGGGGCAAATCAACTTGTCATGCGCGCAGTGCCATGACCAGCGCTGGGGACAAAAACTTGCGGGCGTGGTCATACCGCAGGCTCATCCAACGGGGTATCCCTTGTACCGTCTGGAGTGGCAAGGTGTCGGCTCGCTTCAGCGCCGATTGCGCAATTGCATGAACGCTGTGCGTGCTGAGCCTTACGCACTGGGGTCGCTTGAATTGACGCGTTTGGAGTTGTATCTGATGTGGCGTGCGCGCGGCATGCCACTGGAAGCGCCGGCGCTGCGGCCTTGAAAGGGGGTCAGGTCTTGAGTTTTGCCTTTTTTCTGTGGATAACTCAAATGGTGATG
>CAINMN010000096.1 GCA_903850735.1 uncultured Burkholderiales bacterium | reverse complement strand
TGCGCTTGCGCCACATCCGAGGCCGACACCACGCCGGCCTCGTAACGGTATTGGGTGAGCATCAAGAAGCGCTGGTAAGCGGTCTCGGCCTCGCGCAGCACCGCCTCCTGGCGTTCTGCGGTGCGCAGGCTCAGGTAGGTTTGCACCAAGGTGGTCTGCAAGGACAAACGCGCGGCGGCCAGGTCTTCCTGGCTGGCTTGCAAGCCCGCTTGCGCGGCCGAGGCTTGGGCATCCAGTCGGCCCCACACATCCAGCTCCCACGTCAGGGGTGCGGACACGCTGTAGCTGGTGCCCCGGGGTGCCGTCAATTGGTTGGCACTGCGCCCCACACCGGCATTCAGGTTCAGGCTGGGCCACAGGCTGGCTTGGGCAGCGGCCAGCGCGGCGCGGGCTTGCCGATTTTGGGCTGAGAGGGCTTGCAAGTTCTGGTTGCCTTGCAACAACTGGGTCTGCAAGTCGTTCAGCACCGGATCATTGAGCACGGTCCACCAAGCCACACCGCGGGTGTGGGCGGGCGCGACCACCGCCCCCTTGGGCGCCTCTTTGAATTTCTCCGGCGCCTGTGCTTGAAACGGCTTGAGGTTCGGGACCAGGGAGCACCCGGTCAACAGCAACAACAACAGCCAGGGCGTGAAACGCAATCGACTCATCATGACGGGCTCGCGTGAGAGAGGGGCACCGCGCGCGGTGCTGTTGAAGGGGCAAAGCGTTGGCGCAAGCGCTCCAAGGCCACAAAGACCACTGGCGTGGTGTACAGGGTCAGCAATTGGCTCAACACCAAACCACCCACCACCGACAAGCCCAGGGGCCGGCGCAACTCGGCACCATCGCCTTCCCCCAGCGCCAGAGGAATGGCGCCGAGCATGGCGGCCAGCGTGGTCATCAAAATGGGGCGGGCCCGCAACTGGCAGGCGCGGTAAATGGCTTGGGGCGCAGTCATGCCGGCGCGTTGTCGCACCAGGGCAAAGTCAATCATCAGAATGGCGTTCTTCTTCACGATGCCCACCAACAAGATCACGCCGATCAAGGCGATGATGGAAAACTCGGTGCCGGTGAGCATCAGCGCCAGCAAGGCGCCCACACCGGCCGAGGGCAAGGTCGACAAAATCGTCAGCGGGTGCAGCAAGCTTTCGTACAACACGCCCAGCACCAGGTACAGCGTGAGCAGCGCCGCCAGAATCAGCAAGGGCTGGGTGTCCAGCGACTTTTGAAACGCATTGGCCGTACCGGCAAAACTGCCACGCACCGACACCGGCATTTTCAATTCGGCCATGGCCTGGCGAACCGCTTCGGTGGCCTGCGACAAAGACACGCCGGGCGCCAAGTTGAAGCTGAAGGTGTCCGAAGGCACGCCGCCCTCGTGGCTGACCGACAAGGCGGTGTTGGTCAACTCCAATCTGGCAAAGGCGGACAGGGGCACGGGCTGGCCCTGGTTGTTGATGAACATGAGTTTGCGCAACGAGCTGTCGTCGTTCAAGTGTTGGGGCGCCAACTCCAGCACCACGCGGTATTGGTTCAAGGGGTTGTAGATCACGCCCACCTGGCGTTGGCCGTAGGCGTTTTGCAAAGTGGTGTCGATGTCGCGCATGGTCAAACCCAAGCGGGCGGCAGCATCCCGGTCCACCACCAGCGAGGTTTGCAAGCCGCGGTCTTCGTAATCGGTGTTGATGTCTTCCAGCTCCGACAGTCGCATCATGGCGCGCCGAATTTTGGGTTCCCACTCGCGCAGGTCTTGCAAGTCATCGGCCTTGACGCTGTACTCGTACTGCGAGCTGGAGGTGCGCGCGCCAATGCGAATGTCTTGTCCCGGCACCAAAAACAAGCGCGCGCCCGACTCGCGCGAGAGCTTGCCGCGCAAGCGCGCGACCACTTGGTCGGCGCTCACATCGCGCTCGCTGCGCGGCTTGAGGGACACAAACATTTGCGCGGCATTGCGCTGCCCGCCGCCGGTGAAGCCGGTCACATGCTCCACGGCTGGATCGGCCCGCACAATCGCCATGAACTGGTCCAGGCGCTGCTGCATGGACTGAAAGGAACTGCTTTGGTCGGCGCGGATCGAGCCAAAAATGCGGCCCGTGTCCTGCTGCGGGAAAAAGCCTTTGGGAATGCTTTGGTAGAGGCTGACGTTCAAAGCCACCGTGGCCGCCAAGATCAGCCACAGCACGGGCTGGTGCCGCAACGACCAAGCCAGTGAGCGCCGGTACAGCCGCCCCCAGAAAGCCCGCCGGCGTCCCCGCCGGGGCGCAGGGGGCTGCAACAAGGCGGCACACATCATGGGCGTGGTGGTCAAGGACACCAGCATGGAGATGAGGATCGCTGCCGACAGCACGATGGCGAATTCCTGAAACAAGCGGCCCAGCACGCCACCCATCAGCAAAATCGGAATGAACACCGCGATCAGCGACAAGCTGATGGACACCACGGTGAAGCCAATCTCGCGCGAGCCCGCCAGCGCCGCCTGCCATGGGGTCTTGCCGCGCTCCAGATGGCGCGTCACGTTCTCCAGCACCACGATGGCATCGTCCACCACAAAGCCGGTGGCGATGGTCAGCGCCATCAGCGACAGGTTGTTCAGGCTGTAGCCCATCCAGTACATCACCGCAAAGGCACCGGCCAGCGACACCGGCACCGCCACGCTGGGGATGACTGCCGCGCGCAAGCGCCGCAAAAACAAGCCCACCACCACAATCACCAAGCCAATGGAAATCACCAAAGACTTTTGAATTTCATGAATCGAGGCGCGCAAGTTGGGCGTGCGATCCGACACCACCTCCATCTGCACGCTGTCCGGCAACGTGGCCAGCAACTGCGGCATCAAGGCGCGCACCCGCTCCACGGCTTGAATCACATTGGCGCCGGGCTGCTTGTTCAGAATCAACAAAATCGCAGGCTTGCCATTGGCGGCGCCGTAATTGCGCAGGTCTTGCACCGAGTCGACCACCTCGGCCACATCGCCCAGACGCACCACCCGGCCTTCGCGGTAACGCACGATCAAGGGCGCATAGTCTGCGGCGGTGCGCGCCTGGTCATTGGCCTCGATTTGCCAGGCACGGTCGCCGGCTTCCACCAAGCCCTTGGGGCGGTTGGCGTTGCTGCCCACCACCGCCTGGCGCACCGCTTCCAGCGACAGGCCATGGCTGCTCAAGCGGTCGGGGTCCAACTCGATGCGCACCGCGGGCAAGGCGCCACCGCCAATGGTCACCTGGCCAATGCCTTCCACTTGCGCCAGCCGCTGGGACAGCACGGTGGAGGCCAGGTCGTACAAGGCGCCGCGTGTCAGGGTGTCGGAGGTCAAGGCCAAAATCAGGATGGGGCCATCGGACAGGTTGACCTTGCGGTAGGTCGGGTTGTTGGGCATGCCCGTGGGCAGCAAGGCACGCGCGGCGTTGATGGCGGCTTGCACATCGCGCGCGGCGCCATCGATGTTGCGATCCAGCTCAAACTGCAAGGTGACGCGGGTGTTGCCTTGCGATGAGAACGAGGTCATTTCTGTCACGCCCGCAATCGCGCCGAGCGCGCGCTCCAGCGGCGTGGCCACCGTGGCCGCCATGGTCTCGGGGCTGGCCCCCGGCAACGAGGCCTGGACCGAGATGGTGGGAAATTCCACTTGCGGCAAAGGGGCCACCGGCAACTGAAAATAAGCCAGCAAACCCGCCAGCGCCACGCCCAAGGTCATCAAGGTGGTGGCCACCGGGCGGGCGATGAACGGCCAGGAGAAATTCATCTCAAGCCTCGGTCTCGCTCAAGGCATGCGGACCGCGCGAGCGCACCCAGCCCGAAAACAGCAGGTAAATCACCGGCGTGGTGAACAAGGTCAGCAGCTGGCTCACGATCAAGCCGCCCACCATGGTCACGCCCAGGGGTTGGCGCAGCTCGCTGCCCACGCCAGAACCCAGCATCAAAGGCAAGGCCCCCAGCAAGGCACACAGCGTGGTCATCAAGATCGGGCGAAAGCGCAGCAAGCAGGCTTGGTAAATTGCTTCCCTTGGGGCCAGGCCTTGCTGACGCTCGGCGTCCAGCGCAAAGTCGATCATCATGATGGCGTTCTTTTTCACGATGCCAATCAGCAAGATGATGCCGATCACCGCAATCACGCCCAACTCCAGCCGGGTGGCCAGCAAGGCCAGCAGCGCGCCCACGCCAGCCGAGGGCAAGGTCGACAAAATCGTCACCGGGTGGATGTAGCTTTCGTACAGGATGCCCAGCACGATGTACATGGTGACCACTGCTGCCAGGATCAACCACAGGGTGTTGGTCAAAGACGCCTGAAAGGCCAGCGCGGCGCCCTGAAAACTGGACTCGATGCTCAGGGGCATGCCCTCGTCTTGCAAGGCTCGCCAGGTGGCCTGAATGGCCAGCACCGCATCGCCCAGTGCCACGCCGGGGGCGGGATTGAACGACAAGGTCACAGCCGGGTACTGGCCCGCGTGCATGATGCCCAGCAGCGCAGGCTTCTCCAACACTTTGGCCAGGGCGCTCAAGGGCACTTGCACGCCGGCCGTGCCCGGCACGTACAAACGCTCCAGCGCCTTGGGTCCGAGCTTGTCTTGCTCGCCCACTTCCAACACCACGCGGTACTGGTTGCTCTGGGTGAAGATGGTCGACACCAGCCGTTGGCCAAACGCGTTGTACAAAGCGTTGTCGATGGCGGCCACCGACACGCCCAGTCGACCGGCGGCCTCGCGGTCGATCTGCACATAGGCTTGCAAGCCCTGGTCCTGGTAATCGCTGGCCACTTCAGACAACTCGGGGCGATCGCGCAAGGCGGTCAGCAGTTTGTGCGACCAGGTGCCCAGTGCCTGCAAATCGGGGCCACTGAGCATGTAAGCGTACTGGGTGCGCGACACCCGGTCTTCCAGGGTGAGGTCTTGCACCGGTTGCACGTACACCTTCATGCCGCTCACGCCTTGGCCCACTTGCGACAAGCGCTGCAGCAAGTCGTGGTGCGACACATCGCGCTCGTCCTTGGGCACCAGCGTGAGCATCATGCGGCCATTGTTCAGGCTGGTGTTTTGCCCGTCCACGCCAATGAACGAGGTCAGGCCCTTGACGGCCGGGTCTTTCAAAAACGCTTGCGCCAGGGCCTGCTGACGCTCTGACATCGCCGCAAACGAGGTGGACTGCGTGGCTTCGGTGATCACTTGAATCGCGCCCGTGTCTTGCAGCGGAAAAAAGCCTTTGGGCACCCACAGGTAGAGCAGCACGGTCAGACCCAAGGTGGCCATGAAGGTCCACAGCGTCGCGCCCGGCCGGTCCAACACCCAGCGCAGCGCCGTGCCATAGCTTTGAATCATGGCCTCGATGAATGCACCGATGCGTTGCGAGGTGGCCGATTCTTTTTTCTCTTGCACGGGTCGCAGCAAGCGTGCGCACATCATGGGCGTCAGGGTGAGCGACACCACGGCCGAAATCAAAATGGCCACGGCCAGGGTGATGGCGAACTCATGAAACAAGCGGCCCACCACGTCGCCCATGAACAGCAAAGGAATCAGCACCGCAATCAGCGAGAAGGTCAGCGAGATGATGGTGAAGCCAATTTGTTGCGCGCCATCCAAAGCGGCTTTCATGGGCGCCACGCCCTCCTCGACATGGCGCGCGATGTTCTCGATCATCACGATCGCGTCATCCACCACAAAGCCCGTGGCAATGGTCATGGCCATCAAGGTCAGGTTGTTGATGGAAAAACCAATCAGGTACATCACGCCAAAGGTGCCGACCAAAGACAGCGGCACGGCCACGCTGGGAATCAGGGTGGCGGAGGCGCTTCGCAAAAACACAAAAATCACCATCACCACCAAGGCCACGGCCAGCATCAGTTCAAACTGCACATCGCGCACCGAGGCGCGAATGGTGACCGTGCGGTCGTTCATCACCTGCACATCCAAAGACTCGGGCAAGGTGCTGCGCAACTGGGGCAGCAAGGCCTGGATGCGGTCAACAGTTTCAATCACATTGGCGCCGGGTTGGCGCTGGATGTTCACGATGATGGCCGGGCTCTCGTTGGCCCAGGCGGCGAGGCGCAAATTCTCGGGCGCATCCACCAAAGTGGCCACTTCCTTCAGGCGCAAGGGGTTGCCGTTTTTGTAGGCCAAGACCAGGTTGCCGTAATCGTTGGCCGAACGCAATTGGTCATTGGCATCCAAGGTGGAAGCACGTTTGGGGCCGTCAAAGCTGCCCTTGGCCATGTTCACATTGGCTTGGGTGATGGCGGTGCGCACATCTTCGGTGGAGAAACCCGCCGCGGCCAAGGCCGTCGGGTTGATTTGCACGCGCACCGCCGGCCGACGCCCGCCGGCCAAGCTGACCAGGCCCACGCCATTGACTTGCGACAAGCGTTGCGCCAGGCGGTTCTCCACCATGTCGTGCACCCGCGTGATGGGCAAGGTAGGCGAGCTGATGGCCAGCGTCAGAATGGGCGCATCCGCCGGGTTCACCTTGCTGTAGGTCGGCGGCATGGGCAAATCGTTGGGCAACAAATTGGCGCCCGCATTGATGGCCGCTTGCACTTGTTGCTCGGCAATGTCCAGGGTCAGGTCCAGCGAGAAACGCAGGGTGATCATGGACGCACCACCGGCGCTGATGGAGCTCATTTGGTCAAGGCCGGGCATTTGGCCCAGCTGCCGCTCCAAGGGGGCGGTGATGGACGAGGTCACCACTTCGGGGCTGGCACCGGGGTACATCGTGGTCACCTGGATGGTGGGGTAATCCACTTGCGGCAGGGAGGCAATGGGCAGCAAGCGGTAGGCCAGCGCGCCCGTGATCAGGATGGCCACCATCAACAACGAGGTGGCCACCGGCCGCAGAATGAAAAGACGCGACAGGTTCATGCGATGCCGTGCTTATTGGCCCTGGGCCTCGCGACGCTCGCGCATGCGCTGGAAGAAAGCCTTGCGCTCTTCCGGGCTCATGTTTTTGACTTTTTCGGCGATTTCAGGGGGGAGGGTGCGGCGGGGTTCGCCGGAATTATGGGGGGGCTGTGCGGACTGCTCTGGGGTTTGGGGTTGCCGCGCCCCTTCGGGGCTCGCAGTGACGGGTTGGGCGGATTTGGTGCCAGACGTGGCGGGCTGGGACGGCCGCGCCCCGTTGGGGCTCGCCCCGACGGGGGTGTTGGATTTGACGATTTCGACGCGGCTGCCATCGCGCAGGCGGTCGGCGCCGTCGGTCACCACACGGGCGCCGGGCTTCAACTCGCCTTGAAGGGGTTGCACGGCTTGCCAATCGCCGTCCACAGCATCGAGTTGCACGCGTTGGGTTTTCACGGTGTTGTCGGGCTGAACCACCACCACAAAGGTACCGATCGAGCCGCGCTGCACCGCCGAGGTGGGCACCACCAAGCGGTTCTTCAGCACATCCAATTGCAAGCGCATGTTGGCGAATTGGTTGGGAAACAAAGCGCCGTCGCGGTTGTCCAGCAAGGCCTTGAGCTTCAGGGTGCCGGTGGCAGTGTCGATGGTGTTGTCGGTGGTGCTCACCTGGCCTTCGGCCAGCTTCTCTTTCATGTCACGGTCCCAGGCTTGCACCGCGAGCTTCTCGCCTTGGCGCAGCTTGCGCTGAATCAGCGGCACATGGTTCTCAGGCACGGCAAACACCACGGCCATGGGTTGGGTCTGGGTGATC
>CAINMN010000095.1 GCA_903850735.1 uncultured Burkholderiales bacterium | reverse complement strand
TACCAGGCCGCCGTCCAGCGCGCCTTGCCCTTGCACAACACGGCCGCCTGGCTGCCACCGCCACCGCCAGGACGAACCTTGGTGCTGGGCGCGGGCAAAGCCGGCGGGGCCATGGCGCCAGCGGTGGAGGCTTTGTGGCCAGCCGACAAACCCTTGTCTGGGCTGGTGGTGACGCGCTACCACCACACCCCCCCGCGCCCGGCCGGCTTGGCCTCGCGCATCGAGGTGGTGGAAGCGGCACACCCTGTGCCTGACCAGGCAGGCTTGGCGGCGGCCGAGCGCATGCTGGCCTTGACGCAAGACTTGACCTCGGATGACTTGGTGCTGTGCCTGATTTCCGGCGGCGGCTCGTCTTTGCTGACCTTGCCCGCCGAGGGCCTGACGCTGGCCGAGAAGCAGCAGATCAACCGCCAGTTGCTGGAGAGTGGCGCCAATATTTCCGAAATGAATTGTGTGCGCAAGCACCTCTCACGCATCAAGGGCGGGCGTCTGGCCGCCGCCTGTGCGCCTGCGCGTTTGGTGACCCTGACCATCAGCGATGTCCCCGGCGATGACCCCTCCATCATCGCCAGCGGACCGACGGTGCCCGATCCCACCACCTGTGCCGATGCCTTGGCGATTCTGGCGCGCTACCGCATAGCCATTCCCGACGCCCTTTCAAAAGCGTTGGCTGCCGGCGATATGGAAACGCCCAAGCCCGATGAAGCGCGATGGAAAGCGCAGCCGGTTCACATGATTGCCACGCCACAGCAATCCTTGGAAGCGGCTGCCGAAGTGGCGCGCGCCGCCGGACTCAATGCTTACATCCTGTCGGATGAGCTCGAAGGCGAGTCGCGCGAAGTGGGCAAGGTGCACGCCGCCTTGGCACGTGCAGCCGCCCGCGGCCAGGGCCCCTTTGTGAAACCTTGTGTGATTCTCAGCGGGGGCGAAACCACGGTGACCGTGCGCCCTGTGGCGCGAGGCGCGCGTGGGCGTGGCGGCCGGGCCGGGGAGTTCTGCCTGGGCTTGGCGGTGGGCTTGCAAGGCCAGTCTGGGGTCTGGGGTCTGGCGGCCGACACCGATGGCATCGATGGCATGGAAGAGAACGCCGGTGCCCAGGTCACGCCCGATACTTTGCAGCGCGCCCTGGCGCAAGGCCTCAAGGCCAGCGACGCCATGGACCGCAACGATGCCTATGGGTTTTTCCAGCCCCTGGGGGATTTGGTGGTCACCGGTCCGACCTTCACCAATGTCAACGATTTCCGGGCCCTGCTCGTGCTTTGAGCCGGTTGTTTGACCTGCGACAAGGTCTCGCCGGCAGGATGAGGGCACAGTCGAGCCCATCATGTCTCTCGTTGAACTGTTGCATCAAGCCGAATTGCAATCCTTTGGGGTGGGCGAGCGACTGCTCACGCGCGGGCAGCCGTTGACCGACATCACCTACCTGGTGCAAGGCAGCGTGGCCTTGGGCATGGTCCAAGGCTCACAAATGGTGCACCGTTTGGGGCGGGTGACTTCCCCCGCCTGGCTTGAATTGGCCTCTGCGGTGTTGAACCTGCCCCTGACTTGCGATGCCTTGGCTGAAACGCCTGTGGACATCAAGCGCGTCAAGCTCGGCTTGTTTCGGCAGTGGCTGGATGTGCAACCCCTTGGCGTGCAAGAAGTCATGCGAGATTTGGCCCGCTCGCAGCACCAGCTCGCCGAATTGTCCGTGAGTCGCTTGGCCATGGATGCCCAGGCGCGCTGTGCCGACTGGCTGTTGCACCATGCCCAAGCGGGCGATCGCGAGTCCTTGGCCGTGCAGTTCACCCAAAGAAAGCGCCAAATTGCCGAGCAACTCGGCATTGCGCCCGAGACCCTGTCAAGGGTCTTGCGCGACCTGCGTGAGCGCGGCTTGATCAAAGGGCGTGGACGTGTCCTCAGCTTGGTGGATCCTGGGGGCTTGCGCCTGTTGGCGGGTACCTGATTTTTCCAACGGGCTTTCGCCTCGGTGGCGGTTGAGCTTGCTAACATGCAGGGTTGCCGACCTTGCCATGACCGTGCATGCCTGACCTTCGACTTCAACTCCAGCACATCACCAAGCGCTACCCCTCCGTGGTGGCCAATGACGACGTGTCCCTGGCCGTGGCCCCGGGTGAAATCCATTCGGTGCTGGGTGAAAACGGCGCCGGCAAGTCCACCCTGATGAAAATCATCTACGGCTCAGTGAAGCCGGACCTAGGCGATGTCTTTTTCAACGGTCAACGTGTCCAGTTGCGCAACCCTCAAGAAGCGCGCCGCCTGGGCATCAGCATGGTGTTTCAGCACTTCAGCCTGTTTGACACCCTGACCGTGGCGCAGAACGTCTGGCTCGGCCTGGACAAATCCCTTTCGCTAGAACAAGTCAGCCAACGCATTGCGGCCAAGGCCCAAGACTATGGCCTGGACATTGACCCGTTGCGGCCCGTCCATACCCTGAGCGTGGGCGAGATGCAGCGCGTGGAAATCATTCGCGCGCTGTTGACCGAGCCCCAGTTGTTGATCCTGGACGAGCCCACCTCTGTCCTGACCCCGCAGGCCGTGGAGCGTTTGTTTGTGGTGCTCAGGCAATTGGCCCAAGAAGGATGCAGCATTCTCTACATCAGCCACAAGCTGCACGAAATTCGGGCCTTGTGCACGGCCTGCACCGTCTTGCGAGGCGGACGGGTGACCGGCGTGTGCGACCCGCGTGAAGAAAGCAATGGATCCTTGTCCCGTTGGATGATTGGCGCGGAGCCTGCGGCCCTGAACCACCAGCCCAAGACCCCCGGTGAAGTTCGCTTGGCGGTCTCTGGCCTGACGCTTGCCCGCGAAGACCAGTTCGGCGTGGACCTGTCGGATATCCAACTGAACGTGCGGGTAGGCGAAGTGGTGGGCATCGCCGGTGTGTCGGGCAATGGCCAACGTGAACTGCTGTTTGCGCTCTCGGGGGAAGACACCCGTGCTGAGCCTTCCAGCATCGTGTTGCAGGGGCAGGCGGTTGGGCAGCAAGGGCCTCAGGCCAGGCGCGCCATGGGCTTGCATTTTGTGCCCGAGGAACGCCTGGGGCGAGGCGCCGTGCCCGGCTTGAGCCTGGCGCAGAATTTGTTGCTCACGCGCCAAGATGCCATCACCCCCCGGGGTTGGATTCGGCCACGGGTGCTGGCGCAACAAGCCCAAGCCGTGATTGAGCGATTCCATGTCAAGGCCGGCGGCCCGCAGGCGGTGGCCAAGTCGCTTTCTGGTGGGAATTTGCAGAAATTCATCGTCGGCCGCGAGGTCTCGGCCCAGCCCGCCGTGCTCATCGTGTCGCAGCCGACCTGGGGCGTCGATGTGGGCGCCTCGGCGCAAATTCGGGGCGAGATCCTGGCACTGCGAGACGCCGGCTGTGCCGTCTTGGTGGTCAGCGAAGAACTCGACGAACTTTTTGAAATTTGTGACCGACTGCATGTGATCGCCAAAGGCCGTTTGTCGCCCTCGATCGATCGCGCGCAAGCCACGGTGGCGCAAATCGGTGAATGGATGAGCGGTTTGTGGGAGGCGGCCGATGTGGCGGCTTGAAGCACGCCCTGAGCCCTCGGCCTTTTGGCGGCATGCGTCGCCCTTTCTGGCCTTGTTGCTGACGGTCCTGATCGGCGTCGTCATGTTTGTGGCGCTGGGCAAAGACCCGCTCAAAGGCCTGGGTGTGTTTTTCTGGGAGCCCCTCAAAAACGCTTATGCCTTGGGCGAGTTGATGGTCAAGGCCACCCCTTTGCTGATCATTGCCCTGGGACTCGCGGTGTGCTTTCGCTCCAATGTCTGGAACATTGGGGCCGAGGGGCAGTTTGTGATGGGGGCGATTTTTGCGGCCGGCGTGGCCTTGCTGGCCCAAAAAGACAGCACCCGCTGGATCGTGGTTCCCATTTTGTTGGCAGGCGTGGCGGGTGGCATGGCTTGGGCGGGCGTGACGGCTTGGTTGCGCGACCGTTTCCATGCGAACGAAATCCTGGTGAGCCTGATGCTGGTGTACGTCGCCACCATGGTGCTGGGCTACCTGGTGTATGGGCCGTGGAAAGACCCCGCGGGTTACAACTTCCCGCAAACGCAAAACTTTGAAAAGGTCACGCAAATTCCTCGGCTTTTTGCGGGTTCGCGTGTCAGCGTGGGACTGTTGTTGGCCTTGGCGGGCGTGGCCGCGTTGTGGGTTTTTCTGTTTCGCACCCGAGCCGGTTTTGCGCTGCAAGTTGGCGGGCTGGCGCCGCATGCGGCGCGCTATGCCGGATTTTCTTCGCGCCGCGCGCTGTGGGTGGCGTTGCTCACCTCGGGGGGCGCCGCCGGTTTGGCGGGAGCGCTGGAGGTGGCGGGGCCCATTGGCCAGCTGACGCCCTACGTGCCGGCGGGTTATGGCTTTGCCGCCATCATCGTGGCTTTTGTCGGGCGCTTGCACCCGGTGGGGATGGCTTTTTCTGCAGTGCTGATGAGCATGTTTTACATTGGCGGTGAGTTGGCGCAGTCGCGACTGGGTTTGCCCAAGTCGTTGACTGGCGTGTTTCAAGGGATGTTGCTGTTCACGCTGTTGGCGTGTGACACCCTCATGCATTACCGCATTCGTCGTGTGGCGCGTGAAGGAGGTCACTGATGGACGCCTATGCCTTGCTCCTGGCCGCCACCTTGAACGCCGGTACCGTGTTGGCGCTGGCGGCCTTGGGTTTGTTGATCAATGAAAAGTCGGGCATCGTCAACCTGGGGGCCGAGGGCATGATGCTTTGCGCAGCCGTGGCCGGTTTTGCCGCCGT
>CAINMN010000094.1 GCA_903850735.1 uncultured Burkholderiales bacterium | reverse complement strand
CTTGCATAGTCATTGGCAACAAAAAGAATCAGTTGGACCTCCTGCGGCAACCCCAATTGATTCCTGCTGCTTGCAATTGACTGAGCCTCTTTCGGCAATTCTGTTCCAGGTGAAATGCAACTCCATTGCGAATTTGCAAAAGAAGGGAATACCACTTGGCACTCGGCTTTTAACAATTCGGATGCAGTCACAATATGCCGGTGCCTTGAGCTCTTGAACCTGAACCGCTCAAGGAGAAGATAGGTTTGTAATCTCAGACTCAACAATACCCTCACCCACCGCAATGTGCGGCCAATGCCGCTTTTGCCATTGAAAAGGCTATAACTGACCGTCCTGACATGAATGGTCTGAATCTGTCCATGCCACGTGTTCTCATGGGAGTGCACCACATCAAACCCTGAACGTGTTTTCCACCAAGTCACAAGCGCAAACAACCACTGGTTAAGCCATCGCGGCTTTGGGCTGATGCAGGGGACGCGGTGGTACGTGACCCCCGCAACAGGCTGATCCGTCTCCTGGGCAAAAACATGCATATCGTGCCTTTGCGCCAACGCTTGCACAATGGCCACGGAATAGCTCTCCGCCCCACCCCCGGTCTTGGAGAAACTGCGATTCAAGACTGCGATGCGCATGCTGGGAGCTTTCTCACATCAGCACAATATCGTACTGTTCCTGCCCCATCCCCGCCTCTCGGTGCAGCGAAATCGGCTTGCCAATGAAGTCGCTCAGTCCGGCCAGATGCTGGCTCTCCTCATCCAACAAAATTTCGATCACCGATGGCGAGGCCACAACACGGAATTCCTTGGGGCTGAATTGGCGGGCTTCCCGCAAGATTTCACGCAAAATATCGTAGGCCACGCTGCGCGCGGTTTTCACAATGCCTTTGCCCTGGCACATCTCACACGGCTCGCACAGCATGTGCGCCAGCGACTCTCGGGTTCGCTTGCGTGTCATCTCCACCAGTCCCAGCGGCGAAAAGCCGCTGACCATGGTCTTGACCCGATCGCGCGCGAGTTGTTTGCGGAACTCTTGCAAAACAGCGTCACGGTGCTCTTCGCGCAACATGTCGATGAAGTCGGCAATGATGATGCCGCCCAGGTTGCGCAAGCGGAGTTGGCGCGCAATGGCACCGGCAGCTTCGAGGTTGGTCTTGAAGATGGTGTCATCAAAGTTGCGCGCGCCCACATAGGCGCCGGTGTTCACATCGATGGTGGTCAAGGCCTCGGTCTGGTCGACAATCAGGTAGCCCCCTGATTTCAAATCCACCCGGCGGCCCAGCGCGCGGGAGATTTCGTCATCCACACCGAACAGGTCAAAGATGGGGCGCTCACCCTTGTAGTGCTGCAGCTTGCCCGCTGCCGCAGGCATGAACTCCCGACCAAAGACCAGCAATTTTTCAAACTGTTCGCGCGAGTCCAAGCGAATGGACTGCGTGACTTCGCTGACCAAGTCGCGCAGCACCCGTTGCAACAAATTCAGGTCTTGGTGCAACAAGGACATGGGCGGCAAGCGCGTGGCGGCATCACGAATGCGCGCCCAGGTCTTGCGCAGGTAGGCGATGTCTTCGCCAAGCTCGGCGTCGCTGGCGTCTTCGCCATTGGTTCGCAAAATGAAGCCGCCCCCTTGGCCCGCAGGAACGCCTTGGTCGACCAGCGACTGCAAGCGCAAGCGCAAGGCCTCGCGTTGCTCCAGGGGAATTTTTTGCGAGACGCCCACATGCTGGTCCTGGGGCAAGAACACCAGCAAGCGGCCGGCAATGCTGATTTGGGTGGACAAGCGTGCGCCCTTGGTGCCAATCGGGTCCTTGATGACTTGCACCATCAAGGCCTGGCCTTCAAACACTTGTTTTTCAATGGGCACGGCCGGCACTGTGGCGCGTACCTCGGGGTCGGCATGCCGCGCATTGACGCTGGACATCAGGTCCGCCACATGCAAAAAGGCGGCGCGCTCCAAGCCGATGTCAATGAACGCCGACTGCATGCCCGGCAGCACGCGCGCCACGCGACCCAGGTAGACATTGCCCACCAAGCCGCGCTCGAGCGTGCGCTCGATGTGCAACTCCTGAACCGCACTGTTCTCCACCACGGCCACACGGGTTTCCTGGGGGGACCAATTGATCAGAATGTCTTGTTGCATCGGGAGGTCAAAGTTTGAAGCCGAACGAGCGCAGCAGCTGCCCCGTCTCGAACAAGGGAAGCCCCATGATGCCAGAATAACTGCCGCTGATCGACGACATCATCACCGAGGCACGCCCTTGAATGGCATAGGCGCCCGCCTTGCCTTGCGGCTCACCGCTGGCCACGTAAGCGGCGATCCACGACGAAGACAACGGCGCAAAGCGCACGCGCGACTGGCTCAGCAGTGACACGGTGCGACGCCCCTGCCCCATGGCCACCGCCGTCAGCACACGGTGGTCACGCCCTGACAAGCCTTGCAGCATGGCACGCGCCTCGGTATCTGAAGCAGGTTTGCCCAAAATCTTGCGGCCCAAGGCCACGGTGGTGTCGGCGCACAGAATCGGCGCCACAGGCCATTGGCGGCGCTTCAGTCGGTCCAACGAGGCCTGCAACTTCAAGGCCGTGACACGTTGGACATAGCGCGCAGGCGCCTCGCCCGGCAAAACGGCTTCCAGCGCCTCTGCGTCTTCCTCCTCGTCCGGCAACAGCAACTCATAGTGCACCCCGAGCTGTTCCAGCAATTGGCGTCGGCGCGGGCTTTGTGAGGCCAGGTAAATGAAGTCAGGTTTCATTCGCGGTGGTAAGGGTGGTTGGCCTGGATGGACCATGCGCGGTACAACTGCTCAATCAACAAGACACGCACCATGGCGTGCGGCAGGGTCAGGTCGGAGAGGCGAATGCGCTCGCGCGCCTGCTGGCGAAATTCAGGGTCCAGCCCGTCGGGGCCTCCAATGACCAGGGCCACGTCATCGCCCTCCTCTTGCCATGCCTGGAGGCGAGCGGCCAAAGCTTGCGTGGTCAAAGCGGTGCCGCGCTCATCGAGCACCACCACACGACAGTCACGCGGCAACGCGGCTTCGATGCGCTCGCGTTCCAAGGCCATCAAGGTCGCCGTGGTTTTGGAGCCGCGGGGTTCGGTTTTGACGGCTTTCAGGCCGACTTTTAGCTCAGGGGGAAACCGTTTGACGTAATCATCCCAGGCCGTTTGCGCCCAGTCGGGCACGCGCTGGCCGACGGCAACCACCCAAAGCTTCATGCCTTGCGAGAAGCTGCAGGTTTGGCTGTCTTGCGGGCGGGGGCCTTTTTGGCAGGGGCGGAGGCGGCCGCGCCACGCGCCGAGCGGGCAGCCGTTTTCGCGGCGGTCTTGGCCGAGGCTTTCTTGGCCGCAGGCTTCTTGGCAGGGGCTTTCTTCGCCACCGGCTCCGGTTGCGCTTTGACGGGCGCTGCCGGTTTGACGGCACCAAACTTCAGGCGCACCGGCTTGTCGCCCCAAATCTCTTCGAGGTTGTAATACTGGCGAATGGCCGGCTGCATGACATGGACCACGGCTTGGCCGCAATCCACGATGATCCACTCGCCGTTTTCTTCGCCTTCAATGCGAGGCTTGGGAAAACCCGATTCGCGCACCTTGTCACGCACGCTGGCCGCCAAGGCCTTGGTTTGGCGGTTCGAGGTGCCGCTGGCAATGATCACCCGCTCAAACAAGGCCGACAAGTGCTCGGTGTTGTACACCTGAACGTCTTGCGCCTTCACATCCTCCAGGCCATCGACGATGGCGCGTTGGAGTTTCTGGACGTCTTTTTTGGCGGTGGTTTCAGTCATGGATGGTGGGCGTAAAGGCCGTGTTGTTCAATGTAACGGAGGATGGTTGCAGGAACCAGAGGGGTAACCGGCAGTTTTTGGCGAAGTCGATCACGGATGTCCGTCGCACTGATGGGCAGGACGGGCATGTGCAGGTGGAGCGCCTGAGCTAATGCTGGATTGTGCCACTGACCTGCTTCAGGGTTGCGATCGGCCACCACCAAGGTCGCCAAACGCAAAATCTCGGACCAGGCCTTCCAGCGCTGGAAGTCGCGCGCCTGATCGGCGCCAATCAACAAAAACCATTGGTTGTCGGGGTAAGTCGCTTGCAAGTCGTGCAAGGTCTCCACCGTGTAAGTCGGGCCTGCGCGGTTCAACTCCAAAGGATTGATGACCACCTGTGGCAGCGCCTCAAAGGCCAAACGGCACATGGCCAGCCGGTGCTCAGGCGCCGTCAAGTCGCGGCTCTTGTGCCAGGCATTTCCCGTGGGAAGAATGTGAAGCGCATCCAGTTTCAGCTGTGCAATGGCCGCCTGCGCGAGCGCCACATGGGCTTGGTGTGGCGGATCAAAAGCGCCGCCAAAAACACCCACGCGCTGGCCCATGGCGCGACTCAGGCCCAATCCCTGGGGACCAGGAAATCGGTGTACAGGCGCGCTTCGGCGGAGCCGGGCTCCGGCTGTTTTTGGTAGGACCAGCTGACCAAGGGCGGCATGGACAACAAAATGGATTCGGTGCGACCGCCCGATTGCAGGCCGAAATGGGTGCCACGGTCCCACACCAAATTGAACTCCACATAGCGGCCCCGGCGGTAAAGCTGGTGGTCACGCTCTCGCTCGCCATAGGGTGTGTCCTTGCGGCGCTTCACAATGGGCAAATAGGCTTCCAACAGGCCGTCACCGACCGAACGCAAGAGCTGAAAATCTTTCTCGAAGCCGAGCTCCGAAAAATCGTCAAAGAAAATGCCGCCCACACCGCGTGGCTCCTGGCGGTGCTTCAAATAAAAATAGGTGTCGCACCAGGCCTTGAAGCGCGGATACAAGTCATCGCCAAAAGGCGCGACGGCATTGCGGCAGGTCTGGTGAAAATGAACAGCATCCTCTTCAAACCCATAGTAGGGCGTCAGGTCCATGCCTCCACCAAACCAGGCCACGGTGGCCCCAGCTGCATTCACCACGGAGATCATGCGCACGTTCATGTGCACGGTAGGCACGTAAGGATTTCGCGGATGAAAGACCAGGGACACGCCCATGGCCTCGAATGGCAAGCCACTCAGTTCAGGACGGTGCTGCGTCGCAGAGGGCGGCAATTTGGCGCCACGCACATGCGAGAAGCCACAACCCGCACGCTCGAAAACGCTGCCGTTTTCCATGATTTGGGTCACGCCCTGGCCTTGCAAAGGCTCATCGGCACTTTTTTGCCAAGCGTCCGACAGAAAAGCCGTGCCATCCAACTCGGTCAAAGCCGATGTGATGCGCGATTGCAGGCCTCGCAAATAGCTGCTGACAAGTTCGACAGGTTGACTCATGAAGACTCCCGAGAAGCGCTCGAAATGGGCACAGGACGAATGGGGGCCGCTTGCTCGGGGCGACACCCCACAACGCCCTCGAATTGGCGCACCATCCGAGCGTAGTCGGCAGTGACATCGCCTGTCAAACGGATGAAGCTGTCCACGCGCACTTCTTTGCGGCCATAGTCCAGCCGAATCAGCGCCAGCGGCACCTGCGCCTGATGGGTTACCTGGTAAAAGCCGCTGCGCCAACCTGGCGTGTGTTTGCGGGTGCCCTCCGGCGACAAGCCCAGCCAGAAATACCGGCTT
>CAINMN010000093.1 GCA_903850735.1 uncultured Burkholderiales bacterium | reverse complement strand
GGTATCGGGCTTGCTGGTCAAGGCCGGCACGCTGGGTAAAGTGGCCAGCGCAGAGCCGGTGTTTGCCAGCCTGATGGCGCGCTTGCTGGTCGAGGTGGAGCCGCGCTGGGCCGATTGCCTGGCGGTGGTGTGGTGGCAAGGGGGTGATGTGGCCCAAGAGCGTGTGGCCTTTGCCCAAGCCGATGTGGTTTTGGCTTATGGTGGCAATGACAGCTTGTCGGCCATGCAGCAACAGGTCCCCATCACCACGCGTTTTTTACCGCATGGCCACAAGCTGAGCTTTGGCATGGTGGCCGCGTCGGCCTTGAGCATTCGCAAGGGCCAGGAAGTGGTGCAACAGGCTGCGCTGGATGTGATGCGTTACGAGCAAAGCGGTTGTTACTCGCCCCAGGTGTTTTATGTCGCCAAGGGCGGGCGCATCAGCCCGCTGGAATTTGCGCAGCGCATGGTGGCCGAGTTGCAGGCCTTGCAGCCGCGCTTCCCGCAGCGTGCCTTGAGTCTGGAAGAAGCCTCCGCTGTGGCCGCTTGGCGTGAGTCACAGGCGATCCAAAGCTTGTCGCACCCTGAATGCACGGTCTTGGGCCAGGCAGACGATCCCGCTTGCGTGGTCTACAGCGACCAAGCCATGGCTTTGCAGCCCACCGCCCTGATGCGTTCCGTCTTGGTGGTGGCGGTGAACCATTTGGGCGAAGTGCCGGCCTTGTTGAAAGAAGCGCGGCATGTGTTGCAAACCGCTGGCTTGGCAGCCTCGCCCGAGGAATTGATGCCCCTGGCCCAAGCCTTGGCCGATGTGGGCGTGACCCGCATCTGTGCCATCGGCGCCATGACCTCACCCGAGGCCGGTTGGCACCATGATGGCCGCTTCAGCTTGCTCGACCTGGTGCGCATGGTGGACATCGAGGCTTCCACCGAGTTGTCTGCAGAGCGTTTTGCACCGTATGACGACTGAGGCCCCCATGTTGCAACTGTGCCAAGTGCGCTACACCTACCCAGGCTGGCCGCCGGTGGTGGACGGTGTGGACTGGGCGATGGCCCCTGGTGAGATTCACTGCCTGGTGGGGCGCAGTGGCTGTGGCAAGACCACCTTGTTGAAATTGGCCGCAGGTTTGATGCAGCCCGAGGCTGGCATGGTTTTGTTGGCGCAACAACCGGTCATGACACCCCATCCCGACATGGGCTTTGTGTTTCAGTCGCCCAACTTGCTGGCCTGGTTGAGCGCGCTCGACAATGTGCTGTTGCCCATCACACTGCACCGAGCCGCCCAGCCTGAAGATATCGCTCATGCACACGACTTGCTCGCGCGCATGGGTTTGTCTGCCCTGGCGCAGCAAAGGCCGCCACAGATTTCTGGCGGCCAGCAAAGCCGCGTGGCGATTGCGCGCGCCCTGGTCACGCGACCGCGCCTTTTGTTGATGGACGAGCCCTTTGCCGCGCTCGACGCCATCACCCGCGAAGAGTTGCAAAACGATTTGCTGGCGGTGTGCCAAGCCCAGGGCAGCTCGGTGTTGTTTGTCACGCATGACATGGCCGAAGCGGTGTACCTGGCCGACCGGGTGACGGTCATGGCGCAAGGCAAGTTGCAAGGCGAGGTGCAGGTTGACTTGCCACGGCCGCGCCCATCAGACCTGCGCTACACCCCGCGCTTCAATGCCCTGTGCGCTGAGCTGCGTGCCATGATGGACGAGGTGCGGTGATGCTACGCAGTGGCTGGCTTTCGCTGGTGTTGGGCCTGTTGATCTTGGTCGCATGGGAACTCGCGGCCACAGGTTTGAAGCTGTCCACCCTGGTGCTGCCACCGCCTTCCTTGGTGATGGCCGCCTTGCACCAAGGCTTCGTTTCTGGTTATTTGGGCCCGCATGTGTTGCAGACCCTGCTCGAGGTGGTGCTGGGCTTTGGCTTGGGCAGTTTGTTGGGTTTCCTGGGCGGCGTTGCCTTGGGCGAATGGCCGGGGGCGCGGCGTGTGCTCATGCCTTACCTGGTGGTGAGTCAGGTGGTGCCCAAGCTGGCCTTGGCACCGCTGTTGATCGTCTGGCTGGGCTTTGGGGCGACGCCCACAGTGGTCATCACGGCCTTGATTTGTTTTTTCCCATTGCTGGAAAACACCCTCACGGCGATGCAGCATGTGGCCCCGCAACGCCTGGAGCTGTTTCGCATGCTGCGTGCCAGCCGCTGGCAAACCATCTGGCGATTGAAAGTGCCCGACGGCAAGCCGGCCATTCTCGCGGGCTTGCGCGTGGCGGTGGTGCTGGCCTGGGTGGGCGCTGTGGTGGGCGAGTTCATTGGCGCCAGTCGCGGGCTGGGGGCCTTGATCATTGCCGCCCAGGGTTCCATGGACACGCCCCTGATGTTTGCCGTGCTGGTGGTGATCACCGTCTTGGGCTGGACCTCGTACCAGGCCATGGTGATGCTCGAACGGTCTTTGTTGAAATAAATGCATGGGGACACCCTCAAAATGATGAAGCAAAAACGAAGAAACCTTTTGCAAGTGCTGTGGTTGGCCCCGCTGATGGCGGTGGGCTTCTCCGCCAGCGTGTGGGCGCAAAGCGCGGGCAAGCTTGACAAAGTGGTGGTGGCCGGTTGGAGCAAGCCCATCACAGAAATCACCAACCTGCTGGTGGAAGAAGACAAAGGATTTTTCAAAGCGCGTGGCATTGAGCTGGGTTATGTGCCCGGTGCGGGCGGCGGCGACGCCTTGCGCAACCTGCTCAGCGGCCAGGCGGATGTGGCGTTCACCGACCCCGGTTCTTTCTTTGCGGCGCTCGACAAGGGCGAAAAGCTGCGGGCCATCTACGACATCTATCCGCAAAACGTGTTCAATGTGGTCTCGCTGAAATCGCAAAACATTCGCCAACCGGCCGACCTCAAAGGCAAGCGCATCGGTGTTTACAGCTTGTCCAGTGGCACGCGGCAAAACCTGCAAGTGCTGTTGCACCAAGCTGGCTTGAGTGAATCGGATGTCACGCTGGTGGTCACCGGTTTGTTGAATTTTGCGCCGCTGATGCAAGGGCAGGTGGATGCCACGGCGGCCACGGACACCGGCTTGCTGATTGGGCGCCAACGGGGTTTGGGCGATGTCAATGTGATGGAAGTGAGAAACCATCTGAACCTCTCCAGCGATTTCTTTGTGGTGCGCGAAGACACTTACCAGCGCCGCAAGGAGGTGCTCAAGCGTTTCCTGCAAGCCTACAAGGACAGCATGACCTGGATGATGCGCTCGCCCGAGGAAGCCGCACAGCTGGCCGTCAAGCGGGCCATCGACGGCCAGAACCTGGCCATGAATCTGGACATCATCAAATTGCGCAATGCGTCCAGCGTGTCGCCCACCACGCAGGCCAAAGGTTTGGGCGCTTTCGATTTGGTGTCCTTGCAAAAAGGCGTCCAGGCTTACAAAGCCTTTGGCCTGATTCAGCGCGACATTGCGGTACAAGACGTGGTCAGCCAAGACCTGCTGCCTGCGCCATGAACACCCCCTCCACAGGCACATTCAAGGGGCGTGCGGTGTTGATCACCGGCGCCAGTCGCGGCATTGGGGCAGCTTTGGCCTTGGCCTTTGCCCGAGAAGGCGCTTTGGTTGGCGTGAATTTTTTGAACAACGCCGCGGCAGCCGATGCCGTGGTGGCGCGCTGCCAAGCCGAAGGCGGCGACGCCATCGCCTTGCCCGCAGACGTGCGATCGCCCGAAGCGGTGCGGGCCATGGTGGACAGCTTCGTGGCCGAAGCGGGTCGGCTGGATGCCGTGGTCAACAACGCATTTGCACCCTACAGCTTTGACCCTGAGCAACGGGCGCGTTTTTGGGAGTTGGGGTGGCCGGCTTACCAAACGCAATTTGAAGGCGCGGTGCAAGCGGCTTTTCATTTGACGCAGGTAGCGTTGCCGCATTTTCGCCAGCGCGGGCAAGGCAGCATCGTCAACATGGTGAGCGACTTGGTGGCGCGTCCCACCGTGCCCTACCACGACTACACAACGGCCAAGTCGGCGCTGATCGGCTTCAGCCGAAACTTGGCTGCCGAGCTGGGGCCACTGGGGATTCGCGTCAACTGCGTCGCGCCGGGACTGGTGCATCCGACAGCCTCAAGCCTTCCTACAAAAGAGGCCGTGAAGGACATGATCGTGGCGCAAACCCCTTTGGGTCGGCTGGCTTCGCCAGAGGACATTGCGGGTCCGGTCATGTTCCTTGCTTCAGACTGGAGCAGGTTTGTGACAGGTCAAGTGTTGATGGTCGATGGCGGCCTGGTCATGTCTTGACCTGCTGGAGCCGTTATTGCGAGAACCGTGAGGGCCGCGGCAATCGCGCTCCGGCGCAAGATCGCCGCGCTGCGCTCGCGATGACGGGGGTGGCTTGGTGAGCGCAGATTGACTTTTTCAGGCGGCCAACGGCGGTACCGCCACTTTGACGTGCCCTGTTTGGAAAAATTCAGTCAGGTTGGCCATCACCAAGTCGGCCATGGCCTGTCGTGTTTCATGCGTGGCACTGGCCAGATGCGGCAGCAGCACAACATTGTCCAATTTCAGCAAACGCTCGGGCACGTTGGGCTCGTGGGTGTACACATCCAGACCCGCTCCGCCCAGGCGCCCATGCTCAAGCGCATCGATCATGGCGTCTTCGTCAATCACCGAGCCGCGGGAGATGTTGACCACGAACCCCTTGGGGCCGACAGCCTCCAAAATTTCGCGCGACACCAGGTGCTTTGTTTCAGCACCGCCGGCACTGGCGATCACCAGAAAGTCGCACCACTCGGCCAAGGCTTTCAACGAGGGTTCGTAGTCATAAGGCACATCGTTGCGCGGCTTGCGATTGTGGTAGCGAATGGCCATGTCAAAACCGCTGGCGCGGCGGGCAATGGTCTGGCCAATGCGGCCCAGGCCCAAAATACCCATGCGCTTGCCGCTGACCTTGGTGGTCAGGGGAAACGCGCCCTTGAGCCAGTCGCCCCGACGCGTGAACTGATCGCATGCAGGAAAGCGGCGCGCCACATTGATCACCAGGCTGAAGGCGGTGTCGGCCACGCAGTCGTTCAGCACATCGGGGGTGTAGCCTACGGCAATCCCTCGGTGCTGGGCGCCCACCACGTCCAGCGCGTCGTAGCCTACGCCGAAACTGGAGATGACTTTCAAGTTGGGCAGCATCGCCAGAAATTCGCGCGAGCCTCCTTTGATGGCCGAGGTGACCATGCCCACAAACTCGCCGCCATGGGCGCGCAGGTAGGCGTCCGGGTCGGCCTCTTTCCACAAAGGGTGGACATCGAATGGTTGTTCAAGGGCTGCTTCCAGGCTGGGCAGCAGGCGACCATTTTGAAGAATGCGTGGGCGGTTCATGAAGCAGCGTTTCCGGCACAAAAGAGGGATTGCCGGAGTATGCCGGGAACTGGCGCCGCGGGTGTCCGCAGTTTTACTCGGTGCGAGGAATCGGCGCGCGGCTGAGCTCGTTGTTGCTGTCCACCAGAATGTTCAGCAAGTTCATGAACTGGGCTTGCTGGGTGGCGCTCAGTGGGGCGAGGATGCGCTCTTGCGCCTTGGCCATGGCCGGTTGAAT
>CAINMN010000092.1 GCA_903850735.1 uncultured Burkholderiales bacterium | reverse complement strand
CCTGAGTCACTTCTGTTGCGTCGCCTTTTATGCAGCCGCCGCGGGTTGCGCGGTGTCTGCAACGGGTTTGGCGGCGCCACCCGATTTCTTCTTGCCCGGCGCGATCATCATGATCATCTGCCGGCCTTCCAGCTTGGGAAACTGCTCGACAACGATCAGGTCCGCCAACTCGTCACGGATGCGCTGCAACAGCGCCATCCCCAATTCCTGGTGCGTGATCTCACGACCGCGAAAACGCAGCGTGATCTTGCACTTGTCACCCTCGTCCAAGAAGCGCTTGATGTTGCGCAACTTGATGTTGTAGTCACCATCGTCGGTACCGGGTCGGAATTTGATTTCCTTGACCTCGATGACCTTCTGCTTGGCTTTCGCTTCCGCTGCCTTCTTTTGCTCTTGGTACTTGAACTTGCCGTAATCCATCAATCGGCACACAGGCGGATTGGCCGTTGCGGCAATTTCAACCAGGTCGACGTCCAAATCACCGGCCATGCGCAGGGCTTCTGCCAGGCTAACGATTCCAATGGGCTCATTTTCAGGGCCGGACAATCGGACTTCCGGGGCCATGATTTCCCGGTTCAGGCGGTGTTTGCGTTCCTCGCGCTGGCGGCGATCGCGAAATTCAGTAGCGATGGTGAGAATCCTTCATCAACACGAAGCCTCGAATGAACGAGGCCACTAAACGCCAACGCAGTGACGCACACTTGGGGCCAGTCTCCAGGGAAATCAGCTCTTGTGGGCGATGTCGGAAGCAATCTTTTCTGCAAAGGCTTCAAGCGACATCACACCGAGGTCTTGGTTACCTCGGGCGCGCACTGCGACGGCACCGGCTGCCTTTTCTTTCTCGCCGACGACGAGGATGTAAGGCAGCTTTTGCATCGAATGCTCACGTATTTTATACGTAATTTTCTCGTTGCGCAGGTCCAAATCGACCCTAAGCCCTTGATTTTTCAGCTTTTTCGCGACACTTTGGGCATATTCGGCCTGGGAATCGGTGATGTTCAGCACCGCCACCTGCACCGGCGCCAGCCAGGTTGGCAGGGCCCCGGCGTGCTGCTCGATCAGGATGCCGATGAAACGCTCGAGGCTGCCCACGATGGCGCGGTGCAACATCACAGGGCGTTGGCGTGAGCCGTCTTCGGCCACAAATTCTGCGTCCAGGCGCTCCGGCAGGTTGGGATCGACCTGGATCGTGCCGCATTGCCACTGGCGACCCAGCGCGTCTTTCAGGGTGTACTCGATCTTGGGGCCGTAGAAGGCGCCCTCACCGGGCAGGTATTCAAACTCGCAGCCCGAGGCACGCAGGCCTTCGGCCAGCGCGCTTTCGGCGCGGTCCCAGCTTTCATCGGTACCGATGCGCTTTTCCGGGCGGGTGGAGAGTTTGTACAAAATTTCGGTGAAGCCAAAGTCTTGGTAGACCTTGCGCAACAAGGTGGTGAAAGACGTCACCTCGGCCTGAATCTGGTCTTCGGTACAAAAGATGTGGCCATCGTCCTGTGTGAAGCCGCGAACGCGCATGATGCCGTGCAGACCGCCCGAGGGCTCGGTGCGATGGCACTGGCCAAACTCGCCAAAGCGCAATGGCAGGTCGCGGTAGCTCTTGATGCCCTGCT
>CAINMN010000091.1 GCA_903850735.1 uncultured Burkholderiales bacterium | reverse complement strand
TCACCGGCAGCAAGCCCACCAGCACCAAAGCCAACGAGGGCAGCGCCGCTTCGCCCAAGCGCTCATCGCGGGCCAATTGGTAGGCCATCACCGCCAAGGTATCGGTGTTGAAAGGGCGCAAGACCAGGGTGGCCGGAAGCTCTTTCATGACATCGACCAGCACCAGCAGCAGCGCTGCGGCCGTGGAACGTTTAAGCAAGGGCGCATGCACCCGGCGCAGCAGGCCCCAGCCCGACACGCCCAGCATGCGGGCGCTGTCGTCCAGGCTGGCAGGCACGCGGGCATAGCCACTTTGCACCGATTGCAAGGCCACGGCCACGAAACGCACCAGGTAGGCCCAGACCAACCCCAACACGGTGGCAGTCATCCAGAAGCCCACCTGGGTCTGGGGCCAGGTGGCTTGCAGCCAACCCACGGGCAACAGCAAGCCCACCACGATGACGGCACCGGGTACAGCGTAGCCCAAGCCCACCAGTTGGACCGCCCAGCGTGTGCTCCAGCCCGGCGCACGCCGGCTCTGAAACGCCAGCAGCCATGCCAAAGCCACCGCCAGAACGGCCGTCAGTGCGCCGAGCTTGAGGCTGTTGAAGGCCCAACCCGGGAAGCGGTCCCAGGGCAACTGAACAGCCTCGTCGGATTGCAGCAAGGCATGGCCCATGATGGCCAGGGGCAACACAAAACCGAGCAACACCGGCATGCCACACAGCAACAAGGCCAAGCCTTCGGCGGCGCCACGCAAGCGGATGGGCTGCGCTTCGCTGCTGGTGCGCGCGCCACGGCCGCTGGCAAAGCGCATGCGCGATTGCGCGCGCTGCTCCACCCACAGCACCGCCACCACCACGCCCAGCAACACGGTGGCCAATTGGGCGGCGGCGATCCGGTTGTCCATGACCAGCCAGGCTTTGTAGATCCCGGCGGTGAAGGTTTGGATGCCGAAATAACTGGACACGCCAAAATCCGCCAAGGTTTCCATCAAGGCCAAGGCCGTGCCTGCCGCAATGGCGGGTCGCGCCAGCGGCAACGCCACTTGCAAAATGCGACGCCGCAAAGGTGCGCCCAGCAGGCGTGCCGCCTCCATCAAATGGGTGGCGCGCTCTGCCAGGGCGCTGCGCGCCAACAAATACACATAGGGGTACAGCGCCAATGTGAAGACGCAGGCCGCACCCCAGAGGCTGCGCACGTCCGGCAAGACCCGGCCTTGCCAACCGAATGCTTCGCGCAAAGCGGATTGCGCCGGGCCGCTGAACTGCAGGAAATCGGTGTAAGCGTAAGCCACCACATAAGCGGGCATGGCCAAGGGCAGCAACAGCGCCCACTCCAACAGCCGACGCCCCCGAAAATCGAACAAGGTCACCAGGGCCGCCGACACCGAGCCCAAGGTGACCACGCCCAGCGAGACCCACAGGCACAGCCAAAAGCTGGTCGACACATAGTCGGGCAGGACCGTGCCGGCCATCTCGCCGAGGATGGCCTGAGACACCGCCGACCACTGCCCCCAGGAGGCCAGCACCGTCAGCACGGGCAGCGCCAGCACGCCCACCGCCCCCCACAATAACCCGCGCGACAGTCGCATGGAATGAGTCACTTGCCTGAATTGGTTCGAAGGCAGGATTGTAGGCAGACACCCATACAACCCTGTGGCTTGTCCGTGCTCTCTACAATTGCGCTTATGTTTCTGGAAGTCACGCAATTGCAGGTGCAATACCCGGGGCGCACGCGCCCCGCGGTCGACCGCGTCACTTTGGGCTTGCGCGCGGGCGATGTCGGGGTGCTGATTGGCCCCTCCGGCTGTGGCAAAACCACCTTGTTGCGCGCCGTGGCCGGCCTGGAACATGTGAGCGGCGGCGACATTCAGTTGGCCAAGTCGGTGGTCAGCAGCGCCAGCGTGCATGTGCCCGCCGAAGCGCGCCGCATTGGCATGGTGTTCCAAGATTACGCCTTGTTCCCGCATTTGAGCGTGAGCGACAACGTGGGCTTTGGGCTGCACCATTTGCCGCGCAACACTCGCGCCCACCGCATCCAGGAGGTCTTGAAGCTGGTCGGCCTGGAGCGCAGTGCGCAACGCTAC
>CAINMN010000090.1 GCA_903850735.1 uncultured Burkholderiales bacterium | reverse complement strand
TTGTCGGTGCACAAATGAAGCTCCGGATAGTGCACCCGGATGTTCTGTTTCTGGCACAGCGCGTTGAGTTGTTGGCGCAATGCCTGATTGGCGCCCACGCCACCGGCCACCACCAGCCGTCGCAAGCCGGTCTCACGCAAGGCCGTCATCGATTTCTTCACCAAGACTTCCACAATCGCCGCTTGTGTGCTCGCGGCCAGGTCGGCTTTGCGCGCTTCCAAAGCCTCGCCCAATTTGCGGGCCTGCGTCATCACCGCGGTTTTCAAGCCTGCGAATGAAAAGTCCAGGTCGCCGCTGTGCAGCAAAGGGCGTGGCAGCTTGAACGCTTGGGGGTCCCCTGTTTGCGCGAGCCGCGACAAGGCCGGCCCACCGGGGTAGCCCAGCCCCATGAGCTTGGCCGACTTGTCAAAGGCCTCGCCAGCCGCGTCGTCGATGGTCTCGCCTAGCAAGGCGTACTGCCCGACGCCGTCCACGCGCATGAGCTGGGTGTGGCCCCCCGACACAAGCAAGGCGACAAAAGGAAACTCGGGGGGATCCTGGCTTAAAAAGGGCGACAGCAAATGCCCTTCCAGATGGTGAATGCCCAACACCGGCTTGCCCAAGGAAGCCGCCAGGGCACAGGCCACCCCCGCCCCCACCAGCAAGGCCCCCGCCAAGCCGGGGCCGCGGGTGTAGGCCACCACATCCACGGCTTGCAAATCGCAACCGCTGGCCTGCATGACTTCATCGGTCAGGGGCAAGACGCGGCGAATGTGGTCGCGGCTGGCCAATTCCGGCACCACGCCACCATAGGCCTGGTGCATCTCGATCTGGCTGTAAAGCGCATGCGACAACAAAACAGGCACCTGCGCCGGCGCATCGGCCGTGGCTACCAAGGCCACGCCGGTTTCATCGCACGAGGACTCAATTCCTAGAATCAGCATGCGGGAAGTGTAGTCCCTGCCTCTGGCGCGGTAATTGCAAGAAGACTGCAACATGAAATTGAGATCGGCATGAAAGAGGCTTTGCGAATCGTGGTGGTGGCACCGGATCTTGCGCTGGAAGACCCGCAAGACGAGCACGCCGTCACGCAAGCCGAGCGTTCGCGTGCCCTGCGCATCGGCTTGCTGGAAAACGGTTTCAACCTGGTGGCCACGTTGCCGGCCGATGTGTTTTTGAACGAGCGCATTGGCCAGTTGCAACCCGACCTCATCATTGTGGACGCCGAGTCCGAGGCGCGCGATGCGCTCGAGCATGTGGTGTTCGCCACCCGCGATGCGCGCCGCCCCATTGTGCTGTTCACCGAAGACGAAGACACCACCCACATCGGCGAGGCGGTGGCTGCAGGCGTGTCTGCCTACATTGTCGATGGCCTGGCGCCCTCGCGCATCCGGCCCATCCTCGAAGTGGCGATGGCGCGCTTTGAGCACGAGCAGCGCTTGCGCGCGGAATTGGCCGAAGCCCAATCGGCCCTGAAAGACCGGGGCGTGGTGGCCCAAGCCAAGGCCCTGCTGATGCGCGCCCAATCGCTGGACGAGGCGCAAGCGCATGCCAAGCTGCGCAAGATGGCGATGGACCGCAGCCTCAAGCTGACCGAAATGGCGCAGCGCGTGCTGGACATGGCCGATCTGCTGACCTGATTTGGTGCATCGCACCATCTCCGTGCTTGGCGACCGGGGCCCGGCTTGAAAAACAGCCGAATTTTCCTGGCACACGATTTGCAAAGCCATGCACAAGAACTTTCCAAGGTTCAAGAGGTACACCGCCAACGGCGGCGGCGCACCTCGCAGGGCAAAGGCGTCCTCACTTTGATTGCGTGTCAAGCGCATCACTGTGTGGGCGCCTTTTTCTTTGGGGTTTGTTGTTTGTTTTGTCCAGGAGCACTGCCATGACCGATTTATTGAAAACTTCCTTGAACCGCCGCACCGTGTTGCAAGCAGCCACCGTGGGCGCCATGGGCATCGACCCCGCATTGCGCGCGGCGGTGTACGCCCAAGGCTCGGACAAGCCCGAAAAAGAAGAGGTCAAGATTGGTTTCATTCCCCTGACAGACTGCGCCAGCGTGGTGATGGCCTCGGTGCTGGGCATCGATCGCAAATACGGCGTGAAGATCATTCCCACCAAAGAGGCCAGCTGGGCCGGCGTGCGCGACAAGCTGGTGAACGGCGAGCTCGACTTTGCCCACGTGCTCTACGGCCTGATCTACGGCGTTCACATGGGCACCTCGGGCCCGAAAAAAGACATGGCCATCCTGATGACGCTGAACCACAACGGCCAGGCGATCACGCTTTCGAAAAAGCTGGCCGACAAAGGCGCTGTGGATGGTGCCAGCCTGGCCAAGCTGATGGCCACGGAAAAGCGCGAATACACCTTTGCGCAAACCTTCCCCACCGGCACCCACGCCATGTGGCTGTATTACTGGCTGGCCAGCGTGGGCATCAACCCCTTGAAAGACGCCAAAGTCATCACCGTGCCGCCGCCGCAGATGGTGGCCAACATGCGGGTGGGCAACATGGACGGCTACTGCGTGGGCGAGCCCTGGGGGCACCGCGCCATCGCCGATGGCATTGGCATCACCGCCATCACCACCCAGGACATCTGGCGCGACCATCCTGAAAAAGTGCTGGGCACCACCGGTGAGTTCGTCAAGAAATACCCCAACACCGCGCGCGCCGTCACGGCGGCCATTCTGGAGGCCGGCAAATGGATCGATGCGGGCTTGCAGAACAAAATCAAAATGGCCGAGACCGTGGCCGACAAGGCCTATGTGAACACCAGCGTGGACGTGATCAACCAGCGCATCCTGGGCCGCTACCAAAACGGCTTGGGCAAAACCTGGGACGACACCAACCACATGAAGTTTTACAACGACGGCCTGGCCACCTTCCCCTACCTGTCCGATGGCATGTGGTTCAGGACCCAGCACAAGCGCTGGGGATTGATCAAGGAGCACCCGGACTACCTGGCCGTGTCCAAGCAAATCAACCAGATCGACCTCTACAAGCAAGCTGCGACCGCCTCCAAAACCCCGGTGCCCAAGGAGGTGATGCGCAGCAGCAAGCTGGTGGATGGCGTGGTCTGGGACGGCAAAGACCCCAAGAAATACGCCGACAGCTTCAAAGTTCAGGCTTGACAGGAACCCACCGTGCAAGACCTTCTGCGCAAAGTGCTGGCACCCCTGATGGGCTTGGGCCTGTTGGTGTTGCTGTGGGCCATGGTGGCCCTGAAAAGCAGCAACAACTTTCCCTCACCGCTGGAAACCTTTCAGCAAGCCGTCACCGTCTTCAGCGATCCGTTTTACAGCAATGGGCCCAATGACCAAGGCGTCGGCTGGAATGTGCTGAGCTCGCTCAAACGGGTGGCCCTGGGCTTTGGCCTGGCGGCCCTGGTGGGCATTCCCTTGGGATTCCTGATTGGGCGCTTTGACTTCTTGTCACGCATGTTCAACCCGCTCATCAGCCTGCTGCGCCCGGTGTCGCCGCTGGCTTGGCTGCCCATTGGCCTGCTGGTATTCAAAGGGGCCAACCCCGCGGCCATCTGGACCATCTTCATTTGCTCGATTTGGCCCATGGTCATCAACACCGCAGTGGGCGTACAGCGCGTGCCGGCCGACTACATGAACGTGGCCCGGGTGCTGAACCTGTCGGAGTGGAAGATCGTCACCAAAATTTTGTTTCCTGCCGTGCTGCCCTACATGCTGACCGGCGTTCGCTTGGCCGTGGGCACCGCCTGGCTGGTGATCGTGGCCGCCGAGATGCTGACCGGTGGCGTGGGCATTGGCTTTTGGGTGTGGGACGAGTGGAACAACCTCAACGTCAAAAACATCATCATCGCGATCTTTGTGATTGGCATTGTCGGGCTGGTGCTGGAAGCCCTGCTGATTCGTTTGGCCACCGCGTTCACTTTTGAAGATGTCAAGCAATAAGGGCGCGCCATGAACGACTCACTCACCACCAAGTATTTGCAAATCCAGGGCGTGGCCCAAAGCTTCAAAACCCAGAAAGGGGTTTTCCAGGCCTTGCGCGACATCGACCTCAATGTCGCCAAAGGCGAGTTCGTGGCACTGATTGGGCACTCAGGCTGCGGCAAGTCCACCTTGCTGAACCTGATCGCCGGCCTGACCCAACCCACAGAGGGCAACCTGATCTGTGCCAACCGCGAAATTGCCGGCCCAGGCCCTGAGCGCGCCGTGGTGTTTCAAAACCATTCTTTGCTGCCCTGGCTCACCTGCTTTGAAAACGTTTACCTGGCCGTGGAACGCGTGTTCGGCGCGTCGGATCGGGTGAGCGGCCGGCCCTCGGAAAACAAGGCCCAACTCAAAGCGCGCACCGAAGCTGCGCTGCACTTGGTCGGGCTGGACCATGCAGCCCAAAAGCGCCCGGGCGAAATTTCCGGAGGCATGAAGCAACGTGTGGGCATTGCCCGCGCGCTGTCCATGGAGCCGCAGGTGTTGCTGATGGACGAGCCGTTTGGCGCGCTCGACGCCCTCACCCGCGCCAAACTGCAAGACGAACTCCTGGCCATCGTGGCCAACACCCGCAGCACGGTGGTGATGGTCACCCACGATGTGGACGAAGCGGTGTTGCTGTCCGACAAGATCGTGATGATGACCAATGGCCCGGCCGCCACCGTCGGTGAAATCCTGCAAGTGGATCTGCCGCGACCGCGCTCGCGTGTTGAGTTGGCAGAAGACATCCGCTACCTGGCTTACCGCAAAGCCGTGATTGACTTTCTCTACACGCGCCAAGCGCATGTGGAAAAAGCCGCCTGAAATTGGAGAGACCGATGACAACCCCGCAAAAACTTCGTCTGGTCATGGTGGGCAATGGCATGGCCGGCGTGCGCACCCTGGAAGAGCTGTTGAAGCTCGCGCCCGACCTGTACGACATCACCGTGTTCGGCAGCGAGCCCCATCCCAACTACAACCGCATCTTGCTCTCGCCGGTGCTCGCGGGCGAGCAAACCCTGGATGAAATCATCCTGAACCCACTGGACTGGTACCGCGACAACGGCATCACCCTGCACACCGGATGGACCGTGACCCAAGTGGACCGAGTGCGCCGCATCGTGCATGCCGAGAACGGCGCGGGCGAAAAACGCACCGCACCCTACGACCGCTTGCTGCTGGCGACCGGATCCAACCCTTTCATCTTGCCCGTGCCAGGTGTTGAGCTCGATGGCGTGCTGGCCTACCGTGACATTGCCGACACCCAGGCCATGATTGACGCCGCCACCCAGTACCGCAAAGCCGTGGTGATTGGCGGCGGCCTGCTCGGTTTGGAAGCGGCCAATGGCCTGATGAAACGCGGCATGGACGTGACCGTGGTGCATGTGGCACCCTGGCTGATGGAGCGCCAGCTCGACAAAACCGCCGGCCACTTGCTGCAAAAGTCCTTGCAAGACCGCGGCATGAAATTTCTGATCGGCGCACAAACCCAGGCGCTCGTGGGTGGCCCCCAGGGCCGGGTACAACGCATTCGCTTCAAGGACGGCAGCGAAGTGGCCGCCGACCTGGTGGTGATGGCCGTGGGCATCCGCCCCAACACCGCCTTGGCCGAAAGCATGCGCCTGCATTGCCAGCGCGGCATCGTGGTCAGCGACACGATGCAGTCGGTCACCGACCCGCGCATCTATGCGGTGGGCGAATGCGCCTCGCACCGTGGCATCGCCTATGGCCTGGTCGCGCCTTTGTTCGAGCAAGGCAAAGTCCTGGCCAACCATCTGGCGCAGTTTGGCATTGGCCGCTACAGCGGCTCGCTGACCTCCACCAAGCTCAAGGTCACCGGCATCGACCTGTTCAGTGCGGGCGACTTCATGGGCAGCGACGATGGTGAAACCGAAGAAATTGTGCTGAGCGACCCGCACGAAGGCGTTTACAAAAAACTGGTGATTCGCAATGACCAACTGGTGGGCGCTTGTTTGTACGGCGACACCGTCGATGGCAGTTGGTACTTCAAATTGCTGCGCGAGGGGCGCAGCGTGGCCGACATTCGCGACAAGCTGATGTTTGGCGAGTCCAACATCGGCGATGTGGGCCACGAGGGTCACAGCAAGGCGGCCAGCATGCCCGACGATGCCGAAGTCTGCGGCTGCAACGGCGTCACCAAAGGCCGCATTTGCAAAGCCATCCAGGACAAGGGCCTGTTCACACTCGATGAAGTTCGCAAGCACACCAAGGCCAGCGCCTCTTGTGGGTCTTGCACCGGCCTGGTCGAACAAATCCTGATGTTCACTGCCGGTGGCGACTACTCGGCCACCCCCAAGAAAAAAGCCATCTGCGGCTGCACCGACCACAGCCACCAGGATGTGCGTGAAGCCATCCGCTTGGGCAAGCTGCTGTCGCTCACCGAGGTGATGCAGGCCATGGAATGGCGAACCCCCAACGGTTGTGCCACCTGCCGACCCGCCCTGAACTATTACCTGATCAGCACCTGGCCAAAAGAAGCCCATGACGATCCGCAAAGCCGTTACATCAATGAGCGCAGCCATGCCAACATTCAAAAGGATGGCACCTACAGCGTGATCCCGCGCATGTGGGGCGGCGAAACCACCGCCGATGAACTGCGCCGCATTGCCGATGCCGTGGATAAATACAAGATCCCCACGGTCAAAGTCACCGGTGGCCAGCGCATCGACCTGCTGGGCGTGAAAAAAGAAGACCTGGTCAATGTCTGGAAAGACATCGGCATGCCCAGTGGCCATGCCTATGCCAAAGCCCTGCGCACGGTCAAAACCTGTGTGGGCTCCGAGTGGTGCCGCTTTGGCACCCAAGACAGCACCCAGATGGGCAAGGACCTGGAACGCGCCTTGTGGCGGATGTATGCCCCGCACAAAGTCAAACTGGCCGTCAGTGGCTGCCCGCGCAATTGCGCCGAAGCCGGCATCAAAGACGTGGGCGTCATCGGCGTGGACAGTGGCTGGGAAATTTACATCGCCGGCAATGGCGGCATCAAAACCGAAGTGGCGCAGTTTTTTGTCAAGCTGAAAACGGCGCAAGAAGTGCTGGAATACAGCGGCGCCTTCTTGCAGCTGTACCGCGAGGAAGGCTGGTACCTGGAGCGCACTTGCCACTACGTCAGCCGCGTGGGCATGGACACCGTCAAGAAAAGAATTCTGGACGATGCCGAAGGCCGCCGCGCCTTGTGGGAGCGCCTGCAATTCAGCCTGGATGGCGAGCCCGATCCCTGGTTCAACTTTGAAGAAGCCAAGGTCGACACCCGGCAATTCACCCCCGTCACGCCAGGAGCCTCGCATGCCTAACTGGATTCCCATTTGCCGTATGGACGATATTCCGGTGCTGGGCGCACGCCGCGTTGCGCGCGCCCAAGGAGCCGAGGTGGCGGTGTTTCGCACCAGCAACGACAAAGTGTTTGCCGTGCTGGACCGCTGCCCACACAAAGGCGGCCCCTTGAGCCAGGGCATTGTGTTTGGCGAGTCGGTGGCCTGCCCCCTGCACAACTGGACGATCGACCTGGGCAGCGGCTGTGCCAAAGCCCCCGACGAAGGCTGCGCTCAGCGCTTCGCCGTGCAAGTGGACAACGGCCAGGTCGCGCTGGACGCCGACGAATTGGCCACGCTGGCCACCGATACGCCCGCTTGAGAGGCAGCGCATGGCCCCCAAAGAAACACGCTCCACCTGTCCCTACTGCGGTGTGGGCTGCGGCGTGCTCATCGCCTCCGAGCAGGGTCAAATTGTGGGCGTGCGCGGCGACCCCGATCACCCGGCCAACTTCGGCCGACTGTGCAGCAAAGGGGCCAGCCTTCACCTCACGGCAACACCGGCGCTGACCCAGACCACGCGCTTGTTGCAACCCCAGC
>CAINMN010000089.1 GCA_903850735.1 uncultured Burkholderiales bacterium | reverse complement strand
GACGAGGTTTGCGAGACCAGCTACAAAGACCGCGGCGGCAAATACCAGGGCCAGGTGGGCGTGACCCTGCCCAAAACCTGAAAACAACGGTTCGGCGTGCTTTGTTTGGGCTGTCGCGGCAAGAGTGCGACAATCAGCCCCTGACATGAGTTCCTTTTCAAATTTGCAGCTGGCCCCCGGGCTGGCACGTGCCGTAGCCGAAATGGGCTACGAGTCGATGACCCCTATCCAGGCCCAAGCCATCCCCGTGGTGCTGACCGGCCAGGACGTGATGGGTGCCGCCCAGACCGGGACCGGTAAAACCGCAGCCTTCTCTTTGCCGCTGTTGCAGCGCTTGCTGAAGCACGAAAACCCCTCGACCTCACCGGCGCGTCACCCCGTGCGAGCCCTGGTGTTGTTGCCCACCCGTGAGCTGGCCGACCAGGTCGCCCAGCAGGTGAAGCTGTACGCCAAGTACACCCAGCTGCGCAGTGCCGTGGTGTTCGGTGGCATGGACATGAAGCCCCAGACCCTGGAGCTCAAGCGTGGCGTGGAAGTGCTGGTGGCCACCCCAGGCCGTTTGCTGGACCACATCGAGGCCAAAAACGTGGTGCTCAACCAGGTGGAATACGTGGTGCTGGACGAAGCCGACCGCATGCTGGACATTGGCTTCTTGCCCGATTTGCAACGCATTCTGAGCTTCCTGCCCAAGCAGCGCACCACCTTGCTGTTCTCGGCCACGTTCTCGCCCGAAATCAAGCGACTGGCCGGCAGCTATTTGCAAAATCCGATCACCATCGAGGTGGCGCGCCCCAATGAGACTGCCTCCACGGTCAGCCAGCATTTCTACAGCGTGACCGACGACGACAAGCGTCGCGCGCTCAAGCAGCTGGTCAAGCAAAACGGCATCACCCAAGCCTTTGTGTTTGTGAACAGCAAGCTTGGCTGTGCCCGCCTGGCCCGCTCCCTGGAGCGCGATGGCCTGAAAACCACCGCATTGCATGGCGACAAAAGCCAGGACGAACGCCTCAAGGCGCTGGATGCCTTCAAGCGCGGCGAAGTCGATTTGCTGGTGTGCACCGATGTGGCCGCGCGCGGTTTGGACATCAAGGATGTGCCCGCGGTGTTCAACTTCGATGTGCCCTTCAATGCCGAAGACTATGTGCACCGCATTGGCCGCACCGGCCGTGCCGGCGCATCGGGCCTGGCCATCAGTTTTGTGTCGGGCAGCGACCAGCGTTTGGTGGCCGACATTGAGAAGCTGATCAAGAAAAAAATCGAGCTCGAAGCCGTGGAGTTTGAGGAAGACCGCCCCCGCGGCCGCATCAACACCGGCCGCCGCGCCTGGGGCGAAGACGACCCGCGCGATGTGCTGGACGCGCCGTCCGAGCAACGCCCTGCAGAGCGTGAGCGGGAAGGCCGCAGCAGCAGCCGTTATGCACCACGCCACAGCGCGCCCAAAGATCCTTTCTTCGACAAGCCCTATGAAGCGGGGGAAGTGACAGAAGAAAAACCCAGCTGGGAAGTGTCGGCCCGCCCCACGGCGCGCGCCATTTCCAGCAACATCAAGCCCAAGCGCAAAGTCGCCGCCTTGTTCAAAAACCAAGAGCCGGCTTAAGCCGCAGGCTCTTCGATCCACTCGCCTTGCTGCACGGCATCCACGCCGGTGCCGGGCGTCCAGCGCAGGGCGCTCAAGCTGCGCCCCCAGACACAGCCGGTGTCCAGGCACACCACATTCGGTCGCCACAGGCCGCCTGCGGTCGACCAGTGACCAAAGGCGACCATCACCTCTGCGGTTTGGCGGTTCGGCACGTCAAACCAGGGCATGAAGCCCTCTGGGGCGGCATCCAGGCCCTCCTTGGCCTGGAACTCCATTTGGCCTTGCGGCGTGCAAAATCGCAGCCGCGTCAAGGCGTTGACGATCACCCGCAAGCGGTCCATGCCTTGCAAGCCGTCGTGCCAACGGTCGGGCAAGTTGCCGTACATCTCGGTGAGGAACTGGCCGCGCTGCGGGCTTTGGAGCACCGCGCTGACTTCGCCGGCCAGTTGCAGGGTTTGCTCGGCGCTCCATTGCGGCAACACACCGGCATGCACCATCAGGCAGGGGCCGTGGCGAAGGGCCAAGGGTTGTTGCGACAGCCAGTCCAGCAGGGCGCGGCGGTCGGGCGCGTCCAGGATGTCTTGCACCGTGTCGCCGGCTTTCAGGGGGCGAATGCCCAAGTCGACCGACAGCAGGTGCAGGTCATGGTTGCCCAGCAAAGACCGCGCGCTGTCGCCATAGCCCATCAGTCGGCGCAAGACAGCCGCATTGGCCGGCCCGCGGTTGACCAAATCGCCGAGCAAATAAAGGGTGTCCCGACTGGGTGAGAAGTCGATGCGCTGCAGCAGACGGCCCAAGGCAGCGTCACAGCCCTGGATATCGCCAATCAAGTAAAGTGCCATGAGTGCATTGTCCCATTGCCATGATCTAATGTGTAACCCATGGATTTGTTGCTGATTGTTTTGCTGACGCTGCTCAACGGCGTGTTCGCGATGTCCGAGATGGCCTTGGCATCGAGCCGCAAGGCGCGCTTGTCCGCCTTTGAAGAGGCGGGCGACCGCGGTGCCATTGTGGCGCTGCGCCTCATGGAGCAGCCCACCCAGTTTTTGTCGACGGTGCAAATTGGCATCACCTCGATTGGCGTGCTCAACGGCATTGTGGGCGAGGCAGCCTTCAGCGATTCACTCTCGCGCTGGTTGCAAGTGCAGGGCTTGAGTGTCTCGGCCGCGGGCATCCTGGCCACCGCGGTGGTGGTGTCACTCATCACCTGCATCACGATCGTGTTTGGCGAGCTGGTGCCCAAACGCATTGGGCAGTTGTATCCCGAGACGGTGGCGCGTTGGGTGGCGCCCACCATGCACGTGCTGGCGCAAGTGGCGCGCCCCTTGGTGGTGTCCTTGTCATGGGCCACCGCGGCTGTGCTGCAATTGATTCGCGTCAACACGCGCCATGCACACACCGTGACCGAAGAAGAAATACGCGCCAGCCTCAGCGAGGGCGTGGATGCGGGCGTGATTGAAAAACAGGAACACCAGATGGTGCAGAATGTTTTTCACTTGGACGATCGCCCCCTGACCTCCATCATGGTGCCGCGTTCCGAGGTGGTGTGGCTGGACCAAACCCTGACAGTGCGTGAGGCGCTGGCCCAGGTGGCGGCCCACGCCTCGCACTCCTGGTACCCGGTGTGTCGTGGCAGTTTGGACGATGTGGCCGGCGTGGTCAGCCTGGGGCAGATGGTGCATCACCTGACGCCCGACGATGCGATCGAGACCTTGATGGTCACGGCGGCCTTCGTGCCGGAAACCTTGAGCGGCCTGGATTTGCTGGAGCAGTTTCGCCGGCCTGATGCCCACCAGGCTGCGCGCACCGGCGCTTCGGGGCGCATGGTGCTGGTGGTGGACGAATATGGCGTGGTGCAAGGCCTGATGACGCCACGCGACTTGCTGGAGGCCATCACCGGCGAATGGCTGGCCGCCACGCGGCACGATGCGGCCTGGGCCACGCCGCGCGACGATGGCAGCTGGTTGCTCGATGGCACCATGCCCATCACCGAGTTCAAGTCGCGCTTGGACATCCGCGACGATTTGCCGGAAGAAGAGCGTGGCCGCTACAACACCCTGGCCGGCTTGATCCTTTTCTTGCTGGGGCATTTGCCGCAGCGCGGCGAGCGGGTGGAGTGCCAAGGCTGGCAGTTGGAAGTGCAAACCCTGGAAGGGCGGCGCATCGACCAGGTGCTGGCGCGGCCCATCCAAGTCCTGTAGCCCCAGCATGAAGTCTGCGTAACCCACTCGTAACCCGGCCGCGGCCCGGGGTCGTTACCATGGAGGTATGACGACCCGATCCAACCGTGACAACGAACGCCAGCTGGTCGAAGACATCCGCCTGCTGGGCCGCATCCTGGGCGATGTCATCCGCGACCATGAGGGCGACAAGATTTTTGCGCTGATCGAGCAGATCCGCAAACTCTCGGTGGCCTTTCGGCGCGATGCCGATGCCGAGGCCGAAAAAGCCCTGAAGAAGCTGCTCAAAAGCCTGGCCAGCGACGAGGCGGTGAAGGTCATTCGCGCCTTCACCTACTTCAGCCACCTGGCCAATTTGGCCGAAGACCAGCACCACCTGCGCCGCCGCGAAGTGCATGAGCGTGCGGGCGATACCCAAGAGGGCAGCGTCGAGGTGAGCTTGCAGCGCCTGCGCTGGGCTGGCCTGACCCCCCATGCGGTGGCCCAAATGCTGGCACAAGCCCATGTGTCACCGGTGTTGACAGCGCACCCTACCGAGGTGCAGCGCAAAAGCATTCTGGACGCCGAGCGTGACATTGCCAAATTGCTGGCGCAACGCGAGGCCATTCGCGACCGCGCGAGAGGCCATGCGGCGGCGCGTGACGCCTTGAGCGCCCGCGAGTTGCTGGCCAACGAGGCCTTGATGCGGGCGCGCGTCATGCAGTTGTGGCACACCCGCTTGTTGCGCTTCACCAAGCTCACGGTGTCAGACGAGGTGGACAACGCGCTGAGCTATTACGAGGCCACTTTCCTGCGCGAAATTCCCAAGCTCTACCGTTCCCTGGAAGACGCTTTGCCCGGCCAGGCTGTGGCGCCTTTTTTGCGCATGGGCCAGTGGATTGGCGGCGACCGCGATGGCAACCCGAATGTCAGCGCCGACACCTTGCGCTATGCCTTGCAGCGACAGGCCGACATGGCCTTGCGCCACTACCTGACCGAACTTTTTCACCTGGGCACCGAGTTGTCGCTGTCGGCCATGTTGGTCGATGTGACGCCCGAAATGCGGGCCTTGGCCGAAGCCTCGCCCGACACCAATGCCCACCGCCAGGACGAACCTTACCGGCGCGCCATCAACGGCATGTATGCACGCTTGGCCGCCAGCTTGAAAGAGCTGACCGGTGGCGATGCGGCGCGCCACGCTGTGGCCCCGCAAAACCCATACCCCAACGCCCAGGCCTTGGCGCACGACCTGGCCGTGATGGACCGCTCGCTCAGTGCACAGCACGGCACGGCCTTGGCGCAGCAGCGCCTGCGGCCTTTGATGCGCGCGGTCGATGTGTTTGGCTTTCATCTGGCCACGGTGGACCTGCGGCAAAGCTCTGACCAGCATGAGCGGGTGGTGGCCGAGTTGCTGGCCACGGCCGGCATCGAAGCCCACTATGCGGGCCTGAACGAATCTGACAAACAAGCCGTGCTGCTGCGCCTGTTGAACGATGCCCGGCCCTTGCGCGTCTTGCAGGCGCAGTACAGCGACCATGCCGTGCATGAGCTGGCCATTTTTGAGACAGCCCGCCAGATGCGCGAGCGTTACGGCGCGCAAGCCATTGTGCACAACATCATCAGCCACACCGAAACCGTCAGCGATTTGCTGGAAGTGCTGTTGCTGCAAAAAGAGACGGGGCTGATGCAGCAAACGCTGTCGCGGCAAGCGCACACGGATTTGATCGTCGTGCCTTTGTTTGAAACCATTGACGACCTGCGCCATGCGGCCCTCATCATGCGCAACTTCTTTGCGCTGCCGGGTGTGGCCGCCATGGTGCAGCGATCGGGCGGCGTGCAAGACATCATGCTGGGTTACTCGGACAGCAACAAAGACGGCGGTATCTTCACCAGCAATTGGTCGCTTTACCAAGCCGAATTGGCCTTGGTGAATGTGTTTGAACAGCTGGAAGAACAACACGGCATCACCCTGCGCTTGTTCCATGGCCGAGGTGGCACCGTGGGGCGCGGCGGCGGTCCCAGCTATGACGCCATTCTTGCGCAACCTCCCGGCACGGTGCGCGGTCAAATCCGCCTCACCGAGCAAGGCGAGGTGATCAACTCCAAATACGCCAACCCCGCCCTAGGGCGACGCAACCTGGAAACTTTGGTGGCTGCCACCTTGGAGGCCAGTTT
>CAINMN010000088.1 GCA_903850735.1 uncultured Burkholderiales bacterium | reverse complement strand
TGTAGCCCAGAATCAGGCGAATTTTCTCTGCAAACGGCGACACCGGGTAATGGTGCAAAACAAGTTGTGTCATGGCGTCATCCGTTCAGATCAGCTTGACCAATTGCTTGCCAAAATTTTTGCCTTTCAGCAAACCCAGAAAAGCTTCAGGTGCGCTGGCCAAGTTGGGTGCCACCGATTCGCGGGGGCGCAATTTCCCTGTCCCGACCAATTGACCCAGCTCTTGCAAGGCCTCCGGCCAGACTTCCATGTGTTCGCTGACAATGAAGCCTTCAATTTTCATGCGGTTGATCAGGATCAGCGAGGGCAAGGCCATGGGCAAGGGCGCGCCATCGTAGCCGGCAATCATGCCGCAGACCGCAATGCGCGCGAAGGCATTGGTGCGCAGCATCACGGCATCCAGCACCTTGCCGCCCACGTTTTCGAAATGGCCGTCGATGCCATTGGGACAGGCATCGCGCAAAGCCTTGGACAATGAGGCGGCATCCGCATGCTGCTTGTAGTCAATGCAGGCGTCAAAGCCCAGATCATTCACCACGTAGTCGCACTTGTCTTTGCCACCGGCAATGCCCACCACACGGCAGCCCCGGGCCTTGGCCAAGGCGCCGTAGGCACTGCCCACAGCGCCGCTGGCGGCACTGACAGTGACGGTCTCGCCCGCTTTGGGCGCAATGATTTTCACCAAGCCGTACCAGGCGGTCACACCCGGCATGCCGACAGCGCCCAGGTAATGGCTCAGCGGCACATGCGTGGTGTCCACCTTGCGCAACATGCCCAAGGCATCGCCTTGCACCACGCTGTAATGTTGCCAGCCACCCATGCCGACCACCGAGTCGCCGACCTTGAACTTGGGATGGCGACTCTCTTCCACCACGCCCACGGTGCCGCCGATCATGACCTCGCCCAAAGGCTGGGGTTGGGCATAGCTTTTGCCGTCGTTCATGCGACCGCGCATATAGGGGTCAAGACTCAGATAGTGGTGACGCACCAGGACCTGACCCTCTTGCAAGGGCGCTGTCTCTGTGGTCACCAAGCGAAAGTTGTTGACGGTCGCTTCGCCTTGCGGGCGGTTGTCGAGAAGGATTTGCTGGTTCTGTGGCATGGCTTGTTGTCTCCGGGTAAAAATCAATCGGTGGAAAGTTGGGCAGGCGCGTCGGCCGTCAGCGGTCGGCGTACGACGTAGCGAAAGGTACCGGTGGCATGGGCACACAATTGGTTGCTGGCATCGTAGATGGCCGACTCCGCAAATGCCAAAGTCTTGGTGCGATGCTTGAGCGTGCCGCGCGCCACCAGCGGGCCGGCGGCGGGGCGCATGAAGCTGGTCTTCATTTCGATCGTGACAATGCCCAAGCTTTTGTCCACGCTGCGCGAGGCCGTGGCCATGGACACATCGAGCAAGGTCATGACCGCGCCGCCGTGGGCCACCGCAAACGAGTTGGTGTGTTCGCTCTTAGGGGTGAAGTGAATTTCAGACTCGCCGTTCTCAAAGCTTTTCATCTCAAAGCCCAGCAACTCGACGAAGGGAATGTGCACGCCAAAAGCGGGCACGGGTTTCTCGGCAGAACTCATCCTGTTCAGCCTCCCATGACCACACTGACGCCACCATCGACGGCCAACCATTGGCCGGTGATGTGCTTGCCGGCATCGGAGGCATACAGCACGCACAAGCCCTTGAGGTCTTCGTCATCGCCCAGACGGCCCAGGGGTGCACCGGCAGCCAGACGCTCTTCACCCAAGTTTTTCAAAGTGCCCGCGGTCATCTTGCTCGGGAAGAAGCCCGGGCAAATGGCGTTGACCCGAATGTGGTGCGGGCCCCACTCTGCTGCGAGCGCTCGGGTGAAGTTGACCACGGCGCCTTTGGAGGTGTTGTAGGCGATGGTGGTCATGCCACGCGGGTTGCCCGCCAAGCCAGCAATCGAGGCGATGTTGATGATGCTGCCCTGGCGCCGCGGGATCATGGAATGCTTGGCCAGGTACTGGCTCAAAATGAAATAACCGCGAACGTTCAGGTCCATGACCTTGTCCCAGGCGGCCACAGGATGGTCTTCGGCGGGCGCGCCCCAGGCGGCGCCTGCGTTGTTCACCAAAATATCCACATGGCCCAGGCGCTGCAGGGTTTCTGCGCCGAGGCGATGGATATCCTCTTCCTGGCCGCAGTCTGCGGCAATCCAATCGGCGTGAATGCCAGCGGCCTTCAACTCGGCGGCGGCAGCCTCCAGGTCAGCGGCTTTGCGCGAACTCAGCAGCACATGCGCCCCCGCCTCTCCCAAGGCATGCGCCATTTGCAAGCCCAGGCCACGCGAGCCACCCGTCACCAGGGCGGTCTTGCCCTGGAGGTTGAAAAGTTGTTGCAGGGTTCGAGGCATTCCATGTCTCCGTTAAAAAGCGTCTTCCGGCACATCGGCACAGGTGCGGTCACGGTTGGCCACCACTTGCAGCCAGGCACCGATTTTGGGAAGTTCATAGTGGTAAAAAAACCGGCAAGCGGCACGACGTCCTTGATCGGCCGAGGTGGCGCCTTGGGAGGCCATGGCCACATCGAGCCACATCCAGGCCAACACGGTGTGGCCAAAGGCCTGCATGTAGGGCACGGCATTGGCCAGGGCATCCACGGGTTCCCCGGTCTGCCAAGCGGCCTGGGTGGTTTGCCCCACTTGCTGAAGGGCTGACATCAGGGCATCGGCGTGACGCGACAACTCAGGGCCACAGGCGCGTGCCTGGGTGGCTGTCGCTTGCATGCATGCCGCCAGCAGTTTCAGGCCCTGACCCTGTTCCATCAGCACTTTGCGACCCAGCAAGTCCATGGCCTGAATGCCATGGGTGCCTTCGTGAATCATGTTCAGGCGGTTGTCGCGCCAATACTGTTCCACCGGAAAATCGCGGGTGTAACCATAGCCGCCATGAATT
>CAINMN010000087.1 GCA_903850735.1 uncultured Burkholderiales bacterium | reverse complement strand
TTGACCCTATAACTTTGATTCAGAAATGATCAGGGTTGTTATGCCAAGTGACGCATTCAAAATAAAGAAGCTGATTTGCACTCTATGAATTCGTTGCCTTGACCTTGTCAAGGCAGCAACAAGTTATGCCTGATGACCATAGCGAGGTGGTACCACTCCTTCCCATCCCGAACAGGACCGTGAAACGCTTCAGCGCCGATGATAGTGCGGATACCCGTGTGAAAGTAGGACATCGTCAGGCTCTTACAGCCCAAAAAGCCCATCTCGTCAGAGATGGGCTTTTTGTTTTTGGGCGACTTGTTGGCTAGAGGTTGATCAGTTCAGGGCCCATGCGCTGCATCACTTTGGCGCGCACCAAGTCATCCAGGAGCCGATCGATCCAGGCAGCAAATTCCTCTTGCGTGAAATGGCTTTCGTGCAAATTGCGCAAGTAAGCGCTGTCGGCTGACCACTGCGTGAAGTCGCCCAAGCTGATGCGCTGCAACTCCAGCAGTTTGAATTTCAACAGCACCTTGGCGGCATGGCTTGCATGCTTGACGGGCTGTTGCTGAAACACCGCGAGCCTTTCGCGCGCACGCACCAGGGCGCTCGCCACATCGGTGAACACAGCACCATGGCCCGGAACAATCACTGCAGGGTCAAGACTTTCAATCAAGCTCAAAGTCTCGCCAATTTCTTTGAAGCCGCTTTCGCCCACAATCTCGGGGAACACCACACCAAAGCCATGCTCCCACAGCGCATCCGCGGACAGCAAAACCCGAGAAGATGGCTCGAAAAGAATCACGGAATGCGGGTCATGGCCAGGGGCTGCATGGACGGTCCATGTGCGGCCCGCCAAATGGTGCGAAGACCCGGGCAGCAAGACGCCGTCCACCCGAAACCTAGGGCAAGTTTGCCCTGTCGGTTCGTAAGTCAGGTCCACCGTGTTCCAAGACCGAACCGCATCGGCCAGGCCGGGCGGGATCAGGGTTTGCATCGCGGGCCAGGCCGCTTGCAGCACGGAGTTGCCGCCGCAGTGGTCGCTGTGCAAATGCGTGTTGAGCAAGCGGTTCAAGGGGCGCTCGCCCAGCGCATGCTGAACAAGGCTGAGGGTTTGTGCGCTGTGCGTGGTGTAGCCGCTGTCAATCAAGACAGTTTCATCGCCCCCCATCAGCAACAAATTGTTAGACGACAGCCAGCCGCGCTCAAAAAAGCGCATGTCCGCAGGAAGCAAAGGGTGCAAAAGAATCTCAGTCAAAAATTAATGGGGTGAGCGCAATTCTCGGCGAAGAATTTTGCCGACATTGGTTTTGGGGAGCTCGTTTCGAAACTCTATGAATTTAGGCACTTTGTAGCCCGTCAGCTGTGAGCGACAGTAAGCAGCCACCGCTTCTTCTGTGAGCGCGGGATCCTTGCGCACCACAAACAACTTGATGGCTTCGCCTTGCTTGTCATCGGCCACGCCCACCGCCGCACATTCCAGAACGCCGGGGCACAGGGACACCACATTTTCCAGCTCGTTGGGAAACACATTGAAGCCGCTGACCAAAATCATGTCTTTTTTGCGGTCCACGATGCGTGTGTAGCCTCGCTCGTCCATGACGCCAATGTCGCCGGTTCGCATGAAGCCGTCAGCGGTGAAGGCTTTGAGGTTTTCATCCGGTTGTTGGTAATAGCCTGTCATGACGTTGGGGCCACGGATGCAGATCTCGCCCGTCTGTCCGGTGGGCACGTCCTGGCCCTCATCGTCTTTGATGGCAATGTCGATGCTGGGCAGGGGCAAGCCAATCGTGCCGCTGAACACGGTGGTGTTGATCGGGTTGTTGGTGCCGATGGCGCAGGTCTCGCTCATGCCCCAGCCTTCGACCATGGCACAGCCTGTAACCTTTTGCCATTCTTTGGCCGTGCCTTCGGAGGCGGCCATGCCGCCCGCTTGCGAAACACAAAGGGAAGAAAAATCCAGCGCTCTGAAATCGGGGTTCTGCAACAGCGCATTGAACAAGGTGTTGACCGCCGGCATCAAATGGAAAGGGCGACGCTTCAGCACCGCCACGAACTTGGGAATGTCGCGCGGGTTGGGAATCAGGGTCAACTGCGAGCCCCAGCGAATCGACAAGAAACACAGCGTCAGCGCGAAGATATGGTAGAGCGGCAAAGCGGCGATGCTGTTGGACTTGGAGACGTCGCCAATGCGCTTCAAGGCTGGCGAAAACCAGGCTTCCGCTTGCAAAATCGCCGAAATCACATTGCGGTGCGTGAGCACCGCCCCTTTGGACAAACCGGTGGTGCCCCCCGTGTACTGCAGAAAAGCCACCGAGTCCAAGTTGCTTGTGGCAGGCTGCATGCGCATTCCATGGCCTGCACTCAGGGCTTGCTGGAAGGTGGTGATGGTGCGGGTTTGGCCGTCTGCCGTGACCGCGGGCAAGGCATAGCGCGGCACCATTTTGGCCAGGTGCCGCACGGCAAAGGTGATCCAGCGACCGTACAGCGCGCCCAGCATGTCGCCCAAGGTCGCGACCACCACCACCTTCACTTGGGTGCGGTCCAGAATGGGTTGCAGGGTGTGCGCAAAGTTTTCCAAAATGACGATGGCGGTGGCCCCCGAGTCCTTGAGTTGATGCTCCAACTCGCGGGCGGTGTACAGCGGGTTGACATTCACGCAGGTGAAGCCCGCCCGCAAAATGCCAGACATGGTGACTGCGAACTGCGGAATGTTGGGCAGCATCAACGCGATGCGCGCATCCTTCGCCAAACCCTGTTGCTGCAGCCAAGCACCCATGGCGGCCGAGTGCTGATCTAACTGGGCGAACGACATCCATCGCTCCATGCACACCGAAAAAGGGTTCTGCGCATGCTTTGCAAAAGAAGACTCGAGAAACTGCCCTAACGAGGTGAATGACTCAGGGTGGATGTCTGCAGGAACCCCGTCGGGGTAATGGGCTAGCCAAGGCTTGTTCATGATGTGGTCTCCAATCCGCATTCTCGGTGCAAAACAGCGGCGGTTGGATTGGGGCTTATCCCCCTGTGACAAGCCATTTCATGGTGTCTTAGCGAGAGAGTGTGCACATACATTTGCCCATCTAAGCGGCAAACTCTAAAGAAAACCGTCAGATCCCTTTGAAAAATCAGGGAAAACCCTTATCCTGAAGGTATGACCTTGATCCGGACCTTGCTCAAAACTTCGCTGGATACTGGACGCCAGATCCTCACCGGCCCGTTGTCGGGCGCGGTGGATGTGGCGCCCACGCAAGGCGTGATGGTGCCGATTTGCTCCTTGGGTCCGGAGCAGCGGCCCCGCATCCTTCAACACCTGCTGGCCTTGGACCCGCAAGACCGCTACCTGCGCTTTGGCTATGCGGCCAACGATGAGCAAATTCAGCGCTATGTGGACGGCTTGCACTTCGAGCGCGATGAAATTTTCGGCATCTTCAACAGCCGATTGGACATTGTGGCCATGGCCCACCTGGCTTTGAATTTGGAGTCCGGCACCGAGGCCTGTGCCGAGTTTGGTGTGTCGGTGCAAAAGCGTTCGCGAGGCCGAGGCTATGGCGCGCGCTTGTTTGAGCGCGCGGCCATGCATGCGCGCAACGAAGGGGTGTTGCTGCTGTTCATTCATGCGCTCAGCGAAAACGTTCCCATGATCAAGATCGCCCGAAAATTTGGCGCGACAGTGGAGCGCGACGGCTCCGAAACCGAGGCCTATGTTCGCTTGCCGCATGCCAACTTTGACAGCCAATTGACCGAGCTGGTGTCCGAGCAGTTTGCCCAGACCAATTACGCCATCAAGGAACAAGTGCGACGTTTCCTGGATTTTTTGGCGCAGGTCCAAGAGGTGCGCCAAGGGGTGCGTGAGGCACGCCATCAGTCTGCCGAATAGCGCCAAGGCACAGCCCTTTGCCGGGCCTGGCTTGAACTGTCCTGACAATCCGCTATCCTTGCAGGATTGCAACTCACGCGGCTCCGGGGCCGCAACACTGTGGCTGAACCTCATTCGCGCGCGCATGACAAACAAGACAAGCGCAGCCTCATTCAAAAACTGACGGATTTCCTGCATCCGGGGCCCGATTCCCGAGAAGAACTTTTGGCGGTGTTGGCGCAAGCCGAGGACCGACAGCTGATTGGCTCCGAGAGCCGCGTCATGCTGGAGGGCGTGCTGCGCATTGCCGACATGACCGCCGGCGACGTGATGATTGCCGCGCCCCGCATGGACCTGGTGGATATTCAGGCCCCGATCGAGGACCTGCTCAATCAGGTGATCGACATTGCCCATTCGCGCTTTCCGGTGTTTGAAGGCGAGCGCGAAAACATTCTGGGTATTTTGTTGGCCAAAGACCTGTTGAAATTGCAGCGCGCGCCTGAGCTCAACATTCGCGCCCTCCTGCGCCCAGCCGTGTTTGTTCCTGAGAGCAAAGGCTTGGTGGATTTGCTGCGTGATTTCCGCGGCAACCGCAACCATCTGGCCATCGTGATCGATGAGTTTGGACGCGTGGCCGGCTTGGTCACCATCGAAGACGTGCTGGAGCAAATCGTCGGTGAAATCGAGGATGAGTTCGATACCGAGGCGGAAGCCGGCGATATTTTTGGCTTGGCAGACCGCACCTACCGCGTGGCCGGCAGCACGGCCGTCGAGCGCGTCAACGAAGCTTTCAACGTGACCTTGTCGGTGCGAGAGGGCGATGAAGAGTTCGACACCATTGGCGGCTTGATCGCCCATGAGATGGGGCATGTCCCGGTGCGGGGCGAAGTGCATGAGCTCGGTGGCTTGCGTTTCGAGGTCATGCATACCCGGGGTGGGGCGGTCAAATGGTTCCGGGTGTCCCCCTCCAGCGCGACGACGTGACAGGCGCCAAGGGACTGGCCGGCCTGGTCGTTGTCTCGGCACTGGCGCACGCCCTGGCGATGGCCTGGCCCGGCACAGGTGCCGCCAGTGGCTGGCTTCAATGGCTGGCACTTGTGGGCTTGGCCTGGACGCTTTGCCGACTCACCTCCACCCGACAAGCCGCGCTGTGGGGGGCTTGTTTTGGCACCCTCAGTTTGTCCGGCGCGACTTGGTGGCTGTTCATCTCCTTGAACACCTACGGCGGTTTGCCTGCCGCTTTGGCCGCCGTGTCCGTGCTGCTGCTGAGTGCGGCTTTGTCTTTGTATTTGGCCTTGGCGTGTGGCGTGTGGGTGGCCTGTCGTCCAGCCCTGAATTCGGCGTTGTCGCGGGTTCTTCTGTTTGCGGCTTGTTGGGGCTTGGCCGAGTTGGCCCGTGGCGTGTTTTTCACCGGCTTTCCCTGGGCTGCTGCTGGCTATGCGCATGTCGATGGCGGCCTGGCCGCGCTGGCCCCTTGGCTGGGCGTGTACGGCATGGGCATGGTCAGTGCGGCTTTGGCCATGGCCTGTGCAGAGGGACTGACCCACGCCCAAGGGCGGCGCCCCTGGGCGAAGGCAGGCGCTGCCTGCGTGGTGGCCTGGATGGCCTGGCCCTATGTGCCGGCGCAACGCGCAGATGCCGTCCCGGTGCCGCAACCCTTGCGCGTGGCCTTGTTGCAAGGCCATGTGCCGCAAGATCAAAAATTCACGAACCAACGCGCCGCTGCCCTGCAGTGGTATGGGGCGCAGTTGACCCAAAGCAGCGCCGACCTGGTGGTGACGCCCGAGACCGCCCTGCCCATGGCCACGCAACATCTGCCCGAGGGGTATTGGCCGCAATTGGTGGGCCATTTTTCAGCGGGCGCACAGGCCGCTTTGATCGGGCTGCCGCTGTTGGAGGCGGGGCAGTACCACAACAGTGCCGTGGGCTTGCATGCGGGGGGCACCTACCGCTACGACAAGTCGCATCTGGTGCCTTTTGGTGAGTTTGTGCCGCCCCTGTTTCGTTGGTTCACCCAGATGATGAACATTCCCCTGGGAGACTTTGGTCGCGGCACGCCAACGCCGCCCACGTTCGATGTGGCCGGGCAACGACTGGCCCCCAACATTTGTTACGAGGATTTGTTTGGCGAGGAGCTGGCCGTCCGCTTTCGCGATCCGCTTCAGTCCCCCACTCTTCTGGTCAACATGAGCAACCTGGCCTGGTTTGGCAACACCGTGGCGCTGGACCAGCATTTGACCATCTCACGCCTGCGCACGCTGGAACTGGCGCGGCCCATGATTCGGGCCACCAACACGGGCACCACAGCCATCATCGACCACCGAGGGCAAGTCACGCACCGCTTGGCGCCTGAAACACGCGGTGTTTTGGTGGGGGAGGTGATGGGCCAAGCGGGGCCTTCCACCTTCTTCGCCTGGTGGGCGGGGCGTTGGGGCTTGAGCCCGTTGTGGAGCTTCTGCTTGGGCGTTACGGGCCTTGCGCTTGGGGTCCGTTGGCGAAAGAGCCAAAAAGCGGGCCTTTGACGGCCTGAAATGCCCTCCCAGGCCCGTAAAATCAACCCTTTCAGCTTCTGACTCCCTGAGGCTGCGCTTGCGGTGTCTGCCGCCGACCCCGATTTCGCTTTTATGCTGACTTTTCAACAAATCATTCTCAAGCTTCAGTCTTACTGGGACCAGCAGGGCTGCGCCTTGCTGCAACCCTATGACATGGAAGTGGGGGCAGGTACATCGCACACTGCGACGTTTTTGCGCGCCATCGGCCCGGAGCCGTGGAAGGCTGCTTATGTTCAACCCAGCCGCCGTCCCAAAGATGGCCGCTATGGCGAGAACCCCAACCGCTTGCAACACTACTACCAATACCAGGTGGTGCTCAAGCCAGCGCCCGCCAATATTCTGGAGCTGTACCTGGGCTCTTTGGAAGCGCTGGGCTTCGACTTGAAAAAGAACGACATTCGCTTTGTCGAGGACGATTGGGAAAACCCCACCTTGGGCGCCTGGGGCCTGGGCTGGGAGGTCTGGCTCAATGGCATGGAAGT
>CAINMN010000086.1 GCA_903850735.1 uncultured Burkholderiales bacterium | reverse complement strand
GGAACGCGGCATGTCGCCGGTGTTTCTGGGAGTGAATCGAAACAAAAAAAGCATCGTCATCGACCTGAAAAAGCCCGCTGGCCAGGCCGCGATGCAAGCGCTTCTTTCAGGCAGTGATGTGTTCATGCACAACATTCGCCCGCAGAAACTGGCAGGTCTGGGGCTGGACTCCGCCAGTTTGCGCGCGCGCTATCCCCGTCTGGTGCTCGCCAACCTCTTGGGCTTTCACCAAAATGGGCCCTACGGCGGCAAGCCCGCTTACGACGACATCATCCAAGGCATGTCGGGCAATGCCGCCCTGGTCGAGTCACAAAGTGGCACTGCGCGCTACTTTCCAACCGTTGCAGCAGACAAAACCAGCGGCTTGGTGGCCGCCATGGCCATTTTGGCCGCCCTGACACAACGGCAAACCACCGGGGAAGGTAGCCTGGTCGAAGTCCCCATGTTTGAAACCATGGTGTCGTTCAATCTGGTGGAGCATTTCTACGGCGCCCACTTCGAGCCGGCGCAATCACCCGCCGGCTACCCGCGCGTCTTGGCCCCCTGGCGGCGCCCTTACCGCACCCTGGATGGCCATGTCTGCATGATGCCCTACACCGACGCGCATTGGCAACGCTTCTTCACCGCACTGGGTGAGGCCGCATTGGCTGCCGATGAACGCTTCGCCACCATGGCTGCACGCACCCGCCACATCGATGCTTTGTACGAAACCACCGGCCAGTTGGTCGCCAAGCAAGACACGGCCTATTGGCTGGCCTTGTGCGAAAAAATTGATGTGCCCGCGGCGCGCATGAACCAGTTGGCAGATTTGCCCCAAGACCCCCATTTGCAAGCCACCGGTTTCTTCGAAACCTTGGAAGACCCCGCCATGGGCAGCTTGCGCTTTCCGGGGGTACCCGTCCATTTTGACGGACAGCGACCGCCCACCCGCACGCCTCCCCGACTGGGCGCCGATACCGAGTCGGTGCTGCGACAAGCCGGAGTTGCAGAGGATCAAATTCAGCAGTGGAAAAACGAAGGTGCCGTTGGCTTGAAACCAACGTGACAGCCACTGGCCCTGCGCATGCCAAACTTGCTGAAAATCAGGGCATGCGCACACCAACCCCCCAACGCCTGGGCCAGGGCTTCTACTGGCAAGATTTGCAAGTCGGGCAGGTCTTTGACACGTATCGCCGAACCATCACCGAAACCGACCTGGTCAACTTCATTTCGTGCACCGGTATGCTGGAGGCGATCTTCATCGAAGAAGACTATGCTGGCAGTGCGATTCAGGGGCGCCCTGTGCCTGGCGCCCTCACCTACACCTTGATCGAAGGCTTTATTTTGCAGTCCATGATTCAAGGCACGGGGCTGGCCATGCTGGAGCTGACGCAAAAAATTCTCCACCCTGTCTGCGTGGGTGACACCATTCAAGGCGTGGTCACCGTCAACGACATCAAACCCACCTCACAACGCGGTCGCGCTGTGGTGACATCCACCATTGAGGTCTACAACCAACTGGACACCCTGGTCATGACCTACACCGCCGTGCGTTTGCTTGCAGGCCGGCCCGTATGACAACATCCTCAGGAGTTTGAATGATCTTTCATCGACGCATGATTGTGAGCAGTGTGCTGTTGGCATGCTGTGGACTGACGGCTGTGACCTCGGCGCAGGCACAAGCCGCCTACCCAGACAAGCCCATCCGCCTGGTGCTGCCTTTTCCACCCGGCGGCCCCACCGATTTGGTGGCGCGCGTGCTGGCGCAAAAAGTCGGCGAGCAAATGGGTCAACCGGTGCTGGTCGAAAACAAGCCGGGCGCGAACGGCAACATCGCCGCTGACATGGTGGCCAAAGCCCCAGCCGATGGCTACACCGTTTTGTACAACACCTCGTCCATCGCCCTGAGTGCGACGCTCTACAAAAAGCTGAACTATGACGTGCGCACCGATTTCGCACCGATTGCGCTGACCGCCGTGATTCCGCTGGTGCTGGCAGTTCACCCGTCGCTGCCGGTCTACAACGTGCAAGAGTTTTTGAACTATGTGAAAGCCAACCCTGGCAAGCTGACCTATGGCTCAGCCGGCAATGGCAACATCACGCACCTGGGCGCTTACCTGTTGCTGCACAGCCGTGGCCTGCAAGCCATCCATGCCCCATACAAGGGCAGCGCGCCTGCATTGACCGACCTGGTCGGCGGGCAAACGCAGTTCATGACCGACACCATCAACTCGGCCCTGCCCTTCATTCGCGACAACCGCTTGCGGGCGCTCGCGGTCACTAGCATGAAGCGCACTACCGTGCTGCCAGAGGCGCCGACCTTGAATGAAACCGTGATGCCAAAGTTTGAAGTGGGCGCCTGGCAAGGCATGCTGGTTCCTGCCAAAACGCCGTCAGACATTGTCAAGCGACTGAACGCTGAAGTGATGAAGGCCCTGAACTCGCCCGAGGTCAAAGCCAAGCTGGCGGTGCAAGGCGCAGAGCCGCTGGGCTCCACGCCCGAGGAATACGGCCAGTACATCCAAACTGAAATCGCCCGCTGGGGCCAAGTGGTCAAACTCACGGGCGCAACGCTCGATTAATGTCATCGCTGAAAGGAAATTCACATGAACCTGCGCCGTCGTCTCATTCAGCAACTGGCCGCGGCCAGCTTGTTTGGCTTGGCATCCTTGGGCATGGTCAGCGCGCATGCGCAAGACTTTCCGTCCAAGCCGTTGAAGTTTGTGGTGCCCTTCCCGCCGGGCAGCGGCACCGACACCTCGGCCCGCTACTTCGCCAAAAAATTCACCGAAATCACCGGGCAAACCGTGGTGGTGGACAACAAGCCGGGGGCCAATGGTTTCATTGCGGTGCGCGCCGTGTTGTCGGCACCGGCGGACGGCTACACCGTCTTTGTGGGCAGCAACTCCACGCTGGCCGTCAATGTCGCCTTGTTCAAGTCTTTGCCCTATGACCCGGTCGCCGACTTCTCACCGTTGAGCATGTTGATGCGATCGCCTGCCTTGTTGATCGTGCCCGGGCAAGGGGCTCACAAAACCATGTCGGAATTGATCGGGAACGCCAAAGCACAACCTGGCGTGCTGAATTACGGCGCTGGCTCGGCCGGCTACCAGCTCATGGCCGAGTCGTTCAACGATGCGGCCAAAGTTCAAACCACCGGCGTCCCGTTCAAGGGCGCTTCTGAAGCCGTCACTGCCGTCGCCTCGGGCACCGTGAACCTGGCGTTTGCCGAAATGACCAGCGCGCAAGAACTGGTCAAGAGCGGCAAGCTGCGCGCTTTGGCGGTGGCGTCAGAGAAACGCTCGTCTGCTTTACCGCAAGTGCCGACCGCTTCGGAGGCAGGCTTGCCGGGCTTCACGGCCTACACCTGGGTGGCGGCAGCGGTCTCTTCCAAGACCCCCAAAGAGGAAACCGACAAGCTGGCGGCTTTGTTCACCCGCATTGAAACGCTGCCGGAAACCCGTGAGTTTTATGAGCGCATCGGTGCCGAGGTGATGCGCGGCGGCCCCGAAGAAATGCGCCTGTTTCAAGCCGATGAAATCAAGCTCTGGAAACGCATTGCCACGCAAGCCAAGGTGGAGCAACAGTGACACCGACAGGCGCCCTGTCCAAGATTCGCGTGCTCGATTTGTCGCGCGTGCTGGCGGGGCCCTGGGCCAGTCAAGTTTTGGGCGACCTGGGCGCCGACATTTTGAAAGTAGAGCGACCCGGTTCCGGGGATGACACGCGCCTGTGGGGCCCGCCATTTTTAAAAGACCCACAAGGCCAAACCACGGGCGAGTCGGCTTATTACCTCTGCACCAACCGCAACAAGCGTTCTCTGGCCATTGACATGGCGCTGCCCGCTGGTCAAGCCTTGATTCGCGAGCTGGCCATGCAGTCCGATGTGGTCATCGAAAACTTCAAGCTTGGGGGACTGAAAGCCTATGGGCTGGACGCCGAATCCCTGCGGGCCTTGAACCCCAGGCTGATTTATTGCTCCATCACGGGCTTTGGTCAAACCGGGCCCTACGCACACCGTGCCGGCTACGATTTTTTGATCCAAGGCATGGGAGGCTTGATGAGCGTCACGGGTCGCGGCGACGATCAACCAGGTGCCGGCCCCATGAAGGTGGGCGTGGCCCTGACCGACATCATGACCGGCTTGTACGCCAGCACTGCCATTTTGGCGGCCCTTCAAGCACGTCACACCACGGGCGAAGGCCAGCACATCGACTTGGCGCTGCTCGATGTGCAAGTGGCCAGCCTCGCGAACCAGGGCATGAATTACCTCTACAGCGGCCAACTGCCCCGCCGCATGGGCAATGCGCACCCCAACACCGTGCCTTACCAAGACTTTCCGACCGCCGATGGCCACATGATTTTGGCGATTGGCAACGATGGGCAATTTGCCAAATTTTGCGATGCTGCTGGCTGCTCGGAATGGGTCAGCGATGCGCGCTTTGCCACCAACGCTGCGCGTGTGACACACCGCCAAACCCTGATTCCCCTGATCCAGGCGGTCACCCAAACACGCAACACCCACGCATGGGTGTCCATGCTCGAGAATGTGGGCGTGCCATGCGGCCCCATTCACACGGTGGACCAGGTCTACCAGGATCCGCAAGTTCAAGCGCGGCAGATGACCTTCGACATGCACCACCCGACCGCGGGTCCCATCCCCTTGGTGGCCAACCCGATCCGCATGTCGCAAACACCTGTCGACTACCGCCACGCGCCGCCCATGCTGGGGCAACACACACGTGAGGTGTTGTCGGAGGTCCTGGGAATGACCGAAGACAGCCTCAACGATTTAAAGCAACAAGGAGTGTTCGGATGAGCACGCTGACCTCACTGTCCCCCAACCCCATCCCCGCAGAAGACGAAGCGCTGCGCGAGCCGGTGCGGGCCTTTCTCCAAGAAGCCCTGCGAGACATGCCGGCGCATGTGCGCGCCAAATCCTGGTCGGGCTACAGCCAGGAATTCAGTCGCGAGCTGGGCCGACGTGGCTGGCTGGGCATCACCCTGCCCACGTCTTTGGGCGGCGGCGGTCGCAGTCCGTTTGCCAGGTATGTCCTGGTCGAAGAATTTCTGAATGCGGGCGCGCCCGTGGGCTCGCACTGGATCGCCGATCGCCAAAGCGGCCCCTTGATTCTGAAATACGGCACGCCCGAGCAACAGCAGTTTTACATTCCGCGGATTTGTCGCGGCGAGGCCTTCTTTTGCATTGGCATGAGCGAACCCAACTCCGGCTCAGACCTGGCCGGCGTCAAAACCCGGGCGACACGCACCGACAAGGGTTGGGTGCTGAATGGTCAAAAAATCTGGACCACCAACGCCCACAATTGCCATTACATGATTGCCTTGGTGCGCACCTCGGGCACCACCGAGGACCGGCACAAAGGCTTGTCACAGCTGATTGTCGATTTGTCCTTGCCAGGCGTCACGGTTCGCCCCATCACCGACTTGTCTGGGGACCAACACTTTTGCGAAGTTTTCTTCGACAACGTGGCCTTGTCTGCTGATGCACTGATTGGCGAAGAAGGCCAAGGCTGGGCGCAAGTCACCGCCGAGTTGGCATTCGAGCGCAGCGGCCCTGAACGCCTCTATTCCAGCATTGTGCTGTTCGATGAGTGGCTGGCGTTTGTGCGCACGCCCGAGGGCCGCAACGAAGCGTCGACCCGCCTGGCCGGCAAGATTTTGAGCCAACTGGCGCCGCTGCGCGCCATGTCAGTGGCCATCACAGAAAAACTCACACGCGGTGAAAGCCCGGTGATTGAGGCCGCGCTGGTCAAGGACATTGGCACCGGCATTGAGCAAGCCATTCCCGCGCTGATTGCCGATGACTTGTTCTCGCGCGATGCGGGCCAAGTTCCGCTGGAACTGTTGAACACCCTCAACTATGTGACCCAGGTGGCCCCTTCGTTCTCCTTGCGTGGCGGCACCCGGGAAATTTTGCGCGGCATGATCGCGCGCGGCCTGGGTTTGCGTTGATCCTTTTTGGGGAGCCTTGAATGGACACACTTTTCTCCGACGCCTTGCGCGATTTGTTGGCCGATCAATGCACGCCACAGGTGGTTCGCGCGATCGAATCGCAGCCCAACGAACGTCCGTTATGGGATGCGCTTGAATCCTCGGGCTTTGCCGATGCCATGCTCAGCGAGTCGCTGGGGGGCGCGGGTCTGGGCCTGAGCGAGGCCTTTCATTTGTTTGCCATGTGTGGCGCCCACAGCATGCCCGTGCCGCTGGGTGAAACCATGTGGGCTCGTGCACTGTTGGGCCAACACCAGGTGGCCGTTCCCACAGGCAGCATCACATGGGCGATCGCGCAAAACCGCGCAAATGGCGAGTTGCATGCAGACACGGTGCGCATGGGCCGCGTGGCGGATCACGCCATCATGACAGACGGCTCCCAAGCCTGGCTGTTGCCCACCGCCACCGCCGCGCAAAGTGCGGCGGGCTTTCCATTGGATGCCACCCTGACATGGACTGGCGCTGCTGTGGCCCAGGCACAAGCCTTGCCCTTTGTGCCGGATGTGCGCACACTGCAAGCCTGCTTGTACGCCGCACAACTGTCGGGCGCCTTGATGACGGTGTTCGAGCGGACCTTGCAGTACGCCAATGACCGCCAGCAATTTGGCCGGCCCATCGGCAAATTTCAAGCGATACAGCACCATTTGAGCGTCATGTCCGAGCATGCGTTTGCAGCCCGTATGGCTGCGCAACTGGGCTGCCAATCAGACACCCTCAGCCCCGATCGCTTGCGTGTCGCGGTGGCCAAAGCGCGCACCAGTGAAGCCGCGCTGGAGGTCGCCGCACTGGGTCATTCGATTCACGGCGCGATTGGCTTCACCGCGGAGTTTGACTTGCAGTTGTTGACGCGTCGCCTGCATGTGTGGCGTCAAGCCGCGGGTTCCGAATCGTATTGGCACACCGTCCTGGGCCAAGCCCTGATGGACCGCCCCCAAGCCCAAGCCCTGGATCTCATCCGCGAAGTGTCGGATGTTCATTGAACAAAGGAATCACCCATGAGCACTTTTTTGACCCTGGATCGCCAAGGCCCCATTCTGACCTTGACCATGAATCAACCGGAAACCCGCAATGCCCTGACCGGTAACACCGCGGTGGACGAACTGGTGCAAGCCTGCGCCATGGTCGCCAAGGACAGCAGCATCCGCGTGGTGATCCTGACGGGCAATGGGCCGGTGTTCAGCTCGGGCGGTAATGTGAAAGACATGCAACGCTACCAAACGCAGCAACTCACGCCCGATGTCATTCGGGAAGAGTACCGCCAAGGGATTCAACGCATTCCCAAAGCGCTCTACAACCTGGATGTGCCCGTGATTGCGGCCGTCAATGGGCCAGCCATTGGTGCCGGCCTGGATTTGACCTGCATGTGCGACATCCGCATTGCCTCCGACAAGGCCACCTTTGCCGAGAGCTTCGTCAAGGTCGGCATTGTGCCGGGGGATGGTGGCGCCTGGCTGCTGCCCAGGGCCGTGGGCATGTCCAAAGCGTCCGAGATGGCCTTCACAGGTGAGGCACTGAACGCTCAGCAAGCCCTGGCCTGTGGCTTGGTGTCGCGCGTGGTCCCTCACGAAGACCTGCTGAAAGAGGCGCTGGCCTTGGCAAACAAAATCGCCGCCAACCCTGGCGGCGTGTTGCGCATGACCAAACGCCTGTTGCGCGAGGGTGAGCGCAGCAGCCTGGAATCGTTGCTGGAAATGTCAGCCGGCTACCAGGCCATTGCGCACATGACCGATGACCACCATGAAGCGGTGCGCGCTTTTGTGGAAAAACGCCCACCGAAATTCAAGGACTGAATCACTCCGGCTTGACCCCTGCGCTGCGCAGGGCGTTGCGCCAACGCTCCACTTCGCTTCGCAACAGTTGGCGCAAGGCGTCGGGCGTGGCCTGCTCGGGGGGCACCACCAAGCCACTCATCTCTTGCAGGCGCTGGGTGAAAGCAGGGTCTGCCAAGGACTGGCGCAAGGCGGCAGACAACTTGTCGATGGCGGGCTTGGGCGTGCCCTTGCTGGCGTACAACCCATGCCAGACCGCCAATTGGAAGCCCGGCATGCCGGACTCTTCAAACGTCGGCACCTCGGGCAATGACTTCAGTCGCGCCTTGGTGGCCACAGCGATGGGCTTGAGATTGCCCGACTTGATGTGCCCCAGGGTGCTGGCAGGCTGGTCGCAAATGACGTCCACTTGGCCACCCAGCAAATCGTTGAGCGCAGGGCCCGTGCCCTTGTAGGGAACGGCCGTCCATTTCAAGCCGGTTGAAAACTGCAGCAACACCTCGCACAGGTGGGTGGTGGCGCCCACACCTGCTGTGGCGAAGTTCAATTTGCCGGGGTTGGCCTTGGCATAGTCAAACACCGCTTGCAAGTTGTCGCCCGGAAAATTCTTGCGAGCCACCAGGATCATGGGAACTTCGACCAAGGGCCCCACAGGCTCAAAATCCACCAAGGGATCAAAAGGCAATTTGGCGTACAGCGAAGGCGCGCTGGATTGGGCCATGTTGTTGAACAACAGGGTGTAGCCGTCGCCAGGTGCGCGCGCCACTTTGGCCGCACCAATCGTGCCGCCTGCACCGCCCACGTTCTCCACCAGCACACTCTGGCCCAGGTGCTTGCTCATGGTTTGGGCCAGCAATCGGCCAATCACGTCGGTAGAGCCTGCTGGTGGAAAGGGCACCACCATGGACACGGACTTGTTGGGAAAGTCAGCCTGCGCAAAACCTGCGCAATGCGCGCCAAGCGCCAACACCACAGCGGTCAAGCCGCGCAGAACATTGTGAGAGCGAAAAGAAAAAGGTATTTTCATGATGAGACAGGGTCAGAAAGTGAATAAATTTCCAGTCCCTCAGGACCAGAAGCTTGGTAAAGACGCGTGGTGATGGGGTCGTGACCGGCAATGATGTGATCCGGTGACTCTGCCAAGGTTTCGACCAATTCGAAGGCCCGCAGCATTTCACCCGCATCGGCCACAATGGGAAAAGGCGAGCGCTTGCGCAAGTTCTCCAGGTAGTGCGATGCATCCGACGCCAGCACGATCCAGCCACGCCGGGTGTGCACCCGCACAATTTGCAAGCCACGGGTGTGCCCGCCTACCCAATGCACCGTGATACCGGGCCTGAGCTCATAGGCACCGTCGTGAAATGCCAAGCGTTCTTGGAAGTTGGCATAGACCAAGTCGCACACATCGCTCGGATCGTAAGCGCGGCGCATGAAGGCATGGCGCATTTCCTTGCCGGTGGCAAAGGCCATTTCACGCTCTTGCAAATGGAAAGAGGTTTGCGGCAACTTGCGGGTGTTGCCCGCATGGTCATAGTGCGCATGGGTGATGATGGTGTCGCGCACATCCTCCAATCGCACCCCCGCTGCTTTCAAGGCGTCGATGGGGCAACGCAGAAAGGTGCGCTTGCGCAAGCGCGCGGCCTCTTCCCCAAAGCCGGTGTCCACCAGAATGGTCTCATCGCCTGAGCGCAAAAACCAGACAAAGTAGTCCATGGACGCGGCTTGGTCGTGCATGTCATCGGCGATGAAGTTTTCCTGTCGACGACGCTGCACCGTGGCATAACGCAGGGCATAGGCTTCCCAGATAGGCGTAGACATGTGAGATGCTCCTTGGCTGTGCGGGTCTACTGCGAGCGCACAAACTTGTGCATGGCGGTGTGGTCCGCACCTTTGTCTAAGGCTTGCTCGGCTTGCGCCCAGGTTTGCAAACAGACATTGGCAAAGCCGCCTGGCGTGCCCATGCGCTCGATGAAACCCTGTGCCGTTTGCAAGTCTTTGCGCATCAACGCAAGCGCAAAACCCGAGTTGTACTTCTCGGACAGCATGAAGTTTTCCACCTTGTGCTCGGTGGTGTTGTTCTTGCCGGTGGAGGCGTTGAACACCTGGTTCACCAAGTGCGGGTCGATGCCAAATTTTTCAGCGGCCACCAAAGCCTCACAGACAGCGATCAGGCCTGAAGCGGAGACATAGTTGTTCAATGCTTTGACCGCATGGCCGGCCCCTGCCCCCCCCACATGCACCAAGGTCTTGCCCATGGCTTGCAGCACCGGGCGAACAGGGTCGACATGGGCGGCCTCACCGCCGATCATGATGGACAAACTGCCGTCGATCGCGCGCTTGACACCGCCGGACACAGGCGCATCCACAAAGTGAAGGCCCAGGGCCGCCAAACGGCTGGCATTGTCGCGCGAGCACACCGGGTCGGACGAGCTCATGTCCAGCACCGTGAGGCCAGGGCGCAATTGCTGGGCCAAGCCTTGGGTCCACAAAAGTGAATCGATGACCTTGCTGTCGGGCAGCATCAGGATCAGCACATCCGCCTCAGCGGCTGCGGCCTGAACACTGGCGGCGGCATGAAAACCCGCCTCTTGCGAAAGCGTGGCCATGGCGGTCTCGCTCAAGTCGAAGCCCGTCACCGAAAAACCCGCACGCAAGAGGTTGCGCACCATGGGTTGCCCCATCTGACCGAGGCCCAAAAAACCAATGTGAAGCGCCGCCACGTTCAGATCCCCATCTCTTTGAACACTTCCTTGGCATTGCGGAAGCTGTCAATGGCGGCAGGCACGCCACAGTAAATGGCGGTCTGCAAAAACACCTCCTGGATGTCCTCTTTGCTCAGGCCATTGTTCAGGGCGCCGCGCACGTGCAGCTTCAACTCATGCGGCCGGTTCAACGCAGTCAGCATCGACAAATTGATGATGCTGCGGGTGCGACGATCCAGGCCCGGACGGTTCCAGATTTCATTCCAGCAATATTCCGTGACCAACTCTTGCATGGGCTGGTTGAAGGCATCGGCATTCTTGATGGCATTGTCGACATACTCGGCGCCCAGCACTTCGCGGCGGGTTTTCAGGCCTTTGTCAAAAGATTCTTGGTTCATGCAATAACTCCAGGTTGAGAGGGTTGGGAAATTTTTTCAAACACACCCAGGGCTGCTAGCTCAGCGTTCTGGACATGGCGATCAGCGATCTTTTGGGCGCCTGCGGCATCCTTGGCTTGGATGCACGCCAGCATGGCATCGATTTCTTTCAGGCTTTGGGGTAAGCGCTCGGGCAGCATCAGCGAAGTGGCCCGCAACAGGCTGACACGCGACAACAGCGCGCCCAGGATTTCCTGGACCAGGGCATTGCCGCAACCGCCCAGCAAGATGCTGTAGAACTCTGCCTTGGCCTCCAGCACGCCGGCACGGTTGTTTTTTTGACCCGTCTCGCGCAGGCGCTTCACCGCTTTGGCCAAAGCCTTCACTTGTTCGTCTGAAGCCAGACGGGTGAACTCATGGGCCGCAAAGCCCTCGAGCAAGCGTCGCATCGCGTACAGGTCACGGGCTTCGGCCAGGGTCATGCGCGCCACCTCCGGGCCGCGGTGGGGCACGATGACAATCAGTTTTTCAGCTTCCAGGCGCCGCAAAGCTTCGCGCAAAGAGGGACGGCTCACGCCCAGCATTTCGCACAACTCGCGCTCCACCAACTTTTGCCCAGGCGTGAGCGCGCCGCTCACGATCGCTTGGCGCAACTGGTTTTCAACCTGCGAGCGCAGGGTTTCCGCTTTGACCTGAGGAAGCAACAACGTCATGCAGCGCATGCTATTTTTTGTCAGACAATTTGTCAATCACCTTGACGCTCACGTCGCTCAATTCCATAATTCCAAGTTAAATCACCGGAGACATTCATGCGTCAACGCCTTGGGCTGCTGGCCCTGCCCTTTCTTTTGTCCATCGCCAGCGTCAGCCTGGCAGCCGACTACCCCACGCGCCCCATCACTGTGGTGGTTCCACAGGCCACCGGCGGCACCAATGACATCGTGGGGCGCATGGTGTCGCAAAAACTCGGGGAAGTCATGGGGGCCAGCGTGGTGGTGGAAAACAAGCCGGGTGCAGGTGGCAACATTGGCACCAGCTATGCGGCCAAGGCCGCCAAAGATGGCCACACCTTGATGCTCACGGTCTCCTCGGCGCAAGCCATCAACCCCTGGCTCTACAAGTCCCCCGGCTTTGACCCCGTCAAAGATTTCACCCCCATTTCCTTGATCGGCGCCGTGCCCAATGTGCTGGTGGTGCATCCTTCGTTTCCAGCCAAAACGCTGAAGGAATTCATCGACTTGCTCAAAACAAAACCGGCGAGGCATTTTCAGTATGCGTCTGCAGGCAATGGCACCTTGAACCATTTGCTGGGTGAGATGCTGGGCAGCTATGCCGGCGTCTCTCTGCAACACGTGCCCTACAAAGGCGTGGCCCCGGCCATCAACGACGTCTTGGGGGGGCAGGTTCCCATTGCATTTGCCACGCCAGCTTCGGTGCTGCAGCACATTCGCTCTGGCAAGCTGGTCGCTTTGGGCGTGAGCACGCCCCAGCGCTCGCCCAGCTTGCCCCAAGTGCCTGCGATCGGGGAGTTGTTGCCAGGCTACAGCGGCTCATTGTGGATTGCGATGTACGCACCCCGAGGCATTTCCGCCGACATCGAAGCGCAACTTCAAGCAGCCATGAAAAAGACACTCGAGCAAGCGGACCTGAAGGAAAAGCTGGTCGCCCAAGGCGTGGAATTGTCGAATGCCACCCCCGCACAACTGGCCAGCTTGCTGCAAGAGGACTTGGCACGCTGGTCCAAAACCGTCAAAGAGTCTGGCGCCACCATTGACTGAGAAAGCTTGCCATGATTCGATTTGACCCCTCCCTGCAAGGCCCGCTGAGCGACGTGCGCGTGGTCGATATGTCACGCCTGGTCGCAGGCAACATGCTGACCGCCTACTTGGGAGACTTTGGCGCCGATGTGATCAAGATCGAGCGTGCCGGTGAAGGCGATGATTTGCGACGCTGGCGCGAAAGCGGGCAAGCCATCTACTGGAAGGTGTATGGCCGCAACAAACGCTCCATGGCTTTGGACTTGAAATCTGAGCCCGACATGGCCGCGCTGAAAAAGTTGATTGCGCAATCACACATCCTGGTGGAAAACTTTGTGCCGGGTGGCCTGGAAAAAATGGGGCTGGCGCCAGACATCCTTCACGCCCTCAACCCCGCCTTGGTGATTGTGAGAATTTCCGGCTGGGGACAAACCGGGCCCTACCGCCACAAACCGGGGTTTGGCACGCTGGTGGAAGCCATGTCCGGCTTCGCTTACATGAACGGCTTTCCGGACAACCCTCCTGCACTGCCGCCGTTGGCGCTGGCCGACATGATTGCAGGCGTCTATGGGGCGGCCGGTGTCCTCACTGCCTTGCGTGTGGCCGAACGCCAAGGCCGCGGCCAAGTGGTGGACCTGTCATTGTTTGAGCCCATCTTCTCCGTGATCTCTTCCGAAGCGGCCAAGATACGCTTGACCGGCGAACCCACCTTGCGGTCGGGCAATCAGTCGACCCATACCGCGCCGCGCAATGTCTACCCCTGCAGCGATGGCGGATTTGTGGCCTTGAGTGGTTCCATGCAATCCATGGCCATGCGCATTTTCGACACCATCGGTCGGCCAGAGATGAAAGACGACCCACGCTTTGCCACCAATGACGCTCGGGTGGTGCACCGTGAGGCGCTCGACCAATTGATTGGCGACTTCATTGCCGCCCGCAGCACGGCCGAGAACCTGGCCTTGTTTGAAGCGGCGCATGTCACTGTGGGGCCCGTGTGCTCCATGGCCGACCTGATGGAGCACCCCTACACGCGTGGCCGCGAGGCGCTGGTCGACTTGGAGGACAGCGACATGGGCAGCGTGCCCATGCACAACATCGTGCCTCGCCTGAGTGAAAGCCCAGGTGGATTTCGCCGGCCTGCGCCCAAACTGGGAGAGCACACGCGCGAAATTCGGGATGAGCTGGGTCTTTAATCTGCAGCGCGCGCCTTCACGGGAGACAGTATTTTCTTGATGCGACCGTCCAGAATGTCAAAGTAAACGGGCTGAAAGAAAAACTCTTCTGGCTGAAGAGGGGTCTCGGGCCGGGGGCCGCTGGGTTTGTATTTGAGAATTTGAAACAAATAAAAGTTCAAGGCTGAAATGAATTCCGAAAACCTCTTCACCTGGACATCAGACGCCAGGACGACCATTTTGGATTGGCTTGGCAAAACGGCATCGCATCGCAACTCGACCGCACAATTTTTATCGCGGTAAAGGTAGCCGTACTGCTCAAAGTTATAGAACAATCTGGCCCGATGCTTGTCGGACACTGCACTTTCCACCAGGATTTTTTGGGGATAGATTTTGAAATAACTCATCAAACAGAATGCTAAAGAATTCCTTCTTCACGCCGGTAAGTTGAGCTCACAATTCAAGCTACTCGCACCCAACCTTTGAGCAAAGTCTTTTATGCGCATCCTTCCTTCCAACCAACCCTTGCCTGTGTGGCGCTCCATTTTGTTTGTGCCAGCGGTCAGTGACCGCTTTGTGGAAAGCGCGCTCAAGCAAGCAGCCGATGTCTTGCAAATCGACCTGGAGGACAGCGTCGGCCCCGACCAGAAAGAATTTGCCAGAGCGCGTGTGGCGGCCATTGCCGATCGCTTTGCCCTTGCTGGTCGACAAGTGACGGTGCGCGTGAACCGCCCCTGGCGACTCTTGGTTCGAGACCTCGAGGCTGTGGTTCGGCCGAGTGTGCTGGCCGTGGCCTTGCCCAAGGTTCCGGATGCGGCCTTTGTCCAGTCGGTGAGCGAAGTGCTGGACGAACTAGAGCATGAAAACCGCATGGTCAGGGGCCACACCCGCATCATTGCCATGGTGGAAGATGCGCAGGGTTTGGCGGCCATGAATGAAATCGCGGCCGCCCACCAACGCGTCATTGGCCTGATTGTGGGCGCCGAAGATTTGGCCGTGTCGCTGCAAATGAGCGTGGACGATGATGGGCTCTATGTGCCCAATGTCATGGCCGTCGCAGCGGCAAGGCGCGCTGGCGTTTTGCCCATTGGCTTCATTGGCTCGGTGGCAGACTTCAAAGACCAGGACCGATTCCGTGCGCGTATCCGGCGCGCGCGCAAACTCGGGTTTGAAAGCGCTTTTTGTGTGCACCCCAGCCAGGTGCCGATTTTGAACGAAGAGTTTGCCCCCTCCGCCGCAGAGGTGGCGCATGCAGAGGCGGTCATCGCGGCCTACGAGGCACAAATGAGCAGCGGCAAAGCCGCTTTTTCCTTCAATGGCCGCATGGTCGACTTGCCCGTGGTGGACCAGGCCCGTCAAATTGTTCGACGCCACCAAGCGGTGCAAGCCAAATGAGCCTGCGCCAGCTGGGCAGCGCCCTGCTGTTTTGCTTGGCATGTGCAGCAGTCGCACAAACCCCTGGCGGGATGGCCAACAGCCATTCCACCAGCAACACCCCCAAGGTCAGTGTTTCCGGCATCGGCACAGGTTTTGTGGTCGCCGATGGCTACTTGCTCACAGCCCTGCATGTCGTTCGGGATCCCGGCAGCGTTTGGGTGGGCCCCTTTGAGGGCAAGCGCTGGTCCAAGGCAGAAGTGGTGGCCAGCGACACCGCATTGGACTTGGCCTTGCTGCGCGCCAAATTTTCTGCGTCTGTCCTGTCCTTGGCCGCATGGGCTGAGGTGCCTGTGGGCCTGGAGGTTTCCGTCATTGGTTATCCGCAGCCCCGCCTGCAAGGCCTGAGCAAAAAAATCACCCAGGGCATCGTCAATGGCAACCGAAGCGATCGCAATGAGAGCTTTGATGCCGGCTTTTTTCAGCTGAGTGCCGAGATCTCCAAGGGGAACTCAGGCTCGCCGGTCCTGTCGCCCGAGGGCTGGGTGGTGGGCATGGTCCAAAAGAAACTCGACGCGCTGAGCGTCGCGTCCAAAGTCAATGATTTGCCGGTCAATGTGAATTACGCGCTGAAGTCTTCCGAGCTGATCGCTTTTCTACAGAAGGCTGGCCTGACACCGCAAATCAAAGCGCTGAATCCAGACTTTTACCAGCGGCCCTACAAAGTGTTTGCCCAAACCCAAGGCAGCATCTGGACCGTGGTGGTCGTCAAAGGACTGACACCCACAGAAAACTTGCCCCTGCCGTCCACACCGCCGTGAACTGTCAGCGAACAATGTTCAACTTCTTCACGCCGGCACGCAGGCCCACGGAGCCTGCATAGCCTTTGCCACTTTCGTACACCGGAATTTGCATGCCTTGGGCGTTGGACTTGCTGTCAGGGCTGAAGAACAAATCCGTTCGCCCCGTCGGACGTCGCCAAAGCAGGACGGAACTGCCAGGCGACAACAAACAGTTGTAAGCCCCCAATTGCCTCCCCTCTGGCGTGGTGCCACCCCAGTGCATTTTGGCAATGGGCGCGCCCTCTGCGGCTGTTTTGTAAAAAGTGGCGGCATTGGGCCCCACAAAGGAGAAATACGCCGTGGGGGTGTAGCCAGAATCGAGCTCGACCTCTAAAAAGCTCTCATCGCCGGCAATGTAGTGCAAGTAAATGGCTGCGCCCATGTAGGCGGGGTAATTGACCGTCTCTTGTGCACCCTTTTTGGCCGCAATTCTGATCACCACATTCCTGTTGTCCTGGTGCCGGTACCAATGGTCTTGCGTGGCAGAGTACGTGTCGTCCCACTCACCACTGACGCGAGCGGACCGAATTTCCAGGGAGCCCGGCTCCGGGGTGTAGCGCTGCAAGGCACCCATGGGATTGGTCACGCGGCTGGCAAAGCTCCCACCATAGAACCAATTGTTGCTGGGCTCCACATAGAGGTTGGCCCACAAAGCCGTGGACAGCTGCTGGAATTGGTCGGTGGGACGGGGCTTGGTACAGCCTTGGGTGCCCATCGTGATCATGCGGTTGTCCAGCATGCCGCTCAGACTGCTGGAGAGGTGGGCACTGGCACTTTCCAAGGTGGTGGGGGTGGTCCCAGGCGTGCGCAATTTGGCGACCTCCTCTGCCAGGGAGACAACCTGCGGCAAAGCAATGAAAAGGCTGGGATCGATGGAAAAGTCGACGGCCTGCGTCGCCAGCACGGCAATCGAGGCGGGAATCTTGATGCCGTTGCCAGGAATGCCATCGTCGTCCAGCGCTTGAAGCAAATAGGCAATGTTTTGCGCCTCATCGGCATCGACGTTGTTGCCCGGCGCCATGGACACCGGCGTCACAATCAGAGAGGCTTTGACTTTGGGGAACACAATGGCGCCCAGCGAAAAAGTCACTTGCTCGCCCTTGGCGTAGTCAAAGCTGCCGTCCGCTGAGGTGATGCCATTCTGTGTGGCGGTGGTGTAAGTCAGGCCCGCCACAGGGCTGTCAATGAATTGGCCACGCAGTGCGGACGTGTCTGTGCCGCTCCCGCCGCCGCCACAAGAGGAGACAAAAACGGTCAAGACAGCCACGATCCGCCTGAGCCAAGGCGAGTTCATTCAAAAGCCAAAAAAGGTTTCATCGGAAATTGATCGGCATCAACTTGAAAAAATTGAGCCTTCCACGCCCGTTTTCAGCGCGGGGGCGAAGCGTTGTCGGGCTTGGGCAGCACCGTGATCGAGATGCGCCGGTTCAAGGGGTTGGTCGGGTCGTTGGGCAGGGATGGCACGCTGTCGCCATAGCCCAGCACTTGGGCAATGCGTTTGATGTCGACCTCTTTGGACAGCAATTCTCGCCGAGCGGCATTGGCGCGCTCGGCAGAAAGCTCCCAGTTTCCGTACCCCAGCGCGCCGCCGGCATAAGGCGTTGCGTCTGTGTAACCTTCGATCCTCAAAGGGTTGCCCGGGCACATGTTGACAGCAGAAGCAATTTTCCCAAATTGCTCCTTGGCGAAGCCAGACAACACGGCGCCACCGGTTTGAAACATGGGCTGGTTGTTGTCCAGCAAAGTCAAACGCAGACTGTCGGGTTGAAGGTCAATCAGGATGGGCACAGCGCCTTTGCGCAAGGCTTTGTCCTCATCGATTTGCCGATGCAGGTCAGCCGCCATGCGCTGGATACAGGCCATGTCAATTTCGGGTCTTTTGGAGACCAAATCCCACAAAAGAATCCAGGTCACCAAAAAGAAAGCCATCAGCACGGTCATAAAGTCCGCATAGACCAGCTTCCAATTGCCATGGCCCAGCTCGCGCTTGATGCGCTTGGTCGCACGCCGACGGCGCGTCTCTTCGGCAATGAGCGGTGAGGCGGCCATGGCGTTAAGAGGAAGCGCGGTTGGCGGTCATGGTTTGAATGCCCGATTGCAACTCCATCATGCTGGGGCGTTGGTCGGTGTACAAGACCTTGCGACCGTATTCCACCGCAGTCATGGGCGCGAAGTTGCTGTAATTGGCAATCAAAATTTCCCGGACGGCCTCAAAAGGCTTCACTTCTGCGTCCGCAATTTGCTCCAAGGTCCGCGCGATGGGAGAAAAGATGGCGTAGGCGGAGAAAACGCCGAGCAAGGTGCCCACCAATGCGGAGGCAATGTAGGCACCAATCTGCACCGGGGAATTTCCCGAGCCCAATGAGTTCAAGGTGTGAATCACGCCAATGATGGCGGCCACGATCCCGAAAGCCGGCAAGCTGTCAGACAAGGTCATCATGGAGTGCGATGGCTCCAAGGCCTCTTGGTTCAGCACCTCAATTTCTTGCTCCATGACGCTGTCCAACTGCTGCAGCGTCACCAGGCCATCCATCATCATTCGGAAATAGTCCGTGATGAACTCCACCAAGCGATGGTTTCGCAACACTTCCGGGTAGCGCATGAAAATGGCGCTGGCCGCAGGATTGACCACATCGGCCTCGATGGAAAACGGCCCTTCGCGCTTGATCTTTTGCAACAGCTCAAACATCAGGCACAGCAAGGCCAGATTGGCGGCACGGGAGTTGGCCGAGCGCACAAAGATGCGCCCAACGGCAAAAAACAAATTGCGCAAATTACGCCACTTGTTGGCGGCAATCAGCGTTCCAAATGCTGCTCCGAAAATCACCAGGAATTCTTCGGGCACCCACAATTGTTCCCAGCGCCCGCCCAGCCAGACAAAGCCCAGGACACCACTGGCGATTGCAATCAGCCAACCAAGAGGAATGTTCATATTTTTTGAAAGAGTGTGTTGGTGTCCAACTTGCTGATGATCGCTTGCGCGGCCTGCAACAAGGCGTTGGAGCGGGCAAGGCTGGCAGTGGCCTCGGCCAGATCGGTGTCCAGCAAGGCACTGCGCTCGGTTTCAATGTTGAGTTTTTGGTCTTCTGCGGCCTGGGTGGCGGCTTCCACCTGGTTTTGCAAAACACCGGTGCGAACCTGTGCGGAAACCACGGTCTTCAAGGCTTGATCAACGACCGAATAATCGCCGGCACGCAGGGCACTGCCCTGCAGCAATTGGTCAGCCATGTCATGAAGGGCCGCCATGGCGTCCGTGGTCGATCCGCCGCCGACCTTGGCAAAGCTCGTGTCGAGCTTCAGGCATTCGTCATAGGTGAGCCTGGGCTTGACCGTCACGCCTTCTGCCAGCTCAATCGCAACGATTTGTGCCGCTGAGACAGTGTCAAATATTTTCTGGCCATTGGCATCGGTTGCATTGGCCAGCTGTGACATGGCATCGGCCAATCCCTTGGCTTGTTGCCCCAGTATTTTTCGGTTGTCGCTGCCCAAGGCATCGTTGCCGGCTTGCACCATGATTCTTTGAAAACTGGCCATCATGTTGTGCAGGTTCAGCAATTGTGAATCTGCGGTGCTCAACGACTGGTTGGCGTAATCCTGGTTCACTTTGAACATGGCGTATTTGGCCTTGTCCAATGTGACTTGAACCCCCAAACCAGCCGACAAGGCGCTGTCAGAGGCCCGTTGATGTTTTTTTCCGGACGAGATTTGCTCTTGCGCCGTCATCACATCCGAGGTGTGCTGCGCCATGGAGCGCACACCGCTTTCAAAAATTTGCTGGCTGCTGATTCGCATACGAAACCTCAATTCCCAGACATCATGGCCAACAAGGTGTCAAACATCTGTCGGCCTGTTTGAATCAGTTTGCTGGAGGCGTTGTAGAGTTGCTGGTACTTCACCAGATTGGCCGCTTCCTCATCCAGATTGACGCCGGAGACGGCATTTTTCTGGTCAGACAAAATCTGACTCATGGCGTCATTGGCTTTGTGGTCGTTTTTCCAGGTGGCAATGGTGGTGGCCACACTGCTGGTGATGAACGTCAACGGCTGGGTGAAATCCTGGCGCAGGTTTTCAATGTTCACGCCCACCGATGCACTGACACCCTGCAAATCTTGAGGTTCCAGATTGCTTAGAAACAAAGCTGCGTTGACGGGCGCGTGCAACAAGGCTTGCTTGACCCTGGGGTCAAAGTTGGCGCTGTTCACGTTGGCCTGGTCTATCAAGCTGCTGAAATCGGCAGATGCCATCAGGTCCGCATAACTTCCACCGCTTGGCACGGGAATCGACGACAGGTTTTGCAACGGCGTGTTGGCGTCTGCCTGGTTGGCGAAACCGAAAATGGGTTTCACCGTGTTGACCTTGTCCACCAAGCTGAGCGACAGCAAGTTCAAGCTCATTTTCAGGTTGGGCACAAAGCTTTGCATCAAGTGCGTGAAGGCACCGGCCTGACCGTCCTTGAATGCATTTTTGGCAGGAATGACTTTTTCATTGGCTGTGCCGGCATCGCTGAGGGCTTCCGCAAAGCCCAACTGCACCAGGTTCGGCTTCAACCCTGGGCTGGTAGCCACTTTGAGGCGAATGTCATTGGGCCCCTGGTCGCCGCGCACAGGCGTGGTGCCGGTGGCGTTCGTGAATTGGTTGGCGATTTGGCGGTCCACCAGATGCTGGCCTTGCACCAGATAGCTGGCTGTGCCATCTTCATTGATCAGGGTTGTGCCGCCGATGAGGTCTTGCAATTGCGAGGCAATGCGGTCTCTTTCATCGAGCAAATCTGGCGAGGGTGTGGAAACGCCAGGCACAAAGGAACCTTTGATCTGGCCGTTGACGCTCGCCAATTGGGGGGCCAGGGTGTTGGCTTGGTTGAGCGCATCGGCCAGCCCCTGGTTGGCATTGCTGCGAATGCGCTCAATCTCGATGGCCAGGCCACGCACACGGTCTGCCACCTGGTCTGCGGCGCCGACCAGTGCATGCTGGTACGCCGAATTCGTGGGCTCATTGGCCAATGAGCCTGCCGCATTGAAAAAAGCCCCCAAAGCACCGGTCACGGAGGCAGACGCATTGACCATCATGGCATCCAAAGCCGCCACAGATTGGGTCAGGGTCGATGTGTAGCTTGTTTGGCTTTGCTGCTCCAGCAACTGTCTTTGCAGCAAAGCGGAGTAATTGCGGGTGAAGCCCTCTACCGCGAAGCTGGTTCCCGTTTTTTCCAGACCCGACGGCGCCAAACCCGCAATTTTCAAATTGGGCGATCGGCGAACATATCCCGCCACGGCTGAGCCCGTCACGTTTTGTGACGTCGCCACCATGCCTGCTTGCGCGGACTGCAGCCCGGCCATGGCACTGTCGAAAATGGCGGCGGAATTCACAATCAATACCTTTGTATTACGTCAATTTAAAAATTGGGGGACGTCACTGTTTTGACGGCCTTTTCCGCACCTGCGATTAGCCCAGAGGTTTGGATTTGCTTGAGCATCAAATCCGCCATGGCTTTGCCAAAACCAAAACCGCCCGACTGGGCCAAACTTTTGGCGAACTGCTCGTCGCCCATTTCCAAATAAGCTTTGCTGTCAGAGCGCACCTCTGGCTTGAAAGGCGATTGACGCAACTCCCGCAGCATTTGGCGAATCAGCATGCTTTCGAATTCAACGGCATGCGATTGGATTTTTTGGACGGTTTTCGGGTCTGCCTTGGCGGCCGCTGCGGTCGACGTCGTACCGGGCACGGCACCGATGGTTGGAAGTGCATTCATCAGATGATCTCCAACTCGGCTTTCAAGGAGCCCGAAGCCTTCATGGCTTGCAAAATGGCCATCAGGTCCTGAGGCGTGGCACCCAGCAGGTTCAGGGCACGCACCACCTGATCGAGCGAGGCGCCCTCTTCCACTTTGACCAAACCGCCTGTGGGGCCGGCATCGATGCTGACGCGGTCATTGCGCTGAACCATCGGGCGACCCCGAAACGTCCCAGGCGCAGGTTGCACCACTTGGTTGATGGCCTGAACCTTGAGGGTCAAATTGCCATGTGTCACGGCGAAAGGTGCCAGCTGTACCGCTTGGTTCATCACCACCGAGCCGGTGCGGGCATTGATGACCACCTTGGCCGCCTCTGCCACATTCGGGACTTCCAACTCCAGCAGGTCCGCCATCACATTCATGCGCTCGGTGGGGTTCACAGGCACGCGAACCAGTACATTGCGCGCATCCACTGGAATCACCGACTGTGCGCCGACCAAATTGGCCATGACTTCCATGGCGCGGCGGGTTTGGGCAAAGTCGGCGCGGCGGAAATTCAGCTCCACCACAGGCCCCGTGTCCGCCTCAGGCGCGCCCTGCTCCACGAAAGCACCCGAGGGAATTCGACCTGCGGCCAACTGGTTGACCGTCGTACGGGCAAAAGCAGAGGCAACCGCAGCCCCGGGAACCACGACAGAGCCTTGGGCCTGGGCATAGACCTGGCCGTTGGCCGCCCGCAGCGGCGTCATCAGCAGGGTGCCGCCTTTCAAGCTGCGGGTATTGCCCATAGAGGACACTGTCACATCCAGCAATTGGCCCGGCCGGGCCAGTGCCGGCAGCTCGGCCGTGACCATGACCGTGGCCACATTGCGCATTTGGACGTTTTGTCCCACAGGCACCGTCACGCCCAGAGAGGCCAGCATGTTGCTGATGCTCTGGCCCGTGATCGGGTTCAGCGAATTGCTCTCACCGGTGCCATCCAGGCCAACCACCAAGCCGTAGCCAATCAATTGATTGCCACGTTGTCCGGCAATCGTGGCCATGTCTTTGATGCGCTCGGCCTGAGCTGCAAAGACCACCAGGAAGATGGACAGCGCAAGGGCATACCGCTTGAATGAAAGAAAGTGCATCGCAGGCTCCTCAATTGGGTGAGTGGCGCATGAACAGCTGCGTCAGCCAACCGGGACGCTGGACTTCATCGGTCACGCCTGCACCACGGTATTCAATGCGGGCATCCGCCACCATGGAAGAGGGAATGGTGCCGCCTTGAATGTTCTGGGGATTCACCACGCCGCTGAAGCGGATGATTTCTTCTTCAGCGCCCACGGCCAAGCGCTTTTCACCTGCAACGACCATGTTGCCGTTGAGCAAGACTTCCATCACGGTCACGGTGATCATGCCGCTGAATTCGTTGGAGGCACTGGAGCCGCCCTTGCTGTCAAAGTTGGTGTTGCCCGTGGTGCCGGCGTTGAGCTTGGCATCCTTGGCGCGCGACAATGAGCTGGCACCCGATGAATTGAAGCCGATGTTGGCATTGCTGCCAAATGAATTGCCCGAGGCACGACTGGCCTGGGTGCCACCGAGTTTGCTGGCACGGGTGGTTTCATTCAGCATGACCATCAAGGTGTCACCCGCACGCACGGGGCGGCGGTCCTCGAACAAACCACGATGGCTGGGACTTTGAATCATGCTGGTCGGCACCAGGCTTCCACGGCTGACAGGCGCGGCATCCATGGCGCGTGGGCGCGTGGTGGTGTCTGTGGCCACCACAGGCGGCAAGGATGCCGAGGACTTGCTAGGTGCTTGGGCGCAACCCGCCAGCAGCGCCAGCACAGTCATCAATGCGGCCAAGGTTTTCATCACATCTGCCCCAGTTTTTGCAGCATTTGGTCCGAGGCGGTCACCGACTTGGCGGTGATCTCGTAAGCGCGCTGCGCAGCGATCAAAGTGACCAGTTCCTCGGCCACGTTGACGTTGGATTGTTCGGTGTAGTACTGGGTGATGGCGCCAAAGCCATTTTGGCCCGCCGTGCCAGCCTGAGGCGAGCCCGAAGACAAGGTTTCGGTGTAAATGCCGGCACCACTGCTGGACAGACCGGTGGGGTTGACAAAGGTTCGAATCGCGATCGGACTTGGCAGAATGTTGGGGACCAAGGTGTTGGAGGTGTAATAGCTCACCTTGCCATCGGATGCAATTTCAATGGTGGTGGCCGTGCTCGGAATGTTCACGGTTCCGCCACTGGAATCCAGCAACTGCTGGCCATTGCTGTTGACTATGTTGCCCGTCGAGTCACGCATGAAATTGCCTGCGCGTGTGTAGCCCACGCTGTTGGGCCCCGTTTGCAGCATGAAGAAGCCGTTGCCACTGATGGCCAAATCAAACGGATTGTCCGAGTGAACCATGGCGCCTGCCGTGTTCACACGCATCGTGGAAGCAATGTGAGAGCCATTGCCCGCTTGCAAGCCAGCAGGCACAAAATTGCCATTGCTGGAAATCAGCCCGGGCTCGCGCAGGTTCTGGTACATCAAGTCTTCAAAAATAGGCCGCACCCGTTTGAAAGCGGTTGTCGACACGTTCGCCAAGTTGTTGGAGATCGTATCCAGGTTGCTTTGCATCGCATCCAGGCCCGTCTTGGCAATCCACAAAGAGCGCATCATGATGTTGTGTTCCTTAAAAGCCTTAACCGCGCGACAGCGACATGAGGTTGCTGGCCGACTTGGCGTTTTGTTCCGCCACTTGCACCATGCGAATGTTCAAATCGAACAAGCGGTTTTGCTGAATCATTTCAACCATGGCCGAAGCCACATTCACATTGCTCATCTCGATGACGTTGGACTGAATGACCACATCATCGCTTTGCGGCAAAGCTGTGCCATCGTTGACGAAGAACCCGTCGCCATCGCGGGTCAGGGTATGGGGTGGCGGGTTGACCAGCTTCAATTGGCCGATCACGCTGGACTGCGAGTCACCCGGCAACACAGCCTGGACCAGACCCGTGGGCCCGATTTGCAAGTCCGTGGCGCCGGGCTCAACCCAGATGTCGCCTTCCACGCCAACCATGCGTGTGCCTGAGGCGCCGCGCAAAAAACCCTCATCGTCCAGCGTCAAATGGCCGGAGCGGGTGTAGACCTCTTTGCCATCGCCGCGGATCACGGCGAAAAAGCCTTTTTCCTTGATGGCCACATCCAGGGGGTTGCCTGTGGATGTCAGGGGACCGGGTGCAAAATTGCTGCCAGGCGTGGAGTCCACGACAAAAGCTCGCGAATCCGCACTGGCGCCTTGCACAGGCACCGCCCGAAATGTGGACAGCATTTCCCGAAAGCCCGGCGTCTGGGCATTGGCCAGATTGTGGGTGGTGTTGCCAAGCTGCCCCATGGCGTGCTTGGCACCGGTCATGGCTGTGTAAACAAAGCGGTCCAACATGTCAGGCTTTCAGTGCTTTGCCGTATCAGGAAATCATTTGCAAGGTGTCACGCATCACCTGGTCCACGGCTTTCATGGACTGCGAGTTGGCCGAGTAGGTCCGTTGCAAAATCATCAAGCGCACCAGCTCGCCAGACAAATCCACATTGGAGCTTTCCAGCGCTTGGGAGCGAATTTCGCCCAATTGCCCCGTGCCAGGACGGCCGCGGTAAACGCCATTGGCAGAATCTTCGGTGCCGGACTCTACGGTGGCCGCAAAGGCATTTTTTCCAACAGGCGCCATGGCCTCAAAGGCATCAAAGTGCACCAAGGCGATTTGGCCCACATACTGCACGCGACCACCGCCATACACACCCGCAATGCGGCCTTCGTTGTCGATGGTCAGGTTGCTGAGCTTGGCAAAGGCCTCGCCGTCTTGGTAGCTCTTGGAAATTTGGAACGGGCCCGACTGCATGGTGGTGTCGGTCAGGTCCAGGTTGAACACCAGCTGGGAAGTGCCCAAGGCCTGATTGGTCACCTTCGCCGACAAGGTCACATCGGTGCGGAACTTCGGATTGCCCGACAAGGGGTCCGTCACCAGTGCGTCAATGTTTCGGCCACCCACAAAGTGCATGACGGTCACGGGCTTGTAGGCCGATGCGCTCACCTGCATTTCGGCTTGCGATGCCTGACGGTTGGAGAAATAATCGGAGGTCGCATTGTGGTCAAAGAATTGGCCATCAATCGAGCTGTACACCTCGACTCGGGACTCCACAGCCGTCAGGTCCAAGCCGGACGAAGGCATGTTGGACTTGCCTTGCACCAGAATTTCATGGCCATCGGGGGTGACCAGGGTCATGTTCAAGGTCTTGGTGCCGCTGACATCGTAGAAGCTAACGATGTCTTTTTGGTTGAAAGTGACGTTGCCACTGGGTGCAGGTGAAGTGCCCGCTGCCAAGGTCAGAGGAGTGTTTCCTGAATCGTTTGCGACAACATACCCTGTGTCAACACCATTCAGAAATACGCGCTTGCCTGAAACATCGGCGGCCGGGTTGGCGTTCAGGGTCAAGGAGGCGCCCCCAATCGTGACCGTTGTTCCTACGGCTGCCGTTGCCAAGGGCGCAGTGTCAACGCGCAAGACAGAGTTGGCATTCAGGCTGATTTTTTTGTCAATGTCCGCAGCAGAAGACGGCGTTGAAGATTTGCTGGGGGCATAGGTGTAGCCTGTTCCATCCGACTCACTCTTGATGGTAAAGGTGCTGTCT
>CAINMN010000085.1 GCA_903850735.1 uncultured Burkholderiales bacterium | reverse complement strand
GCCACCAAAGAAAAGCCCATTTTTTCAAACAAGGGCTCGATAACACCCGCCAAAGGGGATGCAAACTCTACGAACTCGAAACCGCACAAACCCATAGGGTTGTCAAACAAATCAGCCATATATATCTCCAAAAATTAAAAAAACGCTTAATAGAAAAATCAGAAGCGTTTGTTTGGAGGCGAGCAGATGCGCCCGCGAGTGCTGCGGGCGAGGTGAATACCGATGATGAGAATTTGACTTGCTGGCCCAAGGCCAACAGTTTGGGAATGTCGATGACAGTCTTCACGCATGAGGCTTCTATCATGAAGGCAAAGTCTTTGATGGCGGCATTGCTTTGATGGCCCTCGACGATGGGGCCAAAGGTTTACCTGGGCACAAAGTCCATGACTTTCGCGAACAAGATTTTTGTCTGCTTTCATGCGTCATACCCGTGGTGTCTCAATCGGCCCTCAACAACACTTCGCCTTCTATTTCTACCGGAATGCCAAACGGCAGTTCGGCCATACCAACTGCGCTTCTTGCATGGGCGCCGACCTGTGGTCCGAACAATTCAAGGATTAGGTCGGTAAAGCCATTAATGACAGTGGGCTGGCGGTCGAAGCCGGGCGCCGAGTTGACCATGCCTAGGATGTGGACCCAAGCCTCGATACGCTCAAGGGTGCCCAGCTCGCGCTTGAGACTGCCCAGTATCGCCAGCCCTGTGAGTCGGGCGGCCGTGTAGCCTTGCTCCACGGTCACTTGGGCGCCCACCTTGCCCAATGGCTGTGCCACGCTGCCGTCGGTCAGCGTAGGGCCATGACCGGAGAAAATAGCCCGCTGACCAATCACGCGAACCCAAGGAAAGGGTAAGGTGGTGCCCGGGGGCATCTTCAGCGGCTCAGGCAAGACGAGGCCCAGTTGGGCCAGGCGATCATCGATAGCAGACATGTAATTCCTTTTCAAGGTGTTGGTGCATGGGCTCTGGCCCACGCGTTGAATTTGATGGGTATGACCTCATTAAGTCCTACCCGACCAGGGATCGTCCACCCGTGGCCAGAAGTTGGGATCGCGGTGACAAAATGGCAACGCGGCGATGTCGGCAGTCAGTAACCCCGGCGAATCGGCATACAGCACTTCGCGAGCGAGAGGTGCGAAAGCGGCATGGAAGTGCTGCATGGACTTCACCACCACCGCGTGCTTGCAACTTAAGTCAACGCCCAGGCTGCTGAACAGATCGGTGCCAATGACCTGCTGGCAGCGCGAAATCAGCACAAGATCGATGCCTTCGGCCGTGCTCACCCAGGCCGAAGCACCTAGGGGGCTTTTGGCGCCGAAGGCAGTCTGTTCGTGGTTCTCGACCAGCGCCCGTACGGTGACGCGCAAGTCCACCGGTGAACCCGAAGTGGGCCCGGTCTTGCCGGCCACACGCAGGGCTAGCGTAGACCCCAGGCCAGCCTCAAAGCACAGCTGCACGGCGCCTGGGTCCCAAAGGCCACCGATGGCCACATTCGAGATTCCGAACGAGAGAACCGCCTGTAGCGCGAAGCTGCTGTCGCCGCGGGCGCCTCCGCCCGGGTTGTCAGCCATGTCAGCCACGACGATCGGTCCCGCTTCGGGCAGTAACGGTAACTCGGCCACACGTTGCATGGCGGCCTCCATGCTCAGGGGCGAATGGTGCAAGGCGTGACGAAGTGTCCATACGCGCTGGCCAAGTTCTGCAGCCAGGCGGGTGGCGAGGGCTTCATCCCCGTCAGTGATCACCCAGAGACGTGCACCCGCCTCTGGCACGTCGCCAAACGCGAACCCGTGCGCATGCGAGATCGAAAGGACGCCGTTGTGTCCTTCTAGCGCCTTTAGCTCCTTGACAAAGCTTTTTAGGGGCTCGCGCGTGGTGGGCCAACTGCCAGCCATGCGGCAGTCAAAGACCTTTGTGATGGGGCGGATGCGGCGCTCCGCGGTGTCGATGGTCAGTTGCGCTACTTCAGCAGCGCGTTCGTCAATGTCGGTGTGAGGGTAGGCCTTGTAAGCCACCATCAACGTGGCATGTCGGACCATGCTGCGCG
>CAINMN010000084.1 GCA_903850735.1 uncultured Burkholderiales bacterium | reverse complement strand
GCAACGATACGAAGACATACGGAGATGTGAAGACGTATGGGGGTGGCGCAACGGCGTTTACGCCGGTGGGCTTGAAAAACTCGGAGTCGGTGGGGAGCGTGACGCTGACGGACACCGCCAATGGTGGGGTGAATACGGCGATTGTGGGTGACTATGCGCTGACGCCGAGTGCGGCCACAGGCGGTACGTTCAGCAGCGCGAACTACGCGATCACCTATGTCCCTGGCAAGTTGAGTGTTGGCAAAGCGGAGCTGACGATCACGGCCAGCAACGCGATCAAGCCCTACGATGGCAAGGCGTTCAGCGGTGGCAATGGGGTGAGCTACAGCGGTTTTCTGAACAATGAAACCAGCAGCGTGCTGACAGGCGCGCTGACGTATGGTGGGAACAGTCAGGGCGCGATCAATGCGGGAAGTTATACGCTGACAGCGAGTGGTCTGAACAGTCAAAACTACGCGATCATTTATGCCTCTGGCACGTTGAGTGTCGACAAAGTGGCGCTGAATATGACGATCAGTAAGATTTACAACGGAAATCCGAACTTCAGCAATGGCAACAACTACACCCTAACGGGCATGGTAGACGGTGAAAGCTCACCGACTATCAGCAGCGGCAGTGCCGCGGTGTCGAGTGCAAACGCCACTACCTACAACAGTTGGAGCACGAACAACCTGGTGCTGAGTAACAGCAACTACACGCTGGTGGGTGGTACGTTGTCGGCCACGATCACGCCCAAAGTGCTTACACTCAACGGCCTTCAGGCCAACAACAAGCCCTACGATGGCTCCACCACCGCAACCATCGCCACCTTTGGCACTTTGCTGGGCAACGCCACTTCAAGCACCGACAACAGGTATTACGCAGGAGACAGCGTCGAGCTGGTGACAACCAACGCCAGTGTCAGTTTCGCTGACCCCAATGCAGGCAACAACAAAACCGTGACAGTCAAAGGCTTGACGTTGAGCAACAGCAACTACACCCTTGCCGAGCCAACCACAACAGCAAGCATCACGACGCAATCACTGTACTTGCTGGCCATCACAGGATCACGCCGCTACAACGGTACAACGCTGTTTACCTACAAGGACTTTCTATTGACCGGCGACGTGAAGAATGAGGGAGTCACTTTGACCGCCGGCTCGGCCAACACGCCATCGCCCAATGTGGGTACCTACACCGATCAACCTCTGAGCGGTTTGGTGATTTCAGTGGCCAATGGCAGCGCTGCCAATTACACCTTGCCCACGACAGCCAATTTGACCATCACCAAAGCACCCCTGACGATCAGTGCCACATCGGACAGTCGACCTTATAACGGAACCACCAAATCCGAACCACTGCCCACTTACAGCACGCTGTATGGCAACGACGGTTTGACAGGCTTGAGCCAATCCTTTGCCAGCAAAAACGTAAAAGGGGCCGGTGCAAGCACCTTGAACGTCAACGACGGTTTTGTGCTGAACGACGGCAACGGTGGGGGCAACTACGAAGTGACACGACTGTCGGCACCGGGCACCATCACGCCGGCCAATTTGACCATTGCCGGCGTGACAGCGGCCAGCAAAGTTTACGATGGCACGCGCTTGGCCTCGCTGAGCGGCGGGGGCATTGAGGTGTTCGGCAATGACAGCGTGACGCTGGTGAATACAGAAGTCATCGGAAGCTTTGACAACAAAGACGTGGGCACGGCCAAGCCTGTGACCGCCTCAGGATATACCTTGAGCGGTGCCGATGCTGGGAACTACAACCTGATTCAACCGACGGGCTTGCAGGCAGACATCACGCTCAAGGCCTTGCGCATTGTGGCCAACAATGACGCGCGGACCTACGACAGCGTGGCATACAGCGGTGGCAAGGGCGTGACCTACAGTGGGTTCGTGGCAGGCGAGTCAGAAACAGTGCTGTCGGGCGTGTTGGTGTACGCAGGCACCAGCCAAGGGGCAGTGAATGTGGGCACGTACACGATTCAGCCCAAGGGTTTGACCTCGCGCAACTACAGCCTGGGATTTGAGGATGGGCAGTTGAGCATTGTGGCTGCGGCCCCTGTTGTGCCTGTGATTGCCCAACTGCCGCCCGTTTTTGTTCCCTTGGATCCCAAAAAGCCCAAAGAGACCGAGGAACCCGACTCGCGCCCCACGCTTTCCACGCAACCCAAGCCAACCGCTGCCCCCGCCCCAGCATCTTCCCCAACCATCGTCATACAAGGGCGATTGACCATCATCGCGCCACCCCAAGAAACCACAGTGGGTTTGGCCACACTCAGGGTCAACCAGGCTTTGCCAGCACCAGGACAAACCATTCAAATTCCGATGCCACAGGAGTTGAGGGGTGCAAGCCAGGCAACCGTGAGTGCCACCGAATTGCCTTCATGGTTGGGCTTTGACCCATTGCGCCAAGTGTTCATTGTCCGAAGCGTGCCTTTGGGTGTGGAAACCATCGAGGTCAATGTCCAGGTCGACGGAAGAATTTGGAAACTGACCCTCGATTTTAGAAACAACTGAAGAAGGAAGTGAAATGATGATTCACAAGAACGCATTCAAAGCCTGGGTGTGTGCAGCATGGCTGTCGGTTGGCCTGGGGGCCTTCGCGCAACCGAATGTTGGCATCGTCAATGGCGTGCCTGTTCCTGCCGCTTTGCTGGATCAAGTGGTGAAGAACAACACGCGCCAAGACATTCAAGACAGCGCCGAGTTGCGGCAAGCAATTCGAAATGAATTGCTGATCCGCGAGGTGTTGGCGCAGGAGGCTGTCAAGCGTGGCCTGGACCGGTCTGAAGAAGCCAAAAACCAATTGTGGCTGTTGCGCCAAAACTTTCTGGCCGAATTGCTGCTGGCGGACCACATGGACAAGAACCCCATCAGCCCAGAGGATGTGCGCAAGGAATATGAGCGCCAGATTCGGCTGTTGGCGGGGGCCCAGCAGTACAAAGTCAGCGGCATTGTTTTGTCCTCAGAGGCCGACGCCAAAGCGGCCATGGCCCGTTTGAAGAAGGGGGAGCGCTTCGAGTTGGTTGCCCGCGAGATGTCGCTGGACCCCAGCAAACAGCAGGGCGGTGACATGGGCTGGCTGTTGGCCGACCAGATCGTGCCCTTGATTTCCAACGTGGTGGTGAATTTGCCCAAAGGCTCCACCGTGGCGGCGCCCATTCAAACCCCCACCGGCTGGCATGTGATTCGTTTGAACGACACCCGTCCCTATGTGGCGCCCAGCTTCGACGAAGCCAAAGAGCGTGTCCGCCAAGGCCTGTTGCAACTGCAGCGCGCCACCTTCATCAACAAATTGCAAAACGAAGCCAAGATTGTGACCTCCTCATGAACACGCCCTCGATGCCTGCCACAGAAGAAAACCAGGCGGCCATCAAAAATGAGTTGATTGCCCGCGAAGTTCTGTCGCAAAAAGCTTTGGAGTTGGGGCTTGAAACCTCCGAGGCGTTTCTCAGCCAAATGGCGCAGTTTCGCCAAATGACTTTGGCGGAGATGGCGGTGCAGGACCATTTGAAGAAAAATCCGATCACCGAGGAAGATGTTCAGAAAGACTATGAGCGACAGGTCGAGCTGCTGAAAGAGGCGACCGAATACCGCGTCAGCAGCATTGTGGTGCTGTCGCAAGAGGCGGCCCTCGCGGCCCTGCAGCGTTTGAAGGCCGGTGAGGCTTTCGAGCTTGTGGCGCAGGACGTGTCCATCGAGTCCAGCAAGGCCATGGGCGGTGATTTGGGCTGGCTGTTGCCGCATCAGATCATTCCCATGGTGGCCAATGTGGTGGTGAATATGCAGCCAGGCGCGCTGGTGACCGCGCCGATTCAATCGGAGCGGGGTTGGCATCTGGTGAAGCTGCAGGCTATTCGGCCTTATGAGATCCCTTCCCTGGCTGTGGCACGAGACCGTGTGCGCGAGGGCTTGGTGCAGCAGCAGCGGGCGATTTACATTCAGCAGCGGATCGCACAAGCACGCATTGTCGCTTGAGCGCTTGTTGTGCGGCTTGGAGGGTGGCGTCCAGCTCAGCAGTGTCCTGAGCCCGTAGATTTACCCACAGCAGCAACAAGATGAAAAGAGGGGCTTCCGTCCTTTTGGGCGATGAGGATGAGGAAGTCGAAGTTCACGAAAAGTGAACTGTCCCCCACTAGCCGTAACACGCTGAGGTTGGTAAATTCCGTCAAACTGGGGCATG
>CAINMN010000083.1 GCA_903850735.1 uncultured Burkholderiales bacterium | reverse complement strand
TTGCACAAGAGGCAAATCCAGTCGGCTTGCGTGCCATTGGTGATCCACATCTTGGCGCCGTGGATCAGGTAATCGTCGCCATCGCGCACTGCGCGTGTTTTGAGCGAGGCCACATCCGAGCCTGCACCTTGCTCGGACACGCCAATGGCGGCCACTTGCTCGCCGGCAATCGCAGGCGCCAGGAATTCACGCTTCAAGGCATCGGAGCCAAAGTTGGCCAGCGCCGGGGTCGCCATGTTGGCTTGCACGCCAATGCCCATGGCTACACCCTGGGCGCGCGCATAGCCGATGGCTTCGGCGGCAGCCACGGCGTAGCTGAAATCCAGGCCCAGGCCGCCATAGGCCTCGGGCTTGGTGATGCCCAAAAAGCCCAGCGCGCCCATTTTTTTGAAAAGCGCGTGGGCCGGAAAAATTTCTGCCGCCTCCCACTCGTCCACGAACGGGTCGATCTCCGCGCGCACAAAGCGGCGGATGCTGTCCATCAGCTCACGGTGTTGTTCGGTGTAAATCATGCGGGGTTGTCCGTCCAGGTCAGAAGCGTGCCACGCCAAATTGCACCGGGTGCAGCGTGCGTTGTTCGGCCTCGCGCGCAGTGGCCAGCACGAAGGCCAGCACCGCGCGGGTCTGGCGCGGGTCAATCACGCCATCGTCGAGCAAATGGCCGCTGGTGTAGAAGGCGCTGGCCTGGCGCTCGAAGTTGTCCACGATCTCTTGCTTTTGCGCGGCCAGCTTGGCCTCGTCCACCGCCACGCCTTTGCGCGCGGCTTGCTGGCGGGCCACGATGTCCATGGTGGTGGCCGCTTGCTCGCCGCCCATCACGGCGGTGCGCGCATTCGGCCAGGAGAAACAAAAGCGTGGCCTGAACGCCTTGCCACACATGCCATAGTGGCCCGCGCCAAACGAGGCGCCGCACAGCAAGGTGATTTGCGGCACGGTGGAATTCGACAGGGCCTGGATCATTTTCGAGCCATGCTTGATCATGCCGGCCTCTTCCGAGGCGCGGCCCACCATGTAGCCGGTAGTGTGCTGCAAATACACCAAAGGCGTGTTCGACTGGTTGCACAACTGAATGAATTGCGCGGCCTTGGTGGCACCGGCCGGGTCGATCGGCCCGTTGTTGGTGACAAAGCCCACGGTGTGGCCTTCGATGCGCGCATGGCCGCAAACAGTGGCCGGGCCATAGCTGGGCTTGAAGTCCAGCCAGGCCGAGTCGTCCACCAGGCGGGCAATGACCTCGCGCATGTCCATGGGCTTGCGGTGCTCCAGCACCATCACGCCGGCCAAGTCTTCGGGGTCCAGTCGCGGCGCGGCATGGGGCAGGGGGGACGCGCCACGCTGCCAGGGCAATTGGGCCAGGATGTCGCGCGCAATCAATATCGCATGCGCATCGTTTTCGGCCACGTACTCGGCCAACCCGCTGACCGAGGCATGCATGTCGGTGCCGCCCAGTTCTTCGTCGGTGGCAATCTCACCTGTGGCGGCCTTGAGCAGGGGCGGGCCGGCCAAAAAGGCTTTGGCTTGTTGGCGCACCATCACCACATAGTCGGACAACCCAGGCATGTAGGCACCCCCCGCTGTGGACGAGCCATGCACGACGGTGATCACCGGCAAGCCTGCCGCCGACAAGCGCGCCAGGTTGTAAAAGATGGCACCGCCGCGCACAAATTTGTCCACGCGGTATTTGCGCAAATTGGCTCCTGCCGATTCCACCAAATGCACAAAGGGCAGCTTGTTCTCCAGCGCAATGTCCTGGCAGCGCAGCAATTTCTGGTTGCCCGATTCCGTCATGGCCCCGGCATCGATGCCCGAGTCGGTGGCCACCACCATGCAGCGTACGCCACTCACAAAGCCAATGCCGGCCAGCAGCGAGCCGCCGGGCAGACAGGTGTCGGGGTTGGGGTCGTCCAGGCCATAGCCCGCCAAATTGGCAATGGGCAGCAAAGGTTGGCCGGGGTCCAGCAGGCGGCTGAAGCGCTCGCGTGGCAACAAGGCCTTGCGCTTGGCAAAGCTGGGCGCCGCACGCGCCGAAGCCGCCGCGGCACGCTGTTCCAAGGCCTGCATCTCGCCCACCAGGGCCAGCATGCCGGCACGCTGCTGCTGGAAAGCCGCCGATGGCGCCACGATGTGAGATTCAAAGGGTGTCATGTCATGTCAGAGTGTGCGCGAGTGAGCATAATGCGACTGTCACTTTGGAAACCTCCGTGAGATCCCCATGTACCTTGTTGCCATAGCCTGGATGTATGTTGCCTTGATGATGGCCATCGCCGAGGCCACCCATGCCAATGGCAGCTTGCTGGGCGCGATCATCACCTTCCTACTCTACGGCGTCGGACCTTTGGCCCTGGTGATGTACCTGATGGGCACGCCGCACCGCCGGCGCGCGCGTCAACTCAAAGAACAGCAAGAACAACAGAACTCCACCCCATCACAGAAAGAGACTTTATGAAACACATCGGCTTCATCGGTGCATCCGGCCTCATGGGCCATGGCATGGCCAGCAACTTGTTGAAGAAGGGCTTCGACCTGAGCGTCACCGTGCACAAGCGCCGCGAGCCCTTGGCCGACCTGCTGGCCGCCGGTGCCCAAGAGGTGGCCACACCGGCCGAGCTCGGCGCCTGTGACGCCGTCATTTTGTGTGTCACCGGCTCGCCCCAGGTCGAGGCCGCTTTGCTGGGACCGCAGGGTATTTTGAGCCACGCCAAGCTCGGCCTGGTGGTGATCGACGCCTCCACCAGCGAGCCCGAATCCACCCAGCGCCTGGCGGCCTTGTGCGCCGAAAAAGGCGTCACCCTGGTCGACGCGCCTTTGGCCCGCACGCCTGTCGAAGCGGAGCTTGGCAAACTCAACACCATGGTGGGCGCCACGCCCGAGGTGTTTGCCAAGGTCGAGCCCATCCTTAAGGCCTATTGCGAAAACATTTTCCATGTGGGCGGTCCGGGCGCGGCCCACATCATCAAGCTGCTGAACAACTTTGTGGGGCAGGCCATCACCACGGCGGCGGCCGAGGCCTTTGCCGTTGGCGCCAAGGCCGGCATCGATGTGCAAAAGTTTGTCGACGTGGTGTCAGCGGGCGCGGTGAATTCAGGCTTGTTCCAGGGCATGGCCAAAACCCTGCACGGCGACTTCACCGGCCTGAAGTTTGAGCTCGACAATGCCCGCAAGGATTTGCGCTACTACACCCACCTGGCCGAGATGGTGAACGTGCCTTCGATGATGGGCGAGGCGGTTCACCAAAGCCTGAGCACAGCTTCTGCACTGGGCTACGGCAAAGAGTTTGTGCCGGCCCTGGTGCGCGCTCAGGAAAAACTGAACCAGGTCAAAATTTCCAAAGCGTGACGCTGCAGGCAAGGCAGACCACTCGCGGCCTGCGCTGCCTCAGTCGCGCGCGCCCAAAGCCAAGGCCGCACTGCGGCTGGCCGCTAAGGCTTGCGCATCGGCAGGCTGCAAAGGCCAACCAGCCGCATGCTGCAGCGCCACGCCATGCAGGGCGGCGATCCAGTCGGCATTCGCATTCAGGCAGGGAATGTAATGAAAGTCTTGCCCGCCTTCTTCCAGGAAAGCAGCTTTGACTTCCATCGCAATTTCTTCCAGCGTCTCCAGGCAGTCGCTGGTGAAGCCGGGGCAAATCACGTCCACGCGGCGGGTGCCCAGGCGGCCGAGCTCGCGCACCGAGGCTTCGGTGTAGGGCTCCAGCCATTTCGCCTTGCCAAAGCGCGACTGAAACGTCACCTTGTACTGCTCGGGCTTCAAGCCCAGCTCGGTGGCCAGCAGGCGCGCGGTTTTGTGGCACTCGCAGTGGTACATGTCGCCCAGCTGCAGCGTGCGCTCGGGCACGCCATGAAAGCTCATCACCAGCACATCGCCTTGGCCGTTCGCGGCCCAGTGCTGGCGCACTTGGGCGGCCAGTGAGCGGATGTAGCCCGGGTCGTCGTGGTAGTGGTTGACGAAGCGCAACTCGGGCACGCTGCGCTGGCTCAGCGCCCAGCGGTGCACGCTGTCAAACACGCTGGCGGTGGTGGTGCCGGAATACTGCGGGTAAGCCGGCAGCACCAGGATGCGGGTCACGCCCTCGGCCTTCATGGCCGCGAGCTGGCTCTCGATGGAAGGGTTGCCATAGGTCATGGCATAGCGCACGACCACCGCTTGGCCGTGCTCGGTGAACAGGGCTTGCAGGGCTTGGGCCTGGCGCTCGGTCCAGACCTTCAGGGGCGAGCCCTCGGGCAACCAGATGCTGGCGTATTTTTTCGCCGACTTGGCCGGGCGCACCCGCAAAATGATGCCGTGCAGAATCATCAGCCACAGCCAGCGCGGAATTTCCACCACCCGCGGGTCGCTGAGAAATTGCGCCAGGTAGCGGCGCAGGGCGGGAGCGGTGGGGGCATCGGGCGTGCCCAGGTTGCAAAACAGCACGCCTGTGCGGGCTGTCTGGCCGTGCTTGAACGGCGGTTCGGTGGCAAAACGGGAAGGTAAGCTCATGCGGTATTCTCGCCGATCATGATTGACCTCCAACGCATCCGTGCCATCACCCTCGACCTGGACGACACTTTGTGGCCGGTCTGGCCCACCATTGAGCGTGCAGAACAAACCCTGCAAGACTGGCTGCTGCAGCACGCGCCCAAGACGGCAGCGCTGTGCACCGAGCGCAACCTGATTCGCGAAATTCGCCAACAAATCCAGGACAGCCGGCCCGACCTGCAGCACGACCTGAGCGCCATGCGCCGCGAGGCCATCCGCCTGGCCTTGCTGCGCGCCGGCGACCCCGGCGACTTGGCCGAACC
>CAINMN010000082.1 GCA_903850735.1 uncultured Burkholderiales bacterium | reverse complement strand
CAGCGCGATCAGCTGCTGGGTGGTCAAGGCGGCAATTTGCACCGAGGTCAAAGCATTGGCCTGCAAGGTGTTCAAAGCCACCAGTTGGTCGGTGCTCAGCTTGGCGATTTGTGTGGTGGTCAAACCCTTGAGGGCCGCAGCGGTGATCAGCGCCAAGTCATCGGTCTCTAAAGCCACCACCTGCGCCGTGCTCATGGCGGCCAATTGCTTGAAAGTCAGGCCACTGACTTGGGCGGTGGTGAAAGCTGCAATTTGGGCCGAGGTCAGCGACACCACATGGGTGGTGGTCATGCTGGTCAAGGCCGATGCGCTGAGGTTGGCCACCACCACCGCCAGTTGCCCTGTGGACAACGCTGTCACCTGGGTGCCGGTGAGTGCTTTGGCCTGGTCGCTGTTGAGCGCATTCAACTGCAAAGTGGTGAGCTTGGCCACCGCGCTGGTGCTAAAGGCAGCCACATCCACGTCCTCCAAAGCCGCCATTTGGTCGGTGCTCAGCTTGGCCACCTGATCGGTGCTGAGGCCCGCAATTTGGGCTTTGGTCAAGTCGACCACCTGGTCGGTGGTCAAGGCGCTGATTTGGGCGGTGCTCAGGTAAGCAATGGACGTGGAGTTGAGCCTGGGCAACAGACCCGCCAGTTGATCATCGCTCAGGGCTTGGATTTGGGCAGAGCTAAAGCCTGCGGCCTGTGTGGCAGAGACAGCGTCGAGCTGGTCAAAGGTCAAGACCGCGAGTTGATCAGTACCCAAGGCCCGAATGGCGGAGGTGCTCAAGCGGGCAAAGTCTTGCTCCTCCATCGCTCCCAACTGCTCAGTGGTGATGGCTGCCACTTGCTTGGATGTGATGGCACCCGCTTGGGCCGTGGTCAAGGCAATCACCTGATCGGTGGTCAGTGCGGCCAACTGCTGTGTGCTCAGGGCTTTGACGGCCGCAGAGCTGAGCATCGCCAAATCCGACGTTTCCATGGCCACCAGTTGCTCGGTAGTGAGGCCGGTGACCTGTTTAGAGGTGAGCGCCGCCGCCTGTTTGGTCGTCAGGGCTTCCACTTGGGCGGTCGACAAGGCGGCAATTTGGGCCGTGGTCAGCGACTTGATGGCCGCAGATGTGAAGACGGCCAAGTCTTCCGTTTCAATGGCTGCCAATTGGTCGGTGCCCAAGGCAGCCACTTGTTTGGAGGTCAGCACCGCAGCTTGCTTGGTGCTCAGTGCCGCAATTTGCGCCGTCAGCAAGCCAAACATTTGGCTGGTGGTCAAGGCTTTGATGGCCGCCGTGGTGACCTGTTGCAGGGCCAAGGTGGTGATGGCCGCCACCTGGGCCGTGCTGAGCAGTTGCACCTGACCGCTGGTCAGGCTGCTGATCTCAGCACTGGTCACGCTCGCAAAACTTTGCGAACGCAAACTGGCTTTGGTAATGGTGGAAAAACTGACCGACATGGCACCCTTTGTGCACGCCCATCATGGGCTTGCTTGCCATCATGATTCGTCAGTTCAGCGGAAAACTTGAATCCGAAAATTACACACTAAGTTTTAATGAGAGGCGATGGATATGCTGATCAAAGGCATCCATGTACTGCCCAAAGCCTTGTTGGTCGTGGGCCAATTTCAAAGCGTCGCACACCACCGCGTCCTCGGGGTAGGCATGCAGCCGTGAGCCAGACCACGCACAGTCAAAGGTGTTGTAGGCCACCACTTTCCAGTGCGGCTCCATTTTCAACAGCAAAGAGGCCAAGCGTTCGAGCAAAAAAACCTTGCGCTGCACTTGCCGATAGGTGGTTTCGGTCAGTAACTGAGCCCGTAAATCAGCGGTGTGCTCGTCGCTGGACTCGCAAACCTCAAACAAAGCCTCGGTGATGGCCAACCAGCGCCGCCAAAAAGCCGGCTTGGCCAACACATAGTTGCTGAACACAATGTGCCGGGCGTCCATCACCAAGCCAGCCAAGTCCACCGGCCAGCCGATGTGATCGACAAATGCCTGCGACGTGGCCAAAAAGCCAGGGTCAAACAACTCGTTTTGCACGAACACGTTTTTGAAAAAAGCACCCATGTCGGCCTGCGGGCAGATGAGCATCACATCGGCGCCCTGCCCTTTGTCCATCGCCCAGTCTTGCAAGGCCTGCGGGCTGAGGCTGGTTTTTTCGGTGAAACGAGGCGAGAAAAACCCATACAAACGCTGTTCATCCCAGGTGTGGCTCAACAAGAACTGCCGCATCGGCCAGTACTCTTGCCAGTCGGGGCGCGGGTTGCTGCGGTTGTCCAAGGCCTTCATGGGCGCTTGCACTGCAGCCCAGGTGGGCTCTGAATAAGCAATGGTGAAAAGCGCTGGTGTCAGCGCCGCCTGGGCCTGGGCAACCGGCACCACAGCGGTGGATTGGCGTCCAGTCAACCATTGTTTCAAGGCCTTTTCAAAGCGCGGCGTGAAGGTGTGGGGTTTGAAATGCGCATCTGATGCGATGGCTTGTGCCAGTTGGGCACACAAAGCTTGATGGGCCGAAGGGCGCTTGGCCAAGCCAATCGCCCGCTGCACATATTGGGCGGGGCTGTGGGCAATCAGCTGGTGCAAGCCGATGTGGCTGAGCATGCTCGACGCCATGCGCGACACAAAGGTTTGCCCTTGCAAGGTGAGCAAGGGCACGCCGGCGGTCAAGATGTCTTTGGCGGTGGAACCACAGTTGTAGGGAAAGCTGTCCAAAAACAAGTCGGCCATGCGCAAGGCTTTTTGGTAGTCACCATGCCCCAAACGCTTGCTAAAAATCACCCTGTCCATGGGCACACCCAGCTTGACCAACTCGGTTTTTAGGTTCAGGGTACTGGTGTCGTTGTCATCGATCAGCCACAGCACCGCGTGGTCGGTGGCTTTCAAAATTTGGGCCCAACTGCTGAGCAACGCTGGGTTGATTTTGTAGGTGTTGCAAAAAGCCGCCATCACAAAAGCTTGCTCGGGCAAACCCAGCTCTGAGCGCATCCAATCTTTGCCCACGCTGTGGGCATCCACCGCCATGGGGATGAAACACCCCTCCATATGCAGCAGGTGTTCGGTGAAGTAAGGCTGCAATGTGTGGGGGCACGCGACAGCGTCGGTGACCACAAAGTCCAGCCAAGGCATGGCCGTGGTGCCAATGAAGCCCAAATATGTGCCTTGATGGAGCGCAGGGCGCAAGGCAAAAATGCCCGGTCTGGCTCCCGCGCTCAAGCCATGCATATCGATCAACACATCGATTTCATCGGCCTTGATCACCTCGGCCACCTGCGCGTCACTGAGTTGGTCGATGCGGCGCCAGTGGTCCACCGCCTGCTTCAGGCGTTGGCGAACCAGCGAGCCGTCCTCGGGGCTGAAGTCGTAGGCAAACACCTCAAAACTGTGTTTGTCGTGCGCCTCCAGCACATCGGGCATCAACAGGCCCACCGCATGCACACACAAATCGCCCGAAACATAACCCAGCCTGATTTTGGGCCGCGATATGGGCCGCACCGCAATGGGTTTTTCGTGCTTGAAGCTGTAAGTTCGCCCGACAAAGGCATGGGCGGTGAGCAGTTGCTGCACAGGGTCATTGACCATGGCCAGCATGGCCAAAGGCGATGTGGCCATCAGTTGTTGGTGCGCCGAAATGCCCGGCAAACCTTGGTATACCGGCCAAGCACAGGCTTTTTGTCGGATGTAAATCCAATGCTG
>CAINMN010000081.1 GCA_903850735.1 uncultured Burkholderiales bacterium | reverse complement strand
GCCGGCGAAGTAAGTCGACAAGGCGTCATACCCATCCAGGGGCAAGACGTTGGCGACGTATTGGTCAGGGCGCACGATCACCAGGCAACCTTTGTCGCGGTCGATGCCACGCATCTCAAAAATATCGCCAGCACCCTTGTGATCGACACAGAAGATTTTTTCGTGGTCCTGCAATCCCAGCTTGCCGGTTTGGGGCTTCAACAGCGCCGGCATGTTCTCGTAGGCCAGTTGGTCAAAGGTTTGCTGGAACACGGCACGCAAGTCGATGATGGCATCAATGTCTTCGCCCTTGCGCGTGTGTTTGACGATGGGAGATTGGGGGCTGTTTTCCAACCAGTCGGCCAGCTTGTGGATGGCAGAGCCCGCAGCCGAGCTGTCGGCTTGGCCCGCAAACGCATAGATGCGCCAGCGCGCGTCGGCCTGGGCCACATGGCCCAATTGCATTGGCTTGGCATCGGACAAGCGCACCACCGGCGCCGAATGAAAGCGCCGGCCAATGACCTCGCCTTTGGCGAGCGCTTGGTGCGTGGGTTCCGCAAACAGATAAGACGTGTCGTACTGCACAGCCGTGCCCCCGGTGAACTCCAGGTTCTCCTTGAACTGGCGAATGATGCGTGGCTCTTCACGCCCTTCGCGCTCCGCCTGCGTGGTGGGCGCCGACATGACGCGCGACCATTTGTGGTCGGTCTCCACCAAGCGCTTGGCCTCGGTCAAACGCTCCTTGGTATAGCTGCGCAACAAGCGGGCATCGGCTCGCCCTTGCAGCACGTGTACCAGCTTCCAGCCCAAATTGAAGGTGTCCTGCATGGAGACGTTCATGCCCTGCCCTGCTTTGGGCGAATGGGTGTGGCAGGCATCCCCTGCCGTGAAGACGCGGGGGTTGCGGTCTTCGCCTTCGGGCACGTCATCGAACTTGTCGGTGAGGCTGTGGCCAATGTCGTAAATGGACCACCAGACCACCTCTTTGACATCCAGGCTGTAGGGCTTGATGATGCGGTTGGCGGCCGCAATGATGTCGTCCTGGTTCATTTTGCGGTTGGCCGCCTTTTCATCGGGACGCAGCTTGTCGAGCTCCACATACATGCGGAAGATGTACCCCCCCTCGCGCGGCAGCACCAGCACATTGCCCTCTTTGGCAGATGAGATCAGGCACTTCTGGCGCACATCCGGAAAATCGGTGTTGGCCAGGATGTCCATCACCCCCCAGGCCTGATGGGCCGCGTCGCCATGCAACACGCCGCCAATGGCTTTGCGCACAGCAGAGTGCGCTCCGTCACAACCCACCACATAGTTGGCCCGCACGGTGCGGGTGCCGCCCCAGTTCACGCCGGTGGCGTCGTTGAGGGTGACGGTCACCGGGTGGTCTTGGGTGGTGGGGTCGATCGTCAAGCCCACGACTTCCCAGCCGTAATCGGGCGCCAGACGCGAGGGCGCGTTTTGCATCACCTCCAAAAACAGCTCATGCAAGCGCGCCTGGTTGATCAGGATGTGCGGCATCTCCGAGCTGTCATCGGCCACGTCTTGCACTCGCCCAACGCGGTGAATGTGGTCGGGGTTTTGGGGGTCTGGCATCCAGAAGGCGGTCTGGTTCACCCAATAGGTTTCGCGCTTGACCTTGTCGGCAAACCCAAAAGCCTGGAACATCTCCATGGTGCGGGTGTTGATGCCATCGGCCTTGCCCTTGATGATGTTGCTGGCCATGCGCTCGATGATCATGGTCTCGATCTCAGGGAATTGCGCCAACTGCGCGGCCAGGCACAAGCCGGCCGGCCCTGTACCGGCGATCAACACATCGACTTTTTCTGGCAAGGGCTCATGCAGGCCACGGTTGCGGCGGTTGGGCGCGGCGGGCTGGATGTCCGGGTTACCGCCTCTGAAACCATTTTTATAAAACTGCATCACTTGTCTCCCAAATTGAAACACGCATCAAATCCAGCGCACTCACATGATAACTACACTTATTAAGTGCGTCAATAATGTACGTATGCTTATCAAATGATTGGGTTCGTCAGCCTGTGCCAAGGCGCAGGGTCAGACAAACTCCAAAAATTCCGCAGACTTAGGCGATGTCCTCTTCGTCGCTTGCACTCGCGAGATCTGCGACGCTGTCAGGCGCCCCCTGCAAGCGAAGCGGCTGATCGTAGAGGGCTTCCGTGCGCTTCGTTTGCTCGCGTCCCGCTTGCTCAATGCTTCCCAGGGCGGCCCATAAGTTCGCATTCAATTGACTGAGTGATGGCTGCGCCACCCAATCGGGTGACATGCTCTGGCCAATCATTTCGCCAATCAACCCCATATGGCCATGGGTGAGGCTTGAAGCCTGCCGGGCCAAATCTTGAAGATGATCGGAGGAGATGCCATTGGCTTCACGCAAGCGTGCATTGAAGCGCTCTATCGCGCTCAAGGCTTGAGGCTGGGCCTGACGATCCGCCAAGCGATCAGCCAGCCAGAAAGCCGCATTCAGGTCACGCTCGGTCACATAGGTCATCCCAGCCAAACTGGCCATGCGTTGTCCCGTGAAACTGAGATTGCCATAAGGTCGGGTTGCGGCACCGTTCATGAGCACAACCCAACCATCAGCAGCCTGGTTGACAACACCCCCAGCACCAACGATCAAATTGTCGGCATCGGCTATCACGATGTCGCCACTTCGGGTGTTGCTTGCCTGCAGACTTCCCACCTGAACAAACAGCCGGTCCTCTTGGAAGCCACCAATGCCATCCAAAGCGCTGAGTGACAGTGTTCCTGTGGTCACCACCTTCGGGACGGTCAGGTCACCGGTGATGCGCAATGCCGTATCACCGGTCAAGGCGATTGAATGGCCGTTTTCTGCGCTGATGTGTTTGATCGCCGAGTCCTCATGAAGAATCGCATTGATGGGTCCCAAGGTCGTATGCAGCGTGACTTGGTTGGCGTCTGTCTCAAACGGTGTCAGCGTGGTGCCCAGTCCTTGTTGGATGTCAAAATTGATTTCACGGAACTTCATGCTTGCCGAGGTATCTGCATAAGCAGGCAGGCTCAGATCATTGGCTGTGATGACAAATGTATCCAAAGCCAACGACATCGTGTCGCTACCCAAGACGCGTCCGACGGAGAGTGTCTGACCGTCCGCCATCACGCCTTGCAAACTCAATTCTCCAAGGTTGCTGCCGCGGATGGCATCCAGGTGAAGGGCCTGAACCCCCTCCAAGCGCACCTTGTCGCTGGTATCGCCCAGGATTCCAGAGTGGAAGCTGATGGTGGTGGCATTTCCCGGGTTTTGAATGACCAGGACATCGTCCAACAAACTGTCTGAGCGGGCACCATCGATCTCAATGCCGTCGAGGAACTCAACCTCACTGGCCCCTTCAATGAAGAGCTTACCGCCGTGCGAAAGCACAACTTTTCCAGCAAAGGTCACGTGGCCTGTGGCTTGAATATGAATATCGCCGTCAATGTAGACACCCCGGGCGTCCAATTGTGATCCGCCCAAGGTGACGTTGTTCGCCCCGGTGATGCGAAGGCCCTCCAGATCCGCCAGGGCCGTCACGGACACACTGAAACCCGAGGCAACGCCTTGCAAGTCTCCCAGACTGGCCCGAGCCGCCGAGAGGGTGTCGCCCACTGCGTAGCCCCCGCCCAGGGACACCAGCGTCACCTGCGTGATCACACCATCGGTCACCGTGATGTCGGCGGTGGCGCCGCTGCCGGAACCACCACTGAGACTGACACCTTGATAGGACTTGACACCGCTGCCGCCGCCATAGCCACTGCCGCCAGCCAGGACGGAGACAGCGCCAATACCGTTGCCAATGCGACCACCGATCACAATATCGCCACCAGCACGAAGGGTCAAAACATCCGCATCCCCCACACTGCCGTTGACCCTTCCGGTGATGGTCAAGTCCAGGCTGCTGGCTTGCGCATCGGTCCCGGATATCAAGCTGACATCGCCAGCCAAGCCAATGGCATCGTCCACATACAGTTGGCCCGCCATGCTGAGCGCCGCGCCATCGTTGTAGTGCACAGTGTTCCCCGGCCCATAAATCTCAATTTCCTTGGCCGAAAGCGCCCCAGCGACCTGAATACCCCCATTGACCCCTTGTGCCAACAGCACCAAGGGAACATTCACGCTGATGTTGGTGCCCGCGCCGCCAATGGCAATCGGATTGGTACCGCCTTCTGAGCCCAAAACAAGGGCAGGAATATTAAGATTTGCAAGCGCTGCCGGGTCAAGATTGATGCCGCCAGAACCCGTCCCTCCCAAACTGATGGGCGCATCGGGACTGGATGGCAGGACCTGCACAGCAAATCGGCTGTCCAATGACATCTGGCTGAGATCGAGCACGCCATCGGTCGGTAAATTCTGCAAGGGCTTCACACTTCCTGGCACTTCCATCTCAGCAAACTGACCGTTTGTGCCGTACTTGAACAAGCCCTTGGTGATAAAGCCTTTGCTCAGTTGCGATGGCGTCAAGCTTGCGCCACTGGCGCTGGCGAAAACAAAGTCTTTGGCGTAAACATCACCTTTGACAGTGACACGGTCCGCATTGATTTTGAGCACGGTGTTGGGACCCAGATCAATCGCATTGCCATTCAGCGCATGCAACTCAATCTTGTCACCCGTGATTTCCAGCGTCCCCAGGGTCTTGTCCCAGAAATACTGCTCCACGCCGCTGATCATCTGTCCATCACCGATCTGAAGAACGTTGCCAGTCGTGCTCTTATCGATGGGCTTCATCTGCAAAGACAGACGGTCATCGGCAAGCAGGCTCACTTGCTTGAACAGCGTGGCTTCCGAGACATGAACATAGCGTTTGCCTTGGTGAGTGCCCTTGGTGTCTGTGAAAACAAGCTTGTAGTATTGGTAGGCGTTGGCGTTACTGAACGTGACGCTGCTGCTCTCACCTCTGCCGTTGGGCAATTGTGTGGCCAAGCCGTCTTGGATGAGCGACCAAGCGGAATCTGCCCAAGCCAGGGCCTCATTGGCGCCATAAATCGCCACCGTCTTGGGATCCCATGCCCAGATATCGTCATTGGTCCGTGTGGTCAAACTGAGCCCCGTCATGGCATCGGCATGATCAAGCTTCATGACCATGCCACTTCCGATGCCGTCGAAATTCAGATATTTGGTCCCAGTTTGGCCGTCGACCACATTGGCCACCATTTCAGCCGCCGGGCTGTTCAGGGAAGATGCCAAGACCTTCGTGATGGTCGCAGTGATCGTTTCCACATGATCTTGCAAGACCAATTGCCTTGCCGATCCATCTTGAGAGCGGGTATCACCGACAAAAACTCTCACAGTGTCGGCGCCTTTGGAGGCCACAAATGTCAAAGCACTGGGTCCGCCCAAAACGGCGGCAGCCACGCGAGCTGAAGTGGGTTGAAGAGCGGGAGCGCGGGTCGCGGCAAAAACGAGCTTGTAGTGGCTGAAGGTCTCGGTATTCTTGAACTTCAGGGTCACAGAGGCATTTCGTTGTTCGCTGAGTCCTGTACTGCCTTGCGAAATCAATTTCCAACCCTCTGCGCCCCAAGCCAAACCTTCGGAGGCGCCATACAGGGCGTACTGGCTGGGGTCCAGCGCTGAGGTGCCTGCCAAGGCCTGGCTTGTCAGCGTCAGCTGGGTGACCGGACTGGGCCTCACCAAGTTGATCAGCTGGCCGCCGGCATCGTCTGCAGAGGCTTCTTGCGGTTGGCTTGACAGAACCTCAAACGCCTGCGTCACAGGCGACTCAGCCAACTTGATCACTGAGAGCTCATCGCCCAGCGTGCCCAATCGAACTTCATTGGTTCCTGCGCGGGCCAGGCGCAAGCCGTTTCCAGAGCTGGCAAAAATTTCAAAACTTCCGCCGTTGTAAGAAGCACGGATGGCAAAAGGCTGCTGATCCACCAGCGGTATGCTGGAACGGGTCACGTTCACACCATCGCTGGCCGTGACCGCCAAGGTACCGTTGGAACCTGCCGGACCTGCAACAAAATGAATCAGCTCTTCGGAGGCCAGGAACTTTTGAAGCGCCACTTTGTCACCACTGAGGCGCAGGCTGCCATCATCGTTCTGCGTCACAGCCAGGGTAGGCAACAGCAAAGAGGCCTCCGAAAAGTGCGCATAGCGCTGGGTATTTTTATGGACACCCTTGATTTCCGTGACGACCATTTTGTAAAAACGGTAGGGCGTGGCATTGTCAAAGTCAACCACGCTGGTTGCACCACGTGTGTTCGCCAGATTGGTAGCCAAGCCGTCCTGGACCAACGTCCATTGGCTGCTGCCCCAGGTCAAATCATCGTTGGCGCCATACACCGCAATGGTTTTGGGATCCCAGGCCCAGATGTCATCATTTGTACGTGTCGTGAGTGACAGTTGGCCCACAACCTCTGCCGAGGTGAGCTCGAACACCAAGCCGCTGCTCACGCCGTCAAAGTTGAGGTACTTGGTACGGGTGTTTCCATCCATGACATTGTTGACCCCCTCCACAGCCGGGCTGTTGCCAGACGAGGCACGCACGCTCACCAAAGCGGCAGCAGTGGCCTTTTGGTTGATTTCTGTGAGCGCTTCTTGACCCGCCGTCGTCAGTTCGAAGCGCCCACTGTCAGCTGACAACTCAACGCTCAAGCGCGCCGAATCTGCATCGGCAATCGCATTGCTGGCCAGCGTCACAGACGTTGGGGTCGCACTGGGAGCCTCCAGTTGCAGCGGCAGATCAATGTTGGGGGCAGCACTGGTCGGTGGTGGATCAAAACGAATCAAGGGCGTGCCGCTGACCGCAGCGATGATCTCGCCCGTGCTCGAATCCACGGAGGCCATGCGCCAATCCTGTCCAGTCGCGATGCCCATGGTCCCTTGGCCACCGACCTTGGCCCAGGCATTGCCAGCGTTTTGAGAAATCCAGACGCCGCCAACACCGCCGTTGGCGGTTGCGGCCAAACTCTGGCCGTCGTCCGACATCCAGACGGCGGTCCAATCAGCTGTCAGGCCAGTCGAGCGCCAAGTCCAATTGGCCTGAGAGGTATCCGCAAGGTAGATCTGGCCGCCGCGCACAGCGGCAACAAGGTAGCGACCATCGGCACTCATGTCAACGGACGTCCAATTGGCGTTGGCAGGCCCATTGCGTGTCACGTTTGCCCATGTGATCGCACCGCTGGCCGCGACGGTCCCCATGTACAGGTCACCATTGACACTGTTGTTGGCTTTGCTGCCAGTGGCAGCCAGCACCAAACTGTGTTGTGTTGTTTGGGCGGTTGTCAGTGCATTCCAGTTGCCGTTGGGCGAACTCAGTTGCGTCCACAGACCGTCCAAACCGAGCACCCTTGCCAAGCCAGGCTTGTTCGTTGTGCGCCAACCCCAGTCAAACACGTTGTTGAAATAGAAGTTCTTCTCGCTGTCTGTTCTGTCAACGGCCAAAACGCGACCATCCGCCAACATGACCACATCGGCGTAGTTGTCCGACGGCGCTTGTCCGGTGGTCCAGGTGCTGCCACCATCGCGCGACAGTGCATAACTGCCGTTGCTGGACATCGCCACCAAAGCTTGCCCGTCCGGGCTGATGGAGGCCATGTCATACCCCACACCTGCAGGCAATTTGGCTGCAAGCCAAGATTGCCCTGCATCGTTGCTCAAGTAGACCCCCACAGTGCTTCCCTCTGCACCGCTGACAGCCACGATGCGCTGACCCGACTGCGCCATGTCGCGCCATGTTTGGCTGACATCGGTGCTGGTCATGGCGCGAATTTCAGACAAAGCACTGCTGGTCAAACCATCCTGATCGATGGTGACAGTCAACGCCCTGACATCGCTGTCAGTGACCAGTCGGTAGGAGGGAGAGTTGGTCGAAACCAAATAAGCATTGAGGTTCGCCAGTGTTCCCGTCAGTGTCAGTTTGCTGCTGCCCGAGCCTTCCACGGTCACGCCACTCACGGATTTGGCCGTGAACAGACCATCTTGGGCAGAGAAGATGACTTTGGTCACAATGTCAGCGCCGCCAGTGAGCGGTTGCCCATAGAAGGGCAAGCGGGCGTCAACATTGCGAATCACAGCAAAACTTTGCGGCGCCGATACCGTTGGCACATTGGGGAGCGGGCCCACAATGCCCAGCAGTTCGTTCGGGATCTTGCCCGAAAGATCGACGCTTGATCCTTCCTTGCCCGTCTCCGTCACCAAGTTGCTACCCAGTTCACCGGTGAAAACATACAAATCCACACCGTCCTGGCCAGCGAGCTTGTTGATGCCCTGAACTGCGTAAAGTGTGTCATCGCCGCCACCGCCAAACAATTCGTTGCTGCCTGCGCCACCGTAAAGAATATCGTCGCCCAAGCCCCCATACTGCTTGTCGTTGCCACGGCCTCCGACCAGATAAACCGGCGCGATGCCTGTCGCCAATGCGCGCATCACGTTGTTGCCTTCGGTGTCAATGACACGTCCGCCACCGGCGCCCAACAACACGGTGTCGTCCCCTGCGCCACCATTGGCCTCAATCACCACATTGTTCAACAAGGCTCCAGCATCCAGTTTGTCGTTGCCTTGGCCCAGGTCGACCACCACTTTCGCCACGCCGGTAAAGCGGGTGTGATAGCCGCGGAACTCTACGTCAATCACGCCATTGTCTTTGCCGCTGAGCGTCCAGGTTTCCGCACTGTCTGCGGTATCAAGGTATTTTCTTTCCGATGCACGATCACCCGCAAACAATGTGAGAACGCCGTTCTGCACCACACCCATATCAGGCTTGATGGTGGGGGCGTTGACATTGATGGCTGGCAAATTGAGCGAGAAAAGTTTGACATTGGCAGAGACCGAGAAAAGGCCCACGCCAACTTTGGCCCAAATGTAGGGACTGATTGCTGCCTGGAAGCGGAAATCAAACAAATTGAGGGGTCCACCCGGAATGCCAGGAATGAGGCCCGGGTAACTCATCATGGCCAAAGCTTCAGAGGCCCTTACCTTGCCATCACCGACATAGCTCACGCTCAAGAACTGACCACTGCTGTCACGCTTGATCGTGCCCTGCTTGATGTCGTTGAAATCCGCGTCCACCATGAAGGTCACGGAACCGCCCAGGCCAGCTGCTGCGCCAGGAATACCCAGGCCACCCAGCAAACCGAGTTCGAGCGCCAAACTGAATTCTGGCTTTTCCTTGCCACCGGTCTTGGGATCGAGCACGCCATTGACAACGGAAGGCAATGTCCAGTCATTGATAAAGAAGCCATCGATGACATCCAAAGGATTGCCCGTTTGGACTGCTTTTTGCACGCCAAATGTGTCAAATCCAAACGACAGATCAATGGTCGCGCGCATGCTGCCAATGGCACCGATCACAATGTTCAGCCATGACAGCGGCGGGAACGGAATGGGTATGCGCGCCAACTCGACATCAAAGCCTGTACTGAACTCCAGCAATGGCAATTCGTAGGTAAAGATGGTTGCATTGCCACCGGAGAAAATTTTGGCCCAATTGCTGATGTCGGTGATGTAGGGCAAGAATTGCAAGCCTGAGCGTGCCGTGGCCTTGGCGCCACCATTGGCCGCGCCACTGAATGCTTCCATTCCAGCGAACAGTGAATTGATGCCACCTGAGCTCTGAGTGGCGGCAATGTCTTTGGAAACCTCAAACCGGAAGTCACTTCGCCCGATGTTGTAAATGCTGCCCAGGGCGACACCACTGCCAACGGAAACCAAGGTGCGAACCATGTCGGGCATTTGCAAGGCAAATTTGACTGCGTCCAATACTTCCCATGGAATCGGCGCCAGATTTTTCTCGGGCTTGGTCTTGCGAATGATTTCGTAGACCGTGTCAATCAACCCACGGATCGTGTTGTCCGGCGTTTTGCCCAGCGCTTCCCGTGCCGGATTCAGAATCATGTCCAGACCTGCCACCGGTGTGGTCAAAGCCTCGACAACATCGCGGAATGGCGCCAAGACAGAGCTGACTTGACGCGCAATCGGCAGCAGGAAATCCATGACCGTCGATTGCAAATCCAGTCGCAGATTTTCAATGTTGATGTGCGGGAACTGAACGCTCGGATCCCCCAGGCGCCAATCCCAATCGATCACAAAATCGCTTTGAATTTTGGGCAGACCCGTCACACCCAACTCAACGGCCAAGCGCAAATCGGCACTGACACCAAAAGAAGCCGCCAGCACCTTGGTGGGATCGGAAAGAACGCGGTCCAACGTCAAGCGCCCCGTCTTGTCACCGATCAAATCCAAGGTCAATTCGCCGCGCAGGTTGCTGCCTTGGAAACCCTCAGCCGGATCTGTGTCCTTGTCTTTGACGTTGGCCTCAAAGAACAGCAACTTTCCGCTGCCTTCGAAGGGCTCTGTGGTGCTGGGATCGCGTGGTGTCCCGTCCAGGAAAGCTCGCAAGCCCAAGCGCAACTCCGGCGTGCTTGCCGCTTGCGATGTGTTGTCTCCCTTGGGTTTCGGCGGCACGTAGTCGTTGGTACCCAGGAAGAAGCCTGCCGAAGATGAAAGGCCAAAACCGAAGTCGTAATGCCAATCCGCTTGCAACTCAAAACCACCATCAATGTCCAAATTGAAGCCCGGCAAATTGAGGTTCAGCGGGACTTCCACGCCAGCCAAGTTCAGCGTTCCACCCAAGTCCATGTCAAAACGCAATGCATCGACGCCACTTGCTGGCAAAGCTTGCCCAGGCACCCATGTGGAGACGCGCGCACCTTTTTCATTGAAGAAGGCAATATCGATGTCGTCCATGCTGACCGTGGTATCGGCGTCATTGCCGTCCTGCAAAATGTTCAGGCCACTCGGTCCGAACACATTGAACAAGGCGTCTCGGACCAGTTCGACAGGCTTGCCAGGGCCCGCCAATTTGAGTCGCAAATCTTGCAACAATCCGCCACGCACATTGCCAATCATGGTGCCGGCGTCCGCCAGAGCCCCACCGATGAATGGGACGTCGGCTGCCAGGGTGGATTGGAATAAATCCTGGACAGCGCCCATCCCAAAGTCCACCCCATCCAGGATGAAACTCGGGTTGTACAGCAAGTCGATCAGTGCATTCTTACCCACCTCGGGCATATCAAGGTCTGGCAACTTCAACACCAGTGCTGAAGGCTCACCAGGCTTGGTCAGGCCGGCAATTTGCTTGACCAGTGTTTCTAAGCCTTTTGTGCCCAGGCTTGGATCGGTCTGCACGACCAACTGACCGATCGGAATTTCGCGACCCAACAGCTTGGCTGACAACGGCAACGTGAGGTCGAATGCACCCACCAGTTGCACCTCTGGTTTGCCATTGACCAAAGCCAATTGCAAGGCGGCTGGCGCCGCTGTTTCTGCACGCGCGTCGGCGTCCAGCGCGATCACACCATCGCGCACGGCAATCTCCGCAGGTCCCACCTTGAAATCAAGGTTGAGATTCTCTGCCACCAGGCGAGCCGTCAAGCCCAAGCGCGTGCCCTTGCCGGTGACCGGATTGAAGTCCTCTATCGCGAACCCGAGGCTTTGTTTTGCTGTGGGCAATGTCACGCCCAGGCGAAGTTGCAAATCCGCACCCAGTGCCAGGTGGATGTTTCCAGTCCCCGAAGCATCCACAAAGGCATCGAATCCAGCCGGCAATTCGATACCCGCCAAGTTTGCCAGTGTCGCCAAATCAAGATCGAGCGGAATGGTGCTTTCGTAGTTGATTCGCGGATTCAGGTCGATGAACAGCTTGTTGCTGTCCAAATCAATGCTCAAATCCAGCAAGCTCGGATCGAGCCCCAGTGCTTCTTCCAGCACACGCTCAGCCTCGTCCAAGCCTTGCGCCGGTTGGTCGTCGGTTTTTGCCAACGCACCCAACAATTTGTCGCCCACATTCAAAATGTCTTTGAGCGAACTGTTCAATACAGGCAGGCTCTGGGTATAGAAAGGCTGGCTGCTGATTGCTGAATCCACAAACTCCAGGCCGAGGCGAACAGCACCCACAATGTCGGCGAAACTCAGCGCATTGAGATTGGACAAGCTCGGAATGGCGGGAAGAACAATCACCACTGCGTTCGGATCGAGATTGCCGCTGGCCAACGCTTTGTCAAGCTGAAAATCGGGTGAATACCCCAACACCACTGTGTCCAGATCCAGCAGGTTCTGCACAACAATGCCCAACTCGGCATCGGGCAATTTCACGCCGGCTTGCCCGGCACCGATCGCCAGGCCCTTGAGTCGTGCAGAGGCCGACCCGTCGATGTCAATGACAATGTCACCCAAGGCATCGGCAATCCCCGCAGCGGAGGTTGGCGGGTTGAGCAACCAATACTGACCGCCACCGTTGCTGAAGTCGGCTTTGCCGTTGATGGGTGTGTTGTCAAAGCCCACATCAATGGCTGCGGCCAATTCAATACCCGAGCCGCTCCCAGCACCGCCTGCGGTGAGCGTCACAAAGCCCAATTTGGCGGCCACCTCCAGGTCTTTCACCTGCAAGGCCACGCCTGCACGCCCCGCGAACCGATCCACGCCGACGGAAACTTTGTCTCCCAAGCGCAACAGCAGATCAAAGCCAGCCGCCAGATTCACATTCACGGCACCCGTGGCACTGGTGGATAAACTGACAGGCGCATCGTCGCCACCAAAGCCCAAATGGATCGGCGTTGACAGCGGATCAAAGGTATGCGCGTAACGAACGGGCACGCGCAACTCGTTGGTCGCAGCGTCGTAACTGGCCTTGGCATTCCCGAGCAGGCCTGATTTGTTCAATGCAGCAACAAATTCATCCAGCGTCTTGATTTTTTCGATGGCCTTGTGAACAAGGTAAGTTTGGCTCTGCGCGCCGAGACCATCAAAGGCTTTCTCAAAGCGCAATGTCGTGCCGTCGTCCGACACGCTGGCAATTTGGCGGGTCTGTTGTCCCAAGGTCACATACAGCCCGCTCATGGAGGCGGCAAACTGGCTCTTGAGACCGACAAGTTCATTGCCAGACGCAGAAAGCTGGGCGCTGCCGTTGGCCAACTGCGTTTCACTGCGGTCCGCAGAGGCCCAAGCCACAGGGGCGCGGTAAAAGTCGATTTTGTCCACCACCTGCGTTTTGAAGCTGGAGGCCAAATCCAAGACGTCCCCGAGTCCTTGCTCGATGAACGGCAAATCACCTAAACCCAGGGACGATGGATCCACCGTCTCAAGATAATCCAACATCGCCGGCAGAGCTGCCAAAACATCGACTAGGCTGAGCTTGCCAAGACGACTGAATTGTTCAAAGTTCTGGGTTGCGACCTGCAAGCCGGAACTTCCCAAAACATTGCCCTTGAGGGTGACACCGGGCGTCAGGGCTGGATCATCGACCAGATCAATGCCTGCCACACTGGCATACAGGGGCAAATTCAGGTCCAGGTTGGCTTGCGGATTGAGCAGCTCAAACTGACCGTTCGCGATTTTGATTCCACCAGACAAATTGATGGCCGCTGAACCCTGCTTCCAATTCACGCCATTGGCATTGCGACCCTCGCGCCCAATGCTCAAATTGATGGGCCCCAGGCCTGCGCCCAGCACCAAACTGTTCGCCGCCAGACTGCCTTCAAAGCTAAGCTCATGGAGATCGAAAGCCGCTTGTAAACCACTTCCCCAACCTAACTTGAAGTCAAAATCCAAGGCGGCCCGCAGATGTCCCGAAACCGCTGCCTTGCCTGTGACGTCAATGCCTAGATCGCCCAAGGATGTGGCCAGATCGAGGTCAAAGCGGGGATTGCGACTGAATGCGCCCTCAAAGCTGAGCGCAAATCCTTTGTCGTTCAGCACCACACTCAAGCCTCGGCTACCCGCATCCAGCGTTTCGCGCAGCCATTGGCTGTTCAAATAGTCCAGCATGCCCAGGAAGGTGGGCTCACCCAATCGGCCGTAATCCACCGCAACCGCATCTGTCAATCGGCTGATGTCACCATCAGGCAAGACAGGCGCCAGGTAATGCAACATGTAATCGCCCACACCCAGAACCGGTGAAAGGTCAAAGAGTTCATCCACGCTCTTGCCCACGACCGGCAACTTGTCAGCCTTGCGCAATTCCAGGGCACTGTCGCTCATGTTTTGAGCCATGTCCGCCAGCATTCCACCCAGCGTTGAGCCGATGGTGGCGTCAAGCTTGCCAATATGGAAGCGCGTCGCATTGTCGGCAGTACCAAACTGGAGATGAATGTGCTCCCCGCCCACGGCAATGCTTTGATCCAGGACCTTGCCGGTGCGGTTCAGGTCCAGGGAGAAGTCGGCAAAAGCTCGGATGCCTTCAACGCCTGGAATGTTCAACGACAACATGGCAGTGGCTTGCATGGACAAAGCAAAGCCTGACTTGTCCAACAACAGGCCAACGCTACCGTCATAAATACCGGCGCGCTGATCTGCACTGACATTGACCTCAGCTTTGAGATTGCTGCCGGCCAAAATCAACTGGCCTTGCGACTCCAGCAATTTGAATTGTCCCGACCCAGACACCAATGGCAAACTGTCGTTTGCGCTGCCTGGACTGCGGATGGCCAAATTCAAAACAGCTTGCGCCTCAAGTTTGGCTTGGCGATCGTTCAGGGTGAACAGATTGCTTCCGCGCACAGTGATGGGCGTCCCCCCATCATTCAGGCCGTTGCCGTCAATGTCGCCCGCGCTGAAATCAGCCACTTTGCCGGCCAAATCACCTGTACCGAAACCTTGGTTGAAAGAAACTGCCATGGTATTGGCTGACAGGGTGATTCCCGGCACACCTTGCAAACTCAGACTGTCTGCTTGGGCCTTCAACCCAAGGAAGCTGCCCTGGCCTTGAATGTCGTCGAGCACCATCAGGCCCAGAGCGCCATTGGAGAGCTCCACGCCCAAGAAGTCCGCATTGTTGGCTGGATTTGCATCGTGCCATGCAGGGGCATTGAGGCCCACCGCAATGTCGACATCGCGCGCAGCGATGGTGGTCAGCCCCATCAGTCGGCGCTGCCCATCGTTCAAAGTGACACTTCGGGCGCTGGCGCGTGAAATGGCGATCGTCCCGCTCAAACTGACCAAGGTACCCAGTTGAATTTGCGCATCCGTCACCAGCGACATGAACTCGCCCTGATCGCGCGTGAAACTCAGTGTGATGTCCTGACCTGCCGCGCCTGTGGCGACGCGCAAGCTGCGGTCCGTTGCAGGCGTGCCCGTGGCGCGCAAATCCATCACTTGATCATTGGAGGCGCCATTGAGTGCCCCTAAGCCTTGGCTGACCTCCAGACCCAACTGACTGGCAGACAGTTGGATGGATTCAGGCAAGCCCAAGGCTTTGGCATCCAGATCGATCTCATCCACGCTGGCGGCCAAAGCCAACCAAGAGCGGCTGTCACCACTCAATCGCTGGCTCGGCGTCATCATGGCCAAGCCGAGTCGCAAGTTGCTCACTTGCAGGCCTTGAACTTTGGCCGACAAACCTGAAGCGCCCAAGGTCCAGCCTGTCGCGGACAGGGTTTCACTGCCGACCACAATATCGCGCTCAATGCGCGAGATCGCCATGCTTCCGCTGGCCTGCAGAACGCTGCCAAACGACAAGTCCATGGTGCCTGCGACCGTGAAAGCCGCAGCACTGAAATTGATGTAGCGCGAAGTCCCCCCGACACTGACCTGCAACCCCTTGAGACTGGTCCCTGCATTGGAAAGCGTGCTCCAGTCCACAATGCCGCGATTGGCCGCGCCAGCAGACGTTTCCCCCAACGCCAGATTCAAGTCCAGACTGAGATTGCTTGCCTGCGCAGTCAGGCCAAAAGCTTGCGTCCCCACCAGACTTGCGCTGTCTGCATGCCCCGACAATGCCAACCATGCGGCACTGTCGTTGACAGAGCGCGACGTGGCCAGGGCCAGCGCGAGGTCCAGCCCCGTCAACTCCACACCCAAAGCCCCCGCCCCAGCAGAGGTTGCCAAACGCGCAGACAGTTGGTGTCCGCCGATCACCAGCAAATCAACAGCCTCTTGTCGACTGTTGCTGCCCTCTCGCACCGTCAGATTTCGCTGGGACTGCTCCACACTGATGGCGCCACTGGCCGAGAAAAACTCGCCAACAGCAATCGTTGCCGTCCCTTCCACGCGAAGCATTTCTCCCAACGAGCCCTTCATGGTCAAGGGCACACTGGTTTTGGCACCCGACTTGACTTGGTAGGGGGTGGTGAAATCCAGCACGCGCTGTGATTTTTCCGACGCCCAGGCACCGGGCAATTGGTTGCTGCGGTTGACCTGGATGCTGAAATCACTTCCAGCCAGCGTGACATCTGGAATACCCACGATGTCCACACTGCCAGCCGCTGCCGACAAAGCCATCCAGCTGGCCCCGTTGGTCGATACACCATCGATGATTTGCCCGGTCTCGGCTTGGAAAATTCCCAGCGCAAGGTCCACATCGGTCATCGAAAAGCCTTTGGCGCGCGCATTCAGTCCGTCACTCACACCGTCGGCAATGTCCAAAGCAGAGCCAGCGGTCACGCGATAAGGCCCGGCCAATCCGGCGAAGGCCTGAACATCGCTGGCCCCAACGGTCAGCGCTTGAACCTTGACTTGATCGCCGCTGGCCAGCGTCAGCGTAGAAGATTTTTTCTGGAATGCTGCAGAGCCATCCAAATACACATAGCTGTCCAACTGCACGGTCATGCCCGCGGCGAGCATCAATTGTTCGCCATCACTGCCCGCCAGCGACATCCGACGGCTTGTGCCGGTGCCCGTGACCAGGTCGAAGGCAGAATTTGCAAAGTCAATCACCTGCCCACCTTGGGACTCTGGCAAGTTGATGCCCACTTGGACATCGCGGACCGACATTTCGAACCCGGCAGGCAAGCCAACAATGCTGGCGTTGGCTGCTTCGGCCTCCACGGCCACACGCGTCGGCATGGCGCCTCGCGCATCTTTCAAGCTGGTGCTGTAGATGCCACTGTGGTCGGCCACAGCGACCAAGCGCGTGCCCTCGGCATTGAGTGCGACCGAGCGCCAGTTCATGGCTTGAGACCCTTTGACAAGGCGCCAACTCGTCCCCGCGTCGCTCGAGGCCCAAATGCCACCTTGGCTGCCTGATGCCGCAGCGACCATGGTTTGCCCATCGGCGCTGATGGCGACTGACGTCCAATTTCGGCTCTCGCCCACCACACGCCAGGCCCATTCAGGGTTGGATTGGTATATGGGCGTGGCTTCGCTGCCGGGCATGACGCGCAGGGTGTCTGCGACGTGCAACTGGCCACCCTTGGCCACAGCCATCAGGTATCGACCGGCCTGTGCGGCCACTGTGCTGTCCGCAGATGCGGCCAGCGATCCTTCGCTGGCCGCAACAGCCACCCAGTCTTGACCAGCCGTGGCATTGCGGCTGATCTCGGTCCAATGGAACTGGTTGCTGCCCTCGGCCATCTGCCCCAGGAACAAGCCACTTGCACCCGCCCCAGCAACTGGCGCACCTGCGGCTGCGATCACCCCAAGACCCTGGCCAAAGGCGTCCAATGAACGCCACATCTGATCGGAAACACCCGACGGCGAGTTGTTGGTGCTCACGCCACTGCCGACGGATTGCAAAGCGCCACGTTGGGTGATCAAATCCACACCGCGCGCCAGAGTGAAGTGCTGGCTGCTCGCTCCCTGGACCTGCATGCCCAGCTGGAAGCTTGAAGCAACGTTGCGCGCCGTCATCACCAACATGCCTGCACCCGGCGAGGTCACACTGACAGCGGACGCATAGGCCGCAAGCTGTGTCAATTGCGCTTGCAGGTTGGCTTTCAGGGCCACGGCACTGCTGATGCGATTTTTGATCAGATCCTCAATGCCTGGGTTGAGCACTAACGTCAGCCAATCTGAACGAACCCTGGCCAACGCGTACTGTTGCCCTTCAATGTAAGCCTGCGCTTGCGCAATCTGGTCTTGCATTTTGACGGGCTCGTCAAAAATCGCCTGGATGCGCTCAGCCACGCGCGCGCGGACTTGCGCCGCTGTGGCTTGCCCCCCCGTCCCATCACCGTTGGCCGTCAAATCTGCAGCCGTCACGGTATAAATGATGTCGCGCGGCTGATCCGCACTGCCGGCCACGCCACTGATGACAATGCGATCGCCTGATTTGAAATTGCCATTGACATTGACAAAATCAACTTGCTTGAGCGAAGCAGCGCTGGCTTGTCGAGCCAATTGCACACTGCCCTTGCCACTGACAGAAGAGCCGATGTCGTACCAACCCGCATCGAGCCCGCTTTGGCGGGGCGCCAGTACGATGGCTGCGCCCTGCGCCGTTGCAACGGCCAGAGACCCTGTTGCCGTGTTGATTTGGGTTGCTATTTTTTTCGCGATGTTTTCCAGGACCTTGGCCGATGCGGCATTGGCCGACAACCCTGACTCGGGTGTGAGATCCGCTTTGGTCACGGTGTAACTGACCGCCTGCGAGGCCAAGCCCGTCACGTTGATGAGGCTGCCTTCACCGAAACCACCACTCAAAATCAAGGCGTCAAAGCTGCGTGTCGACCGCAGATCGGCGCTCAACAGTTGACCATTGGCAGCCACCGCCACATCGCTGTAACGATCGACATTGGCACGGATTTCCCAGGTTTGGCCCGCATCACGCGAAAGGACCAGACGCCCGCCATCCACACTGGCCACAATGGTTTGGCCATCGCTGGAAATCGCCACCGAGCTGTAGTTCAAGCCGCCGGGCGCACTGGTAACCCGCCAGGTGTAGCCTTTGTCCGTTGAAACCCACAATCCCTCATCAGCGCCGCTGGCAATGGCGACCTGGCGAGAGTCTGCGTAGGCAATATCGCGCCACTGCAGGTCACGCGCCAGCGCTTGACTGATCAGTTCGCGCTCGGAGGCGATGACGACACCAAACTCGACGCCCGACAAACTGAAGCCCACGGCGTTGGGGCCTGGGCCTTCTGCCGCATCAATCACGCCATTGCGATTGCTGTCAATGATGGCTTGACCATTCAGTCCCGCAAAAGCGCGAATGTCCGTGCCACCGATTGTCAAAATGTCATGTGACATTCTGGTGCCATTGGCGAGCACCAAGGTTTGCGTGGATTTCTCAAAGCCCAGGGAGCCACCCACATAGAAGAAGTCGCCAACGCCAATCTGAACATCTGCACTGGCACGGACCAATTCGCCTTTGGTACCGCTGACGTTGAGTCGGCGCGTGGTGCCGGTGCCGGTCACCACCTCCAGGGCGCGACCTGCTTTTTCCATGGCCGCAAAGTCAGCCACATAATCTTTGCTGTCCAGTTCCTGCGCCAGGCCATTGACCAAATTCACCTCGACAGAGATGTTGGTAACGTCCATCTTGAGCGCGTCGACACCCACAAAAGAAATAGCGCTTGCGCTGACATCCAGCCCAACCCAGCTCACGCCAGGCAATTTGGACGCACCCAGAGGCGTAGGAGCAGCGGCAACACCCGTGGGCGTGGACAGGATGGCCAGCGCAAAATCTGCTTCTGAGAGCACAAAGCCCGTCGCCGATGCGCTGGGCGTGTCAGCGTCGGTGATTTGTCCGTCCCCATTGCTGTCAGTGAAGTAAGGGCCACCGACGCCGGCAAACACATGGATGCCTTCGCCACCCACCAACAAACGATCCACCGTGTGTGTCTGTCCATTGGCGAGCGTGACCGTGCCGCGAGACTTCTCGAAACCCAAAGAGCCACGCGCTGTCACAAAGTCAGCCACGCTGAGCTCAAAGTTGCCCGAAGCGCGCACCAAATTACCCAGGCTGCCTTGCATGTTCAAGGTGGTGGTCTTGTTGTAGCCGGTGTACACCTGGAAGGCACGCGCGCCACTGAAATCGACCACCTGGCGGTTGGCGTCTGTGCCAGGCGAAGTCCCATAAACCTGATTGATGCTGACCGACAGATTGCTGGCGGATGCGGTGATGCCTGGCACCCCCACCAGGGCCACTTCCAAGGCGCTGGCTTGCAGGCTGACCCATTGACGGGCATCCCCTGCTTTACTGAACAGTGCCAGGCCGAACTCTGCCTGCGACAGGCTCAAACCCACGGCATCAGCGTTCACCTCATCGTTGAAATCAATTCGCCCATCGCCGTTGGTATCTGTTCGGTAAGGCCCATTGATACCGGCAAAAGCATTGAGATGGGTGCCCCCAATGGTCAGTACGCTGGCTTGGCTGACAACACTTCCGTTTGCAAGTACCAAGTCGCGCGCAGATTTCTCAATCGACATTGAGCCGCTGGCATAGAAGAAACCAGCCACATCGAGTGTGAGGCCGCCTGAAGCGCGAACCAACTGACCACGCGTTCCATCGTGCGTCAGGCTGAGTGTTCGCCCTGGACCCGCCAGCAGGTCCAGCGATCTGTTCTGAACTTGGCCCCCCACCTCGCGGGTGCCAAAGTCGATGACCTTGCTGTTCTGCAAATGACTGGCCACGCCAGAAACCAAGTTGATGTCTACACCCAGATCTCTGACCTGGAATTGAATGTCACTGGGCAAGCCCACCAGGGTGTCAACCGCTCCCACGCTCGCGGTCAAAGACGTCCAGCGCGCATCGGCATCGTGGGTGTATCCCTGCTTGCCACTGTTGTATGAACTGAACAAGGCCAATCCGAAATCCACATCCCGAACGCCCAACCCCACTGCGTCGGGGTTGATTTCGTTGCCGGAGACAAGACCATCCTGATTGAGGTCCACGCGGTAAGGACCAACGCCCACAAAGCCAGAAAAATCTGTGCCGGCGATGCTCAGCATATTGGCTGCCACACGGGTACCGTCGGCCAGCACCAGGTCCTGAGCCCGACGCTCTAACCCGACAGCGCCTGAGAGCTCAAGGAAATCACCGACCCGCAATTCGCCGCTGGCGGACGCGCGCGCCAGAACACCGTCACTGCCTTTCATGGCAAGCCATTGCTTGGTCCCTGTCCCCGTGACAATGCCAACAGGCCCTGCGGCAGAGGCGAAATCAATCACCTTGGCATTCGCGCTATCGGCGCTCGCGCCTTGCACCAAGTTCAAATCCACAGCAAGGTTGTTCACTTTGAGCGTGAGGTCACTCACGCCCACGACGGAGATGCTGGATGCATTCGCAGACAAGGCGGACCAACTGAGGCCTTCCGCTCCCTTTTGGTTAGGCAATGCGGTTGAGAGGAGCAAACCAAAATTGGTATTCTCCAATGCCAAACCGATGGCGCCGTCATTGCCCGTGGTGGCGGGCCGCGCATCGGCGCTGGTGTAAATGCCATCGCCATTGGTGTCCACCCAATAGGGCCCCCCAACGCCGGCAAATGCGTAGAGGTTTTTACCGCCAAAAGACAAGGTATCGGCGCGAACCTGTGTACCGTCGGCAAGTGTCAATTCCCGCGTGCTTTTCTCGACACCCATGCTCCCCGAGATCGAGAAGAACTGGTCAACGGAAAGCGCAAAGTCGCCAGAAGCGCGAATCAGTGTGCCTGACTTGCCTTGGAAGTCGATGGTTTGGGTGGGCCCACCTGCCAGGTTGACGCCCATCGGCACTGCCACAACGGCACTGGCGTAGTCCACAACGCTGCCATCACTGCCGGCATTGATATCAACGGACATGTTGCGCGCCTGAGCTTGCACAAAAGGCAAGCCAAATTCTTCGGCATGCGCTGCTGTGGCGTGAATGCTGACCCAATGGCGAGAGTTGGTGCTGACCTTCACTGCATCCAAAGCTGCGGTGACAGGCGTTGGCTGTTCCAAGTAGAGCGCCAGGCCCAAGTTCAACCCTGTCAACTCAAAGCCAGCAGCGGTCGGATGGATGCGCTCTTCCAGCAGATCGCCATCATGGTCAGTATCCAAACGGTACGGACCATTCAAGCCAACAAATGCGTTGAGGTTTTCCCCGCCAATCAACCAACGACGGGTTTGCGCAGATCCTGCTGACAGTCCAGCGTTGGACAAAGACACCGTCTGCAGATCGCTGGCGAGGCGGAAGACACCATCAACAGTCAAAAATTGATGGCTGGTCAAGGTCATGCCCACCGGGTAATACGATTGCCCTTCGCCGAAATAAGCGGCATTGAAGAACATGCCCAAGCGATCGGCGTCAGTTTTGTGGTGGGCCTGAATGCTGACGGTATCCGCGGCCGGCCTTTGCAGCGTGGTCAGCGACAAGCTGGCCGAACCCTGTGCTGGCGTGGCCTGAACCACTGACAGCACCGTGCTGCCATCGTCATAACCGAACAAACCCTCTGCCGTGCTGAAGCGTCCACTGATCTGCCCCGCGCTCACAAGATCAAATTGCTGTGCCAAATCTGGGGCATATGCCGTGCTGTCGGTGAAAGAAGGAATTTGCAAAGCCAAGTTTCCGGCCAAGCTCAAAGTCCCGCTCACCTCCAGTCGGTCGTGGAGCGTTGCCGCATTCCCTTGCAATCTCAAGGACAGACTCTGGCCAGCAGCCAAGGTCTGATTGCCAACAATCCGAAGAACACCCAAGCTGCTGCCAGCGTCTCGCCCAATCGACCCGTTGCTTTGAAGACCGTCAGCATCCACCAGACGCAAACCTTGCGCGGCACGAATTTCGATGTCGCCTTGTGCGATCAGTCGCGCTTGGTCTAAGGCGTCCACACTGGTGGTAGCGGACAACCGCAAGAGACCCATGCCAGAGAGAATGTCAGCCTTCACACCAATTCGCGCACCACTGCCCGAAGCTTGCAGCGACACGCCACCCGACCCGCTGGTTGAAACCAAGCTGTCCACACGCATCACCGTGTTCGCACTTGTACTGGAGCCCGCGCTGAACGAGATATCCCCACCATCCGTGGTCGTCAAACCGGTCCCGCTGAGCGAGAACAAGTCAAGACGGACGGCACCAATGCTGACTGATTCGCTTGCATTCAATCGGAGTCCGCCAGCGCTTCTGGCTGCCACCGTATTTGCGCGAAGGTCAATGGGATTGGCTTGCAAGCCGTTCTGGCCAGGAGTCCCACCCGCCAGGATCTGTGCGCCAATGTCATCGCTGGCATCCAGCCAAACCTCGCCAGCCCGAATGTCTAGCGTGTCACTGCCGCTGTCAGCGTCCATGATAGAACCAGCACGGCTGGCCAAGGCCACTGCCGCTGTTCCTGCGTCCAGGCTGGCAATGGTCAGTGCTGCCCCCGCGTCCAGACGCATCGGGCCTGAGGCCGATGCCCCCACGGTCACGGCTTGTGCGCCACCGACTTGGCGTATGTCGCCACGCACGGTGAGCCACGCCATGCTGCCTCCGCCAGTGTCCACCAAGCTGCCATCGTTCTGGACAATGCTGCCACGTGCAAGCAGTGCAAGCGAGCCGCCCTGGGTGTTGACTTGGACATTCGCACCAATGTCAATATCGCGGAGGGTTTCCAGACGCAAATCGCCCGCAGTCTTCCAAAGGAGATGGCTGACCAACTGAATGTTGCCACCGGCAAGGACGGTCAAAGACCCCACCACTGGATTGACAGACTCCACGCGCACATTGCCGCTGATGTGCAAGGTGTATTGGCCACCATCCTGAATGCCATGGCTGGACAACCAGGCATCGTTCAAGATCACATCACCCAAGACATGGATGTCGTTTGCATTCGTGAGGGGCTGTGTGTAGGTTGGCAAAGCCACGGCACCTGCTGCGTCCGTCAGCGTCACGGTCCCGCCAGAAACCGGTAAGCCGCCATCGAGCCGCGCATCCATTGCCATCGCCATCGTGCCTGTGGTGCTGACCCACACGGTGCCCGTTGAAGCCGCTGAAAGGCCTGACTGCGCTATGTCCCACAAGGGCGCCAACAGGCCCGTTGCCGTGGTGCGGGTCAGGCGCAAATCGGTGAGCGGCGCCACCTGCACATTGCCTTCATTGCTCAGAGCCAGGCTGCCTGCAAGGGTCCGTGCAGAAAGTTGATCCACCTGCGTACGCAAAGCCGTGCCAGCGGAACTCTTTCCATCCAGTCCCGTGCCCACACCCGTGCCGGCAGCGATACGCAGAATTCCTGCGTGGACATTCTGAGTCGAGGCGAGCTCCTGGGTCAGAGCTTGACGCACTGCACCGCCCGCGACCAAGCTGACCGCACGCTCGCCCGCAAGCAAGCTGGCGACATTCAAATCCATACCGGATTCCAGACGGACATCACCGCTTGAGCCCATCACATCCGCCGAACTGCCATTGGCCAACAAACTGGAGACCACTGCGCCAGATGCCATGGACAGCGTGCCACTCGCCGCGGAGAGATCAATCGTACCGCCCAGACTGCTGAGACTGACGCCTGGACCGATCTGCAAATCTGTCGCGGCCAAGATGGACAGGTTTCCGCCTCGGGTGCCCAATAGCGCTGACTGTGTCTCACCCAAGCTGACTGCGCCGCTCTGCGCTTGAAGCAGCAAGTTGCCTGAGGCCGCCAGTTTGACATCGCCGCTGACCTGTAGATTGCCGCTGCTGACCACCAGCACCGCATCCGCCGCTACCGGGGAAACTTGGGCGGCACTTTGTGCCACGCCCACTTGCATGCTGGCCAAGTTCATTTGACTGCTGGCACGCAAAGCCACGTCACTGCCACTGCTGACACGAAGGGTTTGGGCTGACAGCTCCAAGGCTTCACCTCTGCGCCCCAAGGTTCCTATGCTGCCTGCGGCGCCCAACTGAACCAGACCACCACGCAAATCATCTTCGGCATCAAAGCTCGACTCGGTGATGTTGCCAGCATCTGCAAACTGACCGGCAGTGAGCGTCAACTCACCCTGCCCCGCATCTACCAAGCTGACTCGGATATCACCCGTGGCAGTCAACACCACAGAACCTCCTGCGGAGCCGCTGGCGGCACTGGAAAGAAGTGCGCCCTGTCCTTGAACAATGGACCCCACAGCCACACCCGAGCTAGCGACTGTGCCCGCTTTGACGCTGGTGGTCCCCAGGGGGTTCAGGATCTTGGATCCTGCGGCCTGCAGGACATCGCCTGCAGCTTGCAAGGTCAAGGCGCCATTGCCAAGATGGATGTCACTGTTGAGTCGCAAATGACCACCGCTGGAGGCCAGGGTGATGGCACTGCTTTGTGCGGCTTGCACGCGCAGTTCGGAGTTGACCACCAAATCACCGCCAGAGCGCACCAACAAGCGCCCTTCGCCGTTGTTGAAAAAGTCCAGCGCTGGCAAATTGCCCTCGCGTGGTGCAAGCGTCAATTCATCCTGGTCTTCTATTGCGATGACACTGGCGTAGCTGGATCGGCTGCTGGCTTGCAAGACATCTGCATCCATGCGAAGCGGGATCAGCAAAGTGCCAATATTGCGGATGCCATTCACATCCGAGCCACCTGCGAGCAAGCGCACACGAGACGCTTCAATGTTCAGTGACTGCGCCGACTCTGTGCGCTCAGAGGCCCGAATGTCTCCCGCTGTCGCCACCAACTCAAGCGACCAAGTGTCGGTGTCAGTCATGCGACTGACGACAGAGCCCAGCCACAGATCCCCTGACTGTTCCTGCAAGCTGACGTGCCCCTTGGCATTGACGCTCAGCAGGCCGGGTAGGTAGGTGTCGCTGCCCATGACGCGCTGGCCTTTCGCACCCAGGTCTATCGCCAACGCGTCGCCTGACAAGGTTTGAATGAAGCCTGAATTGCCAGCCAGCGAGCCATCGGCAAAGAGTTCAATGTCACCGCCTGACTTGAGCGGTATTCCATCATTTTGGTTGGCGACCGTGATGGAACCTGCTGTGGAGAGCCACATCCCTCCCGCCGCCTCGATACCGCGCAAGGCGAGCCCATCAACCTGGCCTGTCGCAATGCGGATATCACTGGCTGCACGCACTGCCACATTGCCCTGACTTCGAACAGCCAAGGTGCCGCTGGCGAAAACCTCGAGGTCATCCACCAAACGCAGAGTCACACTGCGAACGTCTCGCCGATCTTCCACCCATTGGCCATTGCGAACACTGACAATGCCATCGGTCGAGCCCAACAATGGCAAGTCCGCGGGGGGCTCACCACTGACTTTTTCCCATAGCAGCGGGTTCCCAAACAAACCGGCATCGGCAAGATTGAAGGTCGCTTGCGCATCCACGCCTGTGCCAATGTAACGGTAACGCTGGTAAGCAACGTCCACCACATCCGTGGCAGAAGCGCGCGCGAGCAGCTCTTTGGCCTGTGGCGTCAGTGCGGCACTGTTGCCAGGCGTCAGAATCGTGAGACGTTCATTCAGCTGCCCCACCCCTGCAGCGTATTCCGTGCTGCCATTGGCATTGAGGGTGATGTTGCGCGCACGGATGTTGATTTTTTCATCACCCGCAGTCCCCTGCCCCATCGTGTCTTGGTGAGGAAAAATGGCAGCCACCAGATCAGGCGCCATGGCATAACGCGCGCGATCCGTCATTTCCTGCAATGAGGCGAATCCAGCCTCTGCGGCTTGACTGGCACTGAGGTTGGCGGCAACAGCACTGGTCGTTGCCCTTGGGTCCGCAATGATGCGCTCATGGATGCCATCCAGAATGGCCCCCGCCTTGGTTTCCAAGGAGACATCCGACGCGCTATCGATGGCTACCACGCTTTGCCACGCAGATGTTGTCACCAAGCGCATGTTGCCGCTGGTTTCCGTCAAGGACACACTGCCCGTTGCACGGGCAGCGACACCGCCTTGCCCTGTCTGATCTGCATCGCTGTCCATTCGCGCAGCGATCAGCCCCGCTCCCCCATCCAAAGACAAGGTGGCGCCCAAGATGCGCGCCGAGGCGGCCGTTCCGACAATGCCGTAGCGCGAAAGAATTTGTACATCGTAAGCTTGCAGCAATTCGGCACCGGTCACATCACTGCCAGCGGCCAGGGTCTGTCCATCGCGGATGTAGGCTGCGGCGATGACTTGGCCGATCTTGAGCGCTTGCTGTTGCGTCGGCGTGCTGCTGACCAGTTGCTCAACCCGAATGTTGCCTTTGGCTTGGATATTGAGCTTGCCCTGGGCATCCTTGACCTTGATGATGACATCGCTGTTGGCTTTGATTTCAGGCAAAGCCCCCACAAAAACCGCCGTGCCAGAAACCTCCAGGGCATTTGCCGACAACGCAATGGGGACAAAGTCCTCCGATTCTTCGGCAATATTTCCACCCAGGGTGATGCTGCTGGACAGCCGCAGGGTTCCTGTGGTCTGAATGTCGACCGTCGGTAAACTGGCGCCCACTGTGGCTGAAATCTCGATCGGGTTGTCTGCTTTCAGGCTGTAGGTATAAAAGTCCTTCAAGCCAGTGACCGTGGTTTTGATGGTGGTGATCACCGTTTCGCGCAACCAACCCCCGCCCGTTTTGGTCGGGCCTTTGATGGTGATTTCCTGGTTTGCAAAACTGCTGTCCAGACGGTTTTCTGCTTTTTTGGGAGCCCAGTTGCTACCGTCAATGCGCTTGACCCGGTTCGCCTCGGTGTTCTCGTAAACATAAGTCCACTTGCTGGCGTCCGTGGGATTGGCCTTCACGCTGGCCAGATCCAGCACACGTTTACCCCCTTTGAGGTCTTCGATGAACTTCCATTTCTCTGTGTCTGTGAAGCTCATCACAGGGAATGTCACCCCAGCGCTCTCTCCCACATACTGGTAAAGCTTATTGGTACTGACGTCACGCACCAAAGATACATTTTTGATGAGATCGACGGCTGGGTTGCTCTTTCGCACATAGTCCACCAACAGCATGGCGCTGGTGTTAGCTGGCGTGATCACCACCTCAGACTCCAGCAAGGGCGTGCCATCGGTGAATTTCTGCTCAACATCTTTGGCTTCACTGTCTGGCGACAGGAAGTCCCAATCAAAACCGATCAAATTGAAGCTGCGCTCTTCGTAGGTATACACCTCGGTTTGCGTCATGGCCTGGCCTTCCGTCCAGGAGTAATAACGCCCCGCCACGGGGTTGTAATACAGCGGCAAATACCCTTGCGCGCGCGTGTCAGCAGCAATGCCAGATTGGGTTTCTACCGTGTTGTAACGAATGCTGCTGATGGCATTTCCGCCATCCTGCTTCACGGTCAGCGTCCCTTGTTGGTGTACCCGTGACCATTGGCCGTTTTGCACCGTGAAAATTTCACGACTCAGCGTAGGCGTGTCCGTCAGGGTGACTGTGCCAACGCGATTTTCGGAGACATCGATTTTCCCAACAGCCAATTCGTAGCGGCTTTGGTTATTGATCTTGACCGAGGCATAGCCACTGGCCACTTTGATCTGGCCATTGCCGGTGCTCACCAAGGTCCCCGTCAAACTCACCGAGCCACCCGTGGGCTTGATGTCCTCCAGAATGATCAAACCCTTGTCGGCATCGAAGAACCCATCGACTGTCACCAAGTCCTCGGCGCCAAAACTGATGCCTTGCCGAATATCCCCCGCACTGTTGGTAAAGTTGACGGAACCCGTGGGCGCAAAGTCTGGGCTGATGTTCAACTCGATGGTGTCCACACCGCTCTGCACCAGGCCGTCGATGTTGAGATAGCGCGCATTGATGTTGATGGCACCCATGGCAAAAACGATCGACTTGCGAGCTTCCTTGAAACTGGCTGTCAGGCTGTAATTGCCGCCGTTGTAAAGCGTGCGGGGCGTCGCCGTAGCGTTCAGGCTTGCGCGCACATATTCCGTCCCGGCTTGTAACTTGACAAAATAGGTCCCAGCCGAGGCAACTTCAAATGCGATCGATTTGCCACTTCCAACGCTCTGGCTGGCGACAACTTTTTTCTCGGTGTCGAGCAATTGCAGGGTAAAGAAGGGACGTTCTGCGTCCGGTCCTGGCGCCACAGGCGAGCTGAAATCGAGCAGAACCTTGCCGGCCGATGCCACTTTGAGCTTGTAGAGGTCAATGTCGGTGGCGCTGCTGAGTCGTCCCACCACTTGGCCGCCAGCTGACAAAGTTTCTGCGGTTGCAAGCGTGTCGTTGGATTCAACCTCTGCGCGCAATTGAGGCACGACCGCATCAATGGCTTGCTCCAATGGCAACAGCATGGGGCTGTCTTGCGTGAGTGCCAACGAGCCTGGTTGCCCCGCACTGTTGTACAGTTTTTGGCCAAACAACTTGTTGAAGTTGACATACTGCCGCGGATCTTGATTGGTGTGGTACCAGTCATCTGTGGAAAGGTTGAAATCACCCGCAGCCGACAAATTGATGTTCTTGGCCTTGATTTCTCCCGTGACGTTGATGCTGCCCTCAAGGTTGCTGAGAGTGAGGTCCCCATCCGCATTGCTGATGCGCCCACGAATGTACAAATCTTGTGGCGCGCTGGGTGGCGTGATGCCGAGGTTGTAATAGGCTTTGGGATAGGCATCCTGCGTGATGCGAATGTCACTTAATCCACTGGCGCCCGCCATCCCCAGGGCGATGCCATTGAAATAGGCTGTCCCGGGATCCATGCTCTTGAGTTCACCTGCCACAAGGTCTTGGCGTGTGCTGTCCAGGATGCCAATGTCGTTGATCACCAAACCGAACAGCGAGTTGTTCACGATGTTGATGCGCGCCGATCCATGCGCCAGGACACGGCCATCGGAAACGGCATTGGCAAGGGCAGCGCGGCTGGTGTCCCCTGCCTTGATGAAGACGCCACCGCCCGATGCGGTGATTTTCGGCAGCGTCAAGAAAAGCTGATCAAACTGCGCGCGCGCAGCCACAGTCTTGCCATCACTGGCCACTTCGCCCAAGCCCATTTTCAGCAACTGCTGATCGATGGTTTCCAGCAAGGCTTGGTAACGGGCAATCGCTTCGGCGTTGCCCGCATGGCTTTCCATCCAGCCCAGCACTTTGGCACGATCCTCAAGCAATTGATTGCCCACGTTGGCATAGACAAGCTGCGGCAAAGCCAAGCTCTTGGGCTTGACGACATAAAAATCATCGCTCAGCGTAAGGGCGAAATTCAGGCCACGGTTGCTTTTGATGGCGGTCACCTGTGCCCAGCCACTGCCACTGAAGGTTTCCGAGGCGCCAATCGATACCCCGGCCCCCGTGCGCTTGTACCAAGCCCCTTCCGTAGTGCGAACCGATTGACCTGTCGCCACCGATACGTTTTGAGACGAGGAGGTCAACTGAACCTGCGGTTGAATTCGCGTCCAGCGTGAGGCATCGGTAAAGTCTTCCTTCTCCAATACCAGGCTTTCATCTGCAAAGGCAGCTGGCGTGAACTGGTAATACTGCCCGGCCTGCAGACCTGGCTTGGCCAGGAAAGCCCCCGCTTCCAACTCAACGATGTTGCCTTTGGTCACGCCCATGGCCACGTCGTCCATGGTCAGTGCGGCGTATTCGTACTGTTGCGACGCATCCAAACCCATGGCCAATTTTTCAGAGGCCGTCAGGTCCGTGTTCGTGGTCAACCGAGCGGCATCTATCTGGCGAACGCCATTGATGGCAATTGGGAGAATGCGAAACTCGGTTCGGTAGTTTGTGCCCGCCTCCACGCGCGCATTGCCGCCAATGCTGACTTCGTTGACGCTGCTTGTATTGGCCAAAGGCACGGGGCGCATGATGAAGGGCGGGCCAAATGCCACGATGTTCATCACCAGTCCATCGGTCTTGGCACGCGTGTCACCGCCGATTCCCGGCTCAGCCAGCATATCCACATGTCGAATGGCCCTGACTTGGGTCGTGCCATCCAATTTGACGCGGTTGGTTTCCGTGATGTTACTGGTCGCCACAGGCAAGCTGATCCCCGCCAATGAGACGGTGGTCATGTCTGTGCGCGCCGTGGTCCCTAATTGGTTGCTGATTCGGTCTGATGTCTGGCCAGCATAAAGATGGACATCGGAGCCAATCAAGTCTGCATTGGTGAGGGTGATGAGGTTGTCTGAATTGAGCCGCGTGATGGCATTGGCATTGGCCCCTGCCACTGCGGCCATGGCAAAACTGTTGGCATTTGAAAACAGGCGAGCCACTGTTTGGGTGGCCATTTCCAAATTGCCGTTCAGGTTATGAACCTTTGCACCGTCGATGACGATGTTGGACATGAGTTGCGCATTTTGAATCGCCGAGGCCGTATTGAGCGCGGCGCCGCCCAGAGCATCAATGCGCACTTTGTCCACTGCGTAGACATCGGTGACGGTCTCAATGCGCAATCTGCCACCGGCTGCTGCGCTGCTGTCGGCCACCAGCTCGGAGCCTTGACCCACACTCACGCGGGCGCCAAAGCGCTCGGACGAGCTTCCCAAGAGCGTCGTGGCACCCAAAGCGGTGGCCGTGCCTAAGCCGCCCCCAAAGGACTGCAAAGAGTTGGCGGAGTTGGAATACTTGCTCTTGTCAGCGAAATTTCTGGCAGAAATAAGAATGTCGCCGGCCGCCGCTTTGACGTTTTTGCCAATCTGAACTTCGGCCGCCCCCATGAGATCCACCACCATGACGGCACCGCTGCCAGCCAAGGCCCCGACCGCAGTGTTGAAAGCCGTGGCATCAAACTGCTGGTCTCGCTTGGTAGACACATTCAATGTGTCCACCGTGATATGGGATCGGTCGCCCAGCGTGGCATTGGCTTGACCAGCAATGCTGACACGTGAGTAAGCCCCTGCAATGCCCGCAAACAAACCTCCGCTCGAGGCGGTTGACTGCTGGAAAATCTGATCCGTTCCTTCGGCGCGAATGGTCAGCACCGGCGCACTGACCCGAACGTCTGTTCGCAGGCCAGCCTCCACATTGCTGCTGCCCGTCGTGCTCACAGAGGACATGCCCATGGATGCCCCTGAGCTGATACTGAGCGCATCGGAGCGCGCGTAGGCATCTTGCTGTGAGCGTGCGCTGATGGTCACCGTGCCCTCACCCGGCTCCACCGTCAAGCTTGACTTAGAGGCATAGGCGCGCACCGTTGGTGAAATGCGATTCACGGAGACCGTGCCCGCTGCAGCGGCAGCGATCAAGCCAAAGCTGGCGGCTGCAGCCTCGACCTTCGCTCGCAGCCAGGGGGTAGACTGTGCATTGACCGTGATGCCGTCTTCGGCACGCACCTCTGTCAAGCCACTGGCACTTCCGGCCAGCGGCAAATCTCCGCTGCGGTCAATGGCGGCCGTCACCGTTGAACCAATTTCATTGACGGACACTGCTCCGCCACCGGCAAAGGAAAAACCAATGCCTCCCGCAATGGCAACGGAAACTGCGGTCGACTTGGATTCAATCGAGGGCTTGTCAGTGGCGCTCACATTGACCGCGCCAGAGTTCGTTTCGACCAAGGCGCGATCGATGCTGGCAGCCACTTGTCCATTGATGGCGTTGTAGGCTGTTGAAACCCCTAACGACACTGCGCCAGCACTGGCGCCAAAGGCTGCGGCAACCGATACTGCCTGAACGCTGGAGCGAATGCTGGCCACATTGTCTGCGGTGAGACTGATGTCGCCATCCACACTGACGCCAAGGCCTGTGGTACTGCGCAGCGTGGCGAGAACATCAGAATTGACCAAGTTGACTGCGCTGGCGCCGGCTCCGCTGACGGCACCGCCCACCAAGCCCCCCACTGAGGCAGCGGCGGACCCCGCCAGCACCCAGGATTGAATGCTCTGCTGATTTTGAGCGCGAATGCGCAAGTCCAAAGTGCGACTGCTGTCGCTGCTGGCCAAAACACTGGCGTTTTCAACCACTGCCTCAATCACATTGGCAGACTGGGTGACCAACTGCTTCCACTTATCGGTATCCGAAAAATCTTGCGCCAAGAACAAGTCATCTGGCTTTCCATCTTTGTTCGCATCCTTTGGCGTGATGGCATCGTTCCCAATGTATTCATAGGCCTCATTGGCGCGCGCTCCCGCGGTCTGCGACAAGCGCACCACATCCCCCTTGGCAAATCGTGCCGGACTGTCAACGCCCTGGGTGTAAGTCACTGTCCTTCCCAAAGGCAGCGCATAAGGGTTGTAGCCAATGTAGTTGCGGGCAATGGACACACCGACCGATGCCCCGATGCCTGCGGCACCACCGCCTCCCACACCGATCGATGCGGAAATGATCGTGGCATCGATTCGGCTGCTGGCCAAGGCCTCCACCACCACATCGTCATCCGCACGAACTTCAGAATCGGCCAATGCCGCGCGGGTATCGGCCAAAATAATGTTCATGGCCGATGCGCCAGCACCGCTCACACCAACGCCCGTGCCACCACCAAAGCCCGCTGCGATGGAAGCTGCCAGGGAGAAAACCTGAATATCTGCATCCGATGAGGCACGCACTGTCAAAGTCCGCGCCTGCGTCACGCGTGCCCCCTGAAGCTCGGCCGTGATTTCTCCGTCAATGACGTTGCGCGCCAACGAAACGCCCACGGACACTGCGGCACCCGTGCCACCGCCCACCGCTGCCGCCAGCGAGGCCGCACCTGCAAACGCAGTGATGCGCGAGCGGTTGGCGGCCAGCACGGCGATGTCCTGGGCTGCGAGCAGGCTGGGTCGACTCCCAAGGCCTTGGAGCGTCAGACTGCCAGCACGCACCCGTGTCCCGATCTGGTTTTCTGCCCAAACGCCAGAACCGCTGGCGGCAAGCCCCGTGCCGCCGCCACCTGCAACGGCAGCCGAGCCTGAGAAAACGACTGCATCAATGCTCTGGCTTGCGTCCGCTGACAACGACACATTTCCCAAAGTGGAAACAGCGCTGTCCTCTAACAAGGCGCGGACCGTGGCAATGGCGCTCTCACCGACTGTGCCAAAACCCTCTTGGCCTATCAAGTTGCGTGCCACAGAAATGCCGATGGAGGCTCCCACGCCTGTTCCAGCGCCACCCGCAATCGACACAGAAAGAGAGGCGATGGTGGCAGAAATCCTGGCATCGGATAGCGCAAACAGGTTGATATTTTGCGTTGCTTTGGCGGTGCTCTTGACCAGCAAAGCATCGGTAGAACCTGCGATGGTGTTGATTGCAACGGCACCTGCACCACTGAAAGCCAAGCCTGAGCTTCCCACGCCGATGGCTGCAGAAGCTGCCACTGAAATGGCGCTGATGTTGTTTCTGGCCAGGGAAAGCTCGCCCTGCTTGAGCGTCATCACATAGCTCTCGCCGTTGGCGTCCACAAGCTTCCATTGCGTGCCCTTGGCGATCACGGACAGCGAAAGCTCCGGCTTGACCAACTCCCATTGACTGGTGTTGCTGTAATTGACTTGCGCCAAATTCAACGCAGTGTTGTTTTTGCCGATAAAGCGGTAGGTCGCCTCAGGCATGCCGCCTTTGGCGTAGAACTCTGACAGTTTGACGGTATCGCCTTTTTTCAAAACCGTCTCAGCTTTGGGCAAAGCCTCCCAAAGAGAGGTGTCCTTGAAATTCGTCCCCGACAGGCTGACTCGCTTGCCCGCGGTTCCCGAATCCCCAATGAAGCGATACACCAGGTCGCTGGTCGTCACGGAGGCATCGCGAACGGTGGTTCCGTTGGTGATCTTGACCACACTGCTGGTGCTGTCATACATCCAGGTCTGGCCATTCCCAGTGGTGTAAAGCGATTGCGGACGTATGCTGTCAGCTTTGGCCAAGTTGTAACCGGCTGCCAACAAGGCTTGTCGCAGGGCAGGCAAGGTGCTGGGGTCTGCAAAATCCGATGCCAACTGCCAACGTGCTGTATCTGCAAAATTTTCAGTGGCCAGGGTCAAACTCTGCTTGAAATCCTTTTCTTTCCAAAGTTTGGTGTTGGTGAAATCAGCCTTGGCAAATTCCACCCGCACGGGGACAGCGTCCAAACCTAACAAGCCACCTGATGTGTTTTCGGTGTCGATGTACTCAAACACACGCCCGCGCAGTGCGCTGTCTGTGTGATCATCTGACACTCGGACCAAGTCGCCCAGGTTCACTTGCGCAAACCCTGCACTTGTGACGTGCTGGACATTCCCCCCCAGAAACCGATAAACACGCCCAACCAATCCGCCTGCCAGGTGATAAGCGTCCAAGCGCACGGTGTAGCCAACTTTGACCTCCGTCTTGGGCATGGATTTTTCGCGCCAATCACCACCCGAAAAAATCAATTTGGACAGGTCCAGGGCTTGGTCGCTGCCGCGATATTCGAAAATCTGATTGGTACGGGTATCCAGTACCGTGTCGCCCTGCTTGAGGCTGGTCAGGCCATCAGCGGGCAGGTAATCCCAAGTGCGTCCATCGTTGGTTTGGGCGCTGGGTTTCGCTTGCGAATTGGCTGCGGCATCCAGGGTGGTCGCCTGTATGCCGCTGGCAGCCAGGTCGGTCGCGCTGAGATTGGCCCCCGGTTGAACGCCTGTGGAAATAGCGCGGACGTCCAGTGCACCACTTCCCGCATCAAGGTCAGCTTGCAGCGTATGCGCCAGAACGTCCGAGTCAATGCTGTTGAAGGCCAGCGATAAGCCGATCGCCACACTTAAGGAGGAGCCCCCACCCAGGGAAGCCGCAACAGAGGCCGCCCCGGCGACCGCATCGATGCTGGCGCGGCTTTCCGCGCGAATCACAATGCCATTGGCCTGGATGTCGGCTTGTCGCTGGGCGCTGCCATCAATGCGGGCATCCATGCTGGAGAAAATGCGGTTCTCTGCATAGCTCCCTGCTGCGCTGACCGACTTGGCCCCAGCTCCTCCGGCACCCACGGCTGCAGCGCCAGCGACCACAAAGGCTTTGATCTGAGCCTGCGAGGCCGCATGGAGGGTCAATTGCCCGACCGCACGCACATCCGCATTGGCAAGCCTTGCGAGCGTACTGGAGGTCTCAGGTGAGTAACTCACGAGTTTCCACGTGCTCTCGTCGGCGTAATTTTGCGTGGTGAGGTTGATGGGCTTGGCGCTGCTCAGGTCCTCCCCCACATATTCATAAACCTCGCGCCCCAGCAAACTGCTGTCGTCGATCACACGGTCGCCTTTGCGCAAGCTGGTTAACTTGTTTTTAGATTGGTCGCTGTCCGTGTTTTCGGAGGCCTTGTAAAGTTGGCGCCCCCCATTCGCGCTCACGGAGACTGAACGCGCACCGATGATGTTTCTGGCCACCGACAATCCCAACGCCACGGCCGTTGTAGAAGAGCCGCCAATCGATACCGCGGCGGCAACCGAACGAAGATAGGCCTTGATGGCCGCATCATCGTGTGCTTCCACTGTGACATCGCCTTTGGCTGGGCTGACAGGCGCCATGGTTTTCAGCGTGACGCCGCTTGCAAAGGCATCGGTGTTACCGCTGATGCGGTTGAAGGCCAAAGTTCCGCCGCCCGCGACAGCGGGTGCGCTTTTGGCACCGGCAGCCACTGCCACAGCAGATGCGGTGCCATTGGCCACGATGGCAGAAGTACGCCAGGCACCCACCTGAATATCACCGCCAGCCTGGAGGAGCGCACCAGCCCCTTGGATCGAAGCCTCGGCATCGCTCAGGATATCGTTGCGCGCAAGACTCAAGCCAACAGAAATCGCTTTGGCGCCCTTGGCCCCAGCAGCCACGGCCACGGCTGATGCGCTGACTTTGGACTCGATGCGGGTGCGACTTTTGGTCAGCACGGTGATCGACCCGCCCGCCAGGACTGGCTTTGCCTCGTCGATCACAGCTTCCACATCTGCAGCGATCTTGTTCATGGCCACCACGGGCGCAATCGTCAAAGCACCTTCGCTGTCGCGTGGCTTGGCCGAAGCGCTGATGGCCACTGCAGAACCCGAAATCTCAGCGTAAATGCTACCCGCCCAATCCGCGAGCACATTCACACTGCCAGCCGCACTTATTTGACTGCCACGAATTCCTGCCTGTGTGGCCGATGTGTTGGGTGCGCCAAAGCTGGTGCCAAGAACACTGTCAGCCATGTTCGCGAAAAGATTTTGCGGCGCGTAGCCAATGGTGTTGAAGGCCAAGGTGACGCCCACCGCGCTGGAAGCCTCGACCGTGCTTTCCAGAACGGCGACGATACGTCCGCGATTGAAGGCTGACACATTGATGTCGCCCAAGGCGGGCTTGCCTGTCACGCGATGCGTTGTCGCAAGGGTGTTGTCCATCCAGGACCTGGCATTGTTCAAGACGGTGTTGGTGGCGATGACCACATTGACGCCGGTTTGGCTGGTTTCAACCGTGCTCTTGATGTTGGCCAGAATACTGGCCAGCTGGTCTGCCGTGATGCCAATGTCACCTGCGATCTTCAGCAACTGATCATCGATGCGCGCCTGCGTCTCGGCGCGCACATCATTTCGCACCACCAAGCCCCCAAAAGCAGAGGCCGAGCTCTTGGAGCCCATGAAAGAAGATGCCAGATCCTCAGCCACGCCCAAGACGCGTCCGCTGATCTGAGACCACAGGTTCACATTGACAGGCGTCCAGCGCGTGGTGTCGTTGAAATTTTCCTTGCGAAGATCCAATTGCCCAGCAGGCCCTTTGTAAAGGTAAACCGGCCCAACTTTGCCTTGCACCTGACGCCACTGTGTAGCGTCTGCGAAATCCACCTTGTCAAAAAGCACATTTTCCAGAGGCTCGGAACCCATGTATTCATAGATTGCGCCCCGAACACCATTGCCAACGCCATGGCGAAGCTCAACGCGCTCGCCTGTCGACATTTCATCCGGACTGTCCAAGTCGTTGTATTTGGCGGATCCAATGCGAACGCGGTCGTTGGCTTTGAGGGTCTGCAGACCTGAGCGATCCGTGTAATCCACCCCGATGAATTTGAAGATGGCATTCAATGCCAAACTGGCATCACTGTCACCGACACCCGACACAGCGGAGAGCATGCTGTTGGCACTGATGCGCGAATCGTCTTTGGCACTGACGGACAAGTTGCCAGCCGTGGTGGTCACACTCCCCGTGTCACCTTCTATGAAGGCTTTGGTCAGACTGCTCACCAAGTTGCTTGACAGCACAAAACCCATGGCCAGCCCGCCACTGGACTCTCCTTTGGCGCCTGACGCGAGGTTGCTGACGGTCAAAGGTGAATCTGCTTCCGAACTGGTTTCATTGCTTACCAGGGAGCGAATGTAGGCACGCGCATTGGCCAAGACGTCAACATCGCCTTTGGCTGTGATGTCACTGTCGCGGACAAACACCCATAACTCTGAAGAGCGCGGGCTTGAAAAACTGGAACCCACAAGCGCATCGACCGTGGCAGACAGCAAATTTGCCGGCGCCCATCCAATGGTGTTGAAGGCAAGGGTCACGCCAACGGCTTTGCCGCCATCAGAGGTCATGGCGCTTTTATTGGTCGCACGTATGTGCGCGCTGTTGTCGCCCTTGACCGAAACGCCGCCCTCGCTGGCCGTCACATCACTGCTGGCAATGTACGCTTTGGCAGAGTTCAGGATGGCATTGGTCGCAATCACTCCACCAGCGGCCAGGCCCGGTGCGCCACCGCCTGTGGCTGTGGCTTGCGCATCGGCTTGCGCCAAAATCGTTGCATCCTCATTCGCAAGAATTGAAACAGACCCGGCTTTCAGCGTGACGTTTTCAACAAAGGCATTCACCACAGAACGCACGTCATTGCGAACGATGATCCCACCAACTGCAACGGACGGTGTCGAGACTGAAAACAAGTTGTCCAGTGCCAATTCTGTCGCCAAGCTTGCTGCCGCTTGGAGTGTGCTGGTGCTCTCGGGAACACGCGTGGACTTGATGCCATTGAATTGTTTGTTGTCAATGTCGCCATTCAACGCAATTCGCCAAACCGATTTTCCAGAGGCATCCTTTTCCAGGGTCACCTTGGTTTGCAGCTTTTGAGTTGACAAATGACTGCCGTCGGCAGCAACCGCTTTTTGATCGATCGCCTTTTGCAACTGCTCAGCCGTCATGCTGTTGAGCAATCCTTGGGCGGTGTAATCCACTGCGTTCACCGTCAAGGTCAAATCGAAAAGGTCTGTGCCATTTTCTGTATAGGCAACATCCTTGAGCGAAAAAATTGGCAGGCTTCCCTTGCGTCCGGCCTGAACAATGCTGATGTCGGCCTTCAGGCCGTCAGGCAAATCATCCCGCGTGAGTCGACTCAGCCGCTGGTTGCCATAGTCGCCCTGAAATGAAATCCGATACGTGCCAGCGTTCTCTGCCGTGACCGAGGTGAAGTCCCCCGCAAGGGCTTTGTTGAGCGCCGACTGGATGAGGACAGCTTGCTCAGCCGTGGTTCGCGCTGCATGACCGGCCACCAATTCCTGGGTAGACACCACAAAAGGAGAGTCTGGCGTGTCCAGGGTGCTCAGGGTAATCAAACCGAGGTTTTTGCCGGACAACTCGCCCTCAAACGCAATGTCATAGACCGTGCTGCCATTGGCAAATGAATAGGCATGATCGCTGGCAGACAACTCGCTGTTGTGCGTGACTTTGACGTTGCCCTCGCCAAACCACTCCGTCAAGGCTTTTTCAAGGGTCAATGCATCGGTGGTTGCATCATTGGTCCAGGTCAAAATCTTTTGGAGCGACTGGCTCGCCACGCCCGACAGGCTGGTCCCTGCGGGTGGGCGATAACTCAGTGTGTACGTCAACGCAGGCGGATCTTCCAGCAAGTCGCGCGCAGCCAACAGATCTGGCTTGGCGATCAAGCGCAGCCGCTGGCGCTCGTTGTAGGCCACACCGATCTGAAGCAGCTCAATGGGTGCCGTTGCCTCATCGCCCAGGGCGAGCGTAAAGCTGGGAGGATTGCCAGCATCGCTGAAATCCAATGTGGCGTCTGGCGTGAGTGACAAACGCTGAACTGCGTTCTCCGAAGCAACCGCTGGCTGGTCCGGCAGGGAATCCAACCCCATGATTTGCCCAACCAAAAGCAACTCTTTGGGCACAGGTGGCAGTTGTGGCAACTCGTACCAATACCCAGTGTCGCTGTAATCCTGCGCAGACAAATCCACGCCGCCATCCGGGCCCATGTAGCGGTAAATGGCGCCTGCATTTCCGCCATTTTCGTAGTCTTCGTCCAATAAAACCTGGTCACCAAACTTGACATGGATCAGGCCGAAACGGCTGAGATGATCCACTTTGAAGAAGACAGGGTCAGCTGACTCAGACTTGTCGGCAGCAGAAGAGACCACCAAGGTGTTGGCATCAATGAATGGCGCGTCCTCCGACTCGATGCGCGTATTGCCCGACACTTGGATCATTTTGTTGCCAAATGAGGGCGTGAATCGTGCATAAGCGTCAGCACGCGTGCTGACTGCACTGGACGCCAAAATGACGCTCGCAGCCGCGCCCCCAGAATTGGCCTCTGTCTGGTTGTTGGTTTCAGAAACAATGCGGCCACTCATTTGGCCCAACACCGTGAGGTCGCCGCTGATCGACAAGGGCGTATCCTCAATTTTTGCCAAAGCCAGCGCTGGCGTCTCAACGCCCAAGCTGCTTCCTGCCAGGGCATTCACCGACTGGCGCATGATGTCCATGGCTTTCCAGCCCACCGTATTGAAAGCCAGCGTGACTCCCACGGCCGTGCCGCCTGAGGACATGATGGCTGTATTGCTTGCGTCAATACTGGCGCTGTTTTCAGCGAGGACCGATAGATCTGAGCCGGCTTTGACGTTGCTGCGCGTGAGAAGGGCTCGGCTCTCGGACAGAATCAGGTTGTTGGCAATCAAGCCATTGATGGCAATCGGCGCGACCACCTTGTCCACGACCTCTGAAATCGCTTTTTCACTGAGTGATGCCTCGTCCTCTGTTTGCGACTTGCTTTCACCGGAAACAGAGGCCTGAATTTTGGCGCCCTGTGTCGCTTGGATCAGGACTTCCAGACCTGCATCGAGGTTCACTCGGTCCAAGCCAGCCGTTGTTTGACCACGCACATCATTGCGCGATGCAATGCCTCCGGCAGAGGCACCCCCGCCACGGGATACCGACAGGCTCACATCCGCATCAATCGCGACAGCCTCATAGGCCTGCACCATCAAACCGCCACCCACAAACAAAACACTGGGCGCGACCACGGCGCTGCTCTCGGTCTGCTCGTAGGACAGCGGACTGATCCATGCCTGGGTCAAACTGCTGGCCTTGTTCATGGCCAAGATGAAGCTGGCAGAGGCTGTTGGCAGTTGACTCTCTGTCTTGTTGGCCAATTTGGCGGTGATCAGCCCCCCCACGGGGTCTTTCAAATTGTCGCCCCCACCGGCACGAACACTGACGTCACCTAGTACTGTGAAACGCGTAGCCACAATGGTTGCAAGTGTCTGTGCAGGTATCTCTGTTCCGAGATCAGACCCGATGAAGGACTCCAAGCTGCTGCCCAGCACACTTTGAGATGACCATCCAATGGTGTTGTAAGCAAGGCTCACCCCTGCCGAGAAACCATTGGCTGTCATCGCTGCACTGTTATTGGCATCGATGCGCGCCAGATTGTCTGCATGCGCCCGCAAATGGCCTTCAATGTACAAATCACTGTGCTCAATGCTGGCATGCGCCTTTGCCAGGACCATGTTGGTGGCAATCAGCGCATTCATGGCCAATCCCATGCCCGCAGCTGATTTCGATGAACCTATTTCGCCTTGGGTCACGGCTTGAATGGACGAGCTGTTGGAGGCTCGCAGCGACACATCGGCCGCTGCACGCAAAGACACGCGTGACAGCAAGGCATCGACCACTTGGCGCACATCATTGCGCGCCACCAAAGCGCCAAGTGCCACACCGCCGCCTGCCCCAGAGCTCATGTCCGAATTGGCCTGAACCTGTGCGCTATCCAGGGCCGCGATGTCCAATGAGCCACCGATGTGAAAATTCTGAGTCGACTGGGAAGAGGCGGCGGAATCAAGGCCATCCACGACTGCACGTGTTTCACTTCGAACGCGATTGCTCACCAGCAATGCAGAGGCACCCAAAGAAAGCAAGCCACTGGCACTGCTGCCAGAGGCAGAGGTCAAATCGCCGGTGAGCGAAACGATTTTCATGGCGTTGTCAGCTCGCACAACCACATCACCCTGCGCCTTGACAGAGGTGTTGTTGACACGCGCCAAAATTTCTATCGGTGAAGAATCAAAATTTCCATCGGAACCGAGCAGGCTGCTTGTGCTGGCTTGGGTGGGTGACGTGCCACTCTTCCATTTCCAGCCAACGGCATTGAATCCAACGGAGTGACCCAGGGCGATATTGCTGGCCGTGCCGGAAGGCACACCTTGTGGCGTGATGGACTTCACCAGACTGGACATTCGCGCGCCACTGCGCAAATCATGCCCCAGGGTTAAAGCCGACTGATCGACCAGCGCGCGAGCACCTCCTGTCAGCTGATTGGATGCAGCGGTTGCACCGATGGCAGTCAGCGAGGACGACGGCGCCAAGGTCAGCGACAAGAGACGCGCTTCGCGCGTTTCTGCAAGGAGTTTCGCACGGTTGACCGCAAAGATGTGCAAATCTCCGGCACTCACTGTGCTGTCAAAGACACGAACTTGCGCAAGGCGATCTGCAAGGTTGCTTGCGAACAAGGGATCTATTTTGTTGATCAAGCTGGCGTCTGCTGTCAAGCCGTCGCTCAATGCATAAAGGTCCGAGGCATCCACGGCGATCAATTGCGCCAGGCCAGCTGCCGTCAAGTGCGTGTTGGCCATCAGCACCGAGACGCTGGGCAAGACTTGGGCGCTTCCTCCCTCTGGGGGCACAGCGGAGAGCAAGCCTGCAGCCTCGTTGCTTGCTTGCTTGGCTTGCGCCAGCAAGCTGCTCTGGTTCTGGGCGTACGCCGAGAATGCCGATGCAGAAAGGTCCACATCGCGCACTTGGACAGTCACCGTATCACGCGTGGAAGTGGCGTGCTGACCAAAACGATCCGAATCGATCACACCCCGCACGCCACCACTGGCGCCATCAGCCAAAACCGCGCTCAACTGAACTTTGCCAGAGGCCGTCACAGGCTGTAAGCGCACGGAGGCCGCCGCGCCATCTACAGCAGGCACATTGATTTCGCGGCCCAACAAAATGGCTTCGGCTGAGCGCTCCAGGCTGATCGTGCTGCGGGCGCGGTTCAGGTCATCGTCGCCCGTGGTTGCCGAGTCATCCACAGCCAAGCGCGTTGAAAAACTGCTTCGATCAACCGCCTCCAACAGCAAAGACATTGCGGGCGGGTTGGTGCCGGACCCCAACACCAAGGTGGCACCACTCTCAACAATTGCGCGCGTGGTTTGCCGTGCCGTCAGATCCAGGGAGCCCAGGGCAGCCGCATTGCCAAACGACTGGCCCGAAACACTCAGTTGGTTGCTGGTTGCTGCCGTGACATACAAGCCACCCGCCTCAATTTTGGCTTGGCCTCCCACCATGGCAATGGCCGATGTGGCAGCATGCAATGAAAGATCGACTGCCGATGCATTGCCACTCAAGCCACCCAGGGCTTGCACGCGGGCATCCATTATCACTTGCCCCGACGTCACAACAGCCCCTAAAAGCGACACGCGTGCGTCCGCTTGGAGGGTCAAGTCATACTGCGCTTGTGTTCGCGACTGGCTGATTTGAGCAAAGCCTCTGAACACAAAGTCACCGGTGCCTTTGAGCGATTGTGTGGCACCTAACTCGATCGTTTCCGCCTCAATCACGAGGTCTGCTGCACCCAAATCCATGGCGCTTAAACTGCCCATGTCAAAGAGCAAGCTGTCAACACCACCCCCCCCTGAAATGACCAGGGTATCGGTAGGCGCCTTGAAAATCAGATCCAAAATATTGGCGCCTGAAATTTTCAGTCGGCCATCCAACTCCATCGACAGCGTCGCAGCAGAGGACGCGTCGCCAAGGTCGACCACCAGCCCCTTGAGGCTGTTATTGATTGCCAGCAACTCGCCAGGCTGTTGCCAGGACAAAATGCTGCTGTCCTGTTCTGTCCCTTGGCTCTGACTGAGGTCAACGCGCTTGGTATCCGGCTTGGCCGCCAATGCGGCAATTGCAAAGGGGTCGGCGGCCGCATCCTTGAGGTTCAGGGTGATGTTGTCGCTTGAGACAACTTCTGCCGCTTTGGGCTTTTCAAACTGCAGCAAAGGGTCTGCCGACAGCAACACACGGTCTTCCAGCTTTTCAACTTGAATTCGGTTGCTGCGCAAAGCTTGATTGATGCGGTTCAACGCAGGCCATTTTTTGTTGCGTTTCATTTGCCAGCTCCTAAAGCTGTCCATTGCCAGGCATCGTGAATGCTAGCCTGGGCATAGAGTGTCAGAAAGGGTAACCCTTGGCGATCGGTGCCGGTCGCCAACCAACCCAAGGGACGATGTGTCAATAAATTGCGCAAAGCTGCGCCATGCTGAGCTTGCCCCCAAAGGGACAACAATTTTTGCAAAGGCTCAGATGCCATGCGCGCATCCACGTCAAGGTCATACAAACGCATGCACAAGGAAGTTCTGGGCGTTGGCCCCGCCTGCGAGGATTCGGTAGCGACCAAAATTTCGAAGGGCGCAGTCTCCAGTGAATCGCCACGCTGACTGAGTCTTTGACAGGCGTTGTTCAGAATTTCTGCGGCCGCGCTGTAGGCATGCGAGGACATCGCATCATGCGTGTCTTGCGTCATCGCCAGGCGCAGGGCGTGCTGTGTTTGCGCAAGGCCCATCGGCAGCCGGTGGTAATCTGTTTGACGCCAGACATCCGGTTGTTCATCACGCCATTTGTAGCCTCGCAAAACCAAACTCTCGTTGTCTTGGGTACGGGGAAATTGCAAATAGGCACGCCGCTCTAGCGTGTCCGCACGCCCCTGCAGTTGCCCCCCCTCGATGGCCAACAGCACTTGTTCTGCATGCATCAAATCGGACTGCCAAGCTGGTGACAAAGTGGGCGGTATACCCCATTCGGTAGCCAACTGACGTTTGCGCGCAAGCGCTACCCCCCGGGTTTCCCAACCCACCAGCAAGCGTTGCAGGCAGAGCCCCTCAGGACTCAAGCGCACAGAGATTTCCCACCCGGATGTTGCCAATCCCTGGCTGGCACGAAGCAGGGATTGCACACCCGCGGCAAAGGCGGGCGCGGGTTGCCCGAGCCAGGCACGATCAGACCAAAGCGGGCGGGCGGTCATGCCAAACCACCTCCTTGTCGTCCCTCAAAGGGAAGCGCTGAAGCCATCCAGTCGTCGTTGCGCAAAACAGAAAGTCGCCGCGAATAGGCCTCCCGCTCTGACTGCGCTTGAGCGCGGCGAAAGGCATATGCCGCCAGTTTGGGGTACCTCCATTTTTTGAGCAACCACGGCCAAAGCAAGCCAAGTTGACGCTCTGCCAAGGTGTCTTTCATGGACAGGTAGAGCGAAACACTGCCTGGGTCGCCCTGACGACCACAACGCCCCGCCAATTGGCGATCGATTCGCGCGGAGTCATTGACTTCGGCAATGATCACATGCAAGCCGCCAGACGCAGCAATACCCTCACCTAAACGAATATCGGTTCCGCGGCCCGCCATATTGGTTGCAATGGTCAAACGCCCCAATTGACCCGCTTGTGAAATGATCTGCGCTTCGTGTTCATGTGACAGTGCGTTGAGAATCTGGGGTTGCATGCCATGGGCGCGCAAGCGCTGTCCCAACTCTTCGCTGGCCGTGACGCTGCGCACGCCGATCAGTACGGGGCGTCCACGCTGAATTTCCTTTAAGGCATCGGCAACAACGGCTTGCCACTTCCCCTCAAGATCACCCGTGAGGACTGGTGCACGTTCCACCACAATACGGGGACGATGGGTGGGAATACGAACGACCGCAACGCCATAGACGGCCCATAACTCTGTCGCTGCCTCCCATATCGTTCCGCTACAGCCACACAAGCGCCTGAACCTGCGAAAAAACGCCTGGAAACTCATCTGTGTCAGCGACTCGTTGGGCTCCGTGATCTCCACGCCTTCGAAAGCTTCTATTGCTTGGTGCATCCCCGCTGTGAGCGAGCGCCCCGGTGTCAGTCGCCCCGTGAAGGTGTCTAGCAAAACGACCTCGCCGTCTTGCACAACGTAATGTTCTCCGGCATGGTAAAAATGGCGGGCCACCAAAGCCTGCCGCAACAACTCCTCGCGACGCGGCGCGGGTCGCCAAAGTTCGGGCAAATCGCTGGCCAATTGCACGAGGGCTCTGCGGGCGGAATCCTGCAAAGTGACGGCTTGCGCGCGGACAACAACTTCGTAATCGACATTGACTTGAAGCGCATTGGCGAGCTCTGAAACTCGCTGCACCGCCTGCGCGAGTCCCCTGCTGTCACGCGGCGCGGCCAGAATCAATGGCGTCACAGCCTCGTCCACCAAAATGCTGTCTGCTTCGTCCACAATGGCGGTGTGAAGACCGCGCCACAGCAGACGCACTCCCGCTTGATGTTCACTTCCTTCAGGGGATGATGTAAGCCACTGCTGAAACGCCAGCTTCTGCCCCCCTTGGCCTGCATGTTCGGCCAACTGATCGCGCAGATGGTCTGCCAACAGCTCCTTGGCCGTCAAATACACCACATCTGCGCCATAGCGCATCACACGCTGTGCTGGCGCCACTTCAGAAGTGATCGATTCCACTGTCAAACCACAATGCTTGTAGAGAGTCATCATGGCGTTGGCATCTCGCTCAGCCAAGTAGTCATTCACCGTTAAAACATGACAGGGACGGCCCGTCAAGCCGGCCAACACAGCCGCCAACCCCACCGTCAAAGTTTTGCCTTCACCCGTCGCCATTTCTGCCAGAAGCCCCTGGTGCAATGCCAGTGCGCCCATGTACTGAACCGGATAAGGGCTCATGCCCAGCACCCGACGCGCCACCTGCCCCACCACGCCCAAGGTTTGCGCGAGGTGTCCCTTTGCATCCAACGGGTCCAAGGCCAAACGCATGCGTGCCTCGTCAAGCGCTTGTGACAGCTCATGCTCACTGGCCTCATTGAGCGCACTGCATGCCAGCGCGGCTTTGTCTGCAATGTCGCGCAGTGCTTTCTGAACACCATTGTGACGTCGCCACCAGCCTTGCAGGCGCTGTGCATGGGCATCCAGCCCTTCGGGAAGTTGCTCCAAAGCGGCAAGCGTGCAAGCACTTGGCATACGACGCTCGGCGGATGGGGTCAAAACTTGCGCGGCAGCGTTCATACTCGGAACCGCCTTTGGAGAAATTGGCGCAATTCGCGCTCCCATTGACTCAGCAACGGGCGACTCGAGAGCGTGATGCGCATCACCCCCGTGCGACCGTGAAACAGTGCAGGCGTTGGCTCTGCATCAGGCTCAATGCGGGCCTCTACCCGAAAAAATGGTTCCGTGGCAGTCAACCCATTGGGGTCAGAAGGGGATACGGCAATCGCGCCACCACCGGCCATGCCCAGAGCGCGTGAGGGCAAAATACCTTGCTCAAAGGGCATCACCTGAGCTTGACGTGCCAGCACGTTCATGGACTCTTCGCCACGCAGGCGCACCTCAGCTTGCTGCACCTCACCATCAAAAACATGACTGCCAATTTGAGGGAGCACTGCCACGAAGCGCCATCCCCCACCTTGTACCAAGGTTCCGAGACTGGCGCCACGCGCCATCCATTGGCCTCGGGTATGCGCCAACTCGCTGGCACTCCAAACGCCTTCGATAGGCGCCCGAACCAGCAAAGCTTCTTGACGTTCTAACAGTTGCGACAAATTTTCCTCAAGCGCTTGGCGTTGTCTCGCCAATGGCGCGTAATCCACCATGCCTTTGCTGATGGCGCGGATCTCTTGAGACATCAACTCTTGGCGCCGCATTTGTGCTGCTTCGATTTCACGTTCAAGGTCCAAATTGCTCAATCGCAGCAAGGGCTGATTTTTCTGGACAAACTCGCCTGGACGCGCCAACAATTCGACAAAAAAACCATCGGTTTCGCTGTGCAGCGCACGTGAACGCTCAGCCTCCAAAACACCAGGCACACGCAAACGGTCGGGCATGGGCACCAACGTGAGCAGCACCATCAGTGAAACGCCTGCCGTTGCTGTCAATGAAACCGCACGCGCACGGTAGGGGCCCAGTCGCGCATCGTTGATCAGGTAAAGTAAAAATTTCCCTATGGGCAGAAGGATGGAGGTAAAAACCAGGACAAACGCCAGCAGGATGCCCAATTCCAGATACTGTCCCCCCACGAACACCACAATGGTGCTCATCAAGGCCAACCAATACCCAATGCTCGCCAATCCATACAGCGGCAACAGCCAGGCCTCCGTCGGCGTGCGAGCAGCACCTTGCGCATGGGGAAGCCGCAGAAAGTAGCGCTCACCCAAGTAGCGTAATTGCTCGCGAGAGCGCTGAAACAAATTCGGTACGTCCAGCAAATCCACCAGCAAGTGGTAGCCATCAAAACGCAACAAGGGATTGAGGTTGAAAACCAATGTGGACACGCTGGCAACAAACATGATGTTGTAAGCGAGTGCGTGGACTGTTCCAGGCGCGCTGTGCGCCCAGATCAGAGCGGCCATCGCAGCCACGCCCAACTCCACCAAAACACCGCCCAACCCGACCAACACGCGTTCGGTGCGATTGCGCAAACCCCAGGCAGAAGTCGCATCGACATAGGGCATCGGCGCAAAAATAAGGAACATCACGCCTAATTTGTGCACCTCGCCACCGAAACGCTTGCACAGTGCGGCATGCCCCAGTTCGTGCAGCAATTTGGCGATCAGAAAGCCCACATAAAGCAACCCTAAGTTCGAGGGTGCCAGCAACGCCGAAGTCTGATCGAACAATCGGTCGGCGTTGTCCATCAAGGCTTTGCCCCCGAGCAAGAGCAACAAGCTGTACATCACTGCCCCCAAGGGGCTGAATATCCACCCGATGGGCTTGCGGGCTTGCTCCAACCAGCGGTCAGGGTCCAGCAAAGGCAGCTTGATCGATAAAAACCCCAACACCAAGGCTTTGCGTTCGGCCGATACACGCTTGCTGAATCGCTCAAACAGGCTTTCTGCCAATGCCCCGCGATCGACCGAAATCAGGTTTGAGAGGTTCATCTGCCCGATCAGCTGCACCACCTCCTCTTGCGTCAGTGTTCCGTGGGGATCTGCCACCAGGCAAGCTTCCCAGACCTGCGCGATGGTCTGCTGTAACGAAAGACGACATAAAAAATCATAGGCTTGAGGCGAAACACGGTACCAATCACTTGAAAAGCGGTCGCGCAAAATCACCCATGGCTCGCCCCTGAAAAACTGGCGATGTGCCGTCACGCTGTGACGCAACTCGGCACGCACTGTGGCCACGCGATGCCAAGCATCGCTGTAGGTTTTGCTGGCCGCTTGTTCAAGGCTCATATCCAGAAAAACTCCCGCAAGAATCGCACGGTGCGATGGGTCATGACCCACAACAGGCTGCGGTCACCTGCATCGAGCTTGGCGGTACCGCCCATGCCCGGTCGCCACCAAGTTTGCGCAGGCCCTTGCGCTTGCGCGCGGGCCAAGTAAACAGTACGCCCTTCCCTTGAGACCGAAGCCGGATCCACCCGATCAATGACAAGATCGAACTTCTGGTCTGGACGGCCAACCAAAGCGAATTCACCCCGTGTACCCACTTGTACCAAGTGCACGTCAGCCTGATCAATCTCAATTTCGATGAAGGACTCTTCGGCCTGAGCCAACTTGACCAGAAGGTCGCCTTTTCGCAGCGGTGCACCCAGATTTTTCTTGAGGTCGCCTTCGGTGACAATGCCCGAGAACGGCGCGCGCACCTGCGCATTCTCAAGCTGATGACGGATCAGGTTCAGCCGCGCCTCTGCTTGCTGTTGCCGCGCATAACTGATTTGCATATCGGCCAACTGTCGGGCACCCTGCGCTTTTTCGGTTTCTCGTGCCGCGCGTTGGAGTTCAGATTGCGCCATCGACGCCTCCAGCAGCAAGTCCCGCGTATCCAGTTCGACCAGCACCGCACCCGCCTCTACGCGGTCACCGACATTGACATGGACGCTGCGCAAGTAGCCATCGAAAGGCGCGGGCATGAAGAGAAGATCTTTGCTGCGAATCGCCAACCCTGCATCCACGCGGTAAGACCAAGGCAATACAAGGGATGCCAAGAAGAAGCTCAGTGCGCCGGCGCCCAACAATTTCCACCATGTGTGTCGTGGCCCCAGAAGATCCTGAGCCCAATGCCGGATGTCTTGTGCCAGGCGTTCGCCCCACCAACGCTCGCTTTGATGGAGATCCACCAAGCCACGCGCCACCAACGCCAGCAACAGCTGGATTTCCCAAGTCTGAGCATCCGAAAGGGCTTGCCCCTGACGCTCCAATGTCACAACAGCTTCAGCTTGGTCTGCACGGCTGACGGGCAGCGTCAGCAAAAAAGGATGCCCCATTTGATCCGCATGCTTTTGATGCGCCCGCGTGATCAAACGTCCACCTTCTGGTGCGGGATAGGCTAACACCGCCTCCTGCTCCAGGGCTTCCTCCATCAAGGCTTCCAGTGCACGCGAAGCCGATGAACGCGGATCAAATTTCTCGGTATGACTGACGGCCACCAACGCCACGTAAGGCCCTTTGACCCAACCGAGAGAAACACGATCGCACTGGTAACGCGCAGCCAGTTCATTGCAAAGCACAAATGCCATGCGCATGAACCGTGACTCTTGCCCCAGTTGAATGGCCAACTGAACCAAATCGTGCAAGCGCTCAGCTTTCTCTGCGCCTTGTGGCTCAACCTGCGGCTGTGCCGCCAGCAGTCGACGCTGGCTGTAATGGGCTGGAATCTGCGCCACCAACGCAGCCCAAGAAAGCAACAGGGTCTCTGAATCGCCGTGATCACGGCCGGCGTCCAGCAAAGCCACCAAGACGGCCTTTTGGCGACGGGGAACGGGGGCATCGGGCAGGTCCAGTGCAAGCCCAATGACACCACCCTTCGCATCACGCGCCAATGCAATTTCTGTGGCTTGCGCCAGTGGGATCAGTTGCATCGCCACATCGGCATCGATGGCTTGATCTGGTGCGGTTTCAGGCCACTGGGCGATGGCCTGCCAGCCTTGATCAGGGGCAGAGACCAGCAACAACAAACGCCGCGGCGCAAGCAAGCCCCCCACTGCCGCCAGATAGGCCGACCAAAAAGCCTCCGGCGCACCATCGTACGCCGAGAGTGGCGCCAACTGATCGGTGTAACGAGAGAGTGCGTCGCTGGCGATCACGCTAGCTCCTGGGCTCAGCTTTGGTCGAGGGCAGTGGGCTGGGGTTGACCGCCTCAAGCGTCAGCCGCCCTGTCACTCCGGGCTTGACACTGCCGTCTGGATTGTCGAATTCTGCCGTCACTTCCACCAAGCCGCTGGCAGGATCTGCTGTTGGCGACACAAAAGAAATGCGCGCGCGCCGCGCTGGCGCACGTGCCTCCGCCCCCAATTGGACGGTCACGCTTTGTCCCGGCTTCAGCCGTGCTGCCGCCGCTGGCGATACCGCACTCAGAAAGCGAACACGACTGACATCCACCAAGACCAAGACTGGCTCATGCGGGGCAATGCTCTCACCCACCCGAAAGTGAATTTTCGCAACCACACCATCAATGGGCGCTTTCAAGTGGCGCCGCTCATAGGCCTCGCGGCTCAATTGCAATTCGACCTCTTCGCGCTGCTTGGCCAACTCCAGCGCCTGCCTTTCAGCGACGGTGGCGCGAAAAGCCAACTCTTCATCCTCGAATTGCTTTCGGGAAATGGTGCCGTTGCTCAGCAATTCTCGAGCAGACCCCACTTGCTGGGTCAATGTCGCCTCGCGTTGCCGAAGCTCTTGCAACCGGGCCGTGTCCTGCAACACCAATTGGCGACGTTTGACTTCGAGCTCTTCCGTGGTTCGGTCCAAGTGCAGAAGCAAGTCACCGCGCCTCACGCGAAGTCCTTCGCGAACCATCAGCCCCTCGACCCGGCCGTTGACCGTCATGCTGAGTTTGGCCTCTTTCAATGCTTGCGTGAAGCCCGGACCCAACACTTCATCGGCGCTGGCAGCGCAAATTTGGCTGGCCACACAAAGCCAAACGGCGGTCACTGCATGGACCGCCGTGTTTCGGCTCAACCATCCCTTCATGCTTGCCCCTCTAATCAAATTGCTGCACCAGCACACCTTGCGCCGCCTGCAATAAAGTTTCCGCCTTCACCAATGCGACCCTTTGCTCGACGACGCCGAGTTGCGCATTCAATGCCCGCTCTTCGCGCAATAAAATTTCGCGCATGTCGCTTCGCCCCGCGCTGAGCCTTCGACGCTCAAGCTCCAGAAGTTTTTGCTCGCGCTGCGCCACTTCATGGAGGAATGACAGTCGCTCGACCGCACTGTCGCGCAAACTTTGGGTCGTCTCAATATCATTTCCAACGTTGGCCTCCAAGGCGTCAACTGCCATCTGAGCGTCACTCTTACGCAGCATGGCGGCTTGCAAATCAGCCTTGGCTTGTCGATCTGCACCAATCGGCATGTTCAATTGGAAGCCAACAGACCAACTCGGAAAGTCCCGCAAGTTGGGTGCAGCAAATGACTGGCGCGCATTCAACTCGTAGCCATTTCGGTAATAGTTGGCAACCAAATCCAGTTTGGGCAAGGCTTGGTTGCGCGCAAACTCGACTTGCGTCCCTTCGCGCTGAACCATCACACGGCGCATGCGCAAGTCATCACGTCGTTGCATGGCCTCAGAAACCATTTGGTCCAAAGAAGGGTCAAGGGGGGTGATGGGCCCCATGGGAATGGCATCGGCTGCACGCCAAAGGCCTTGATCGGCCAGTGTGCTGGCAGCCACAAAACTCCGCAATCGGTTGGAACGATCGAGATGCTGCTGACGTGCCTCGCTGAGCGCGGACTGATACCGGCCTAGGGAATTTTCGACTTCCAGCACATCGGACTGGGACAACCGTCCTGAAGCGGTCAAGGCGCGAGCCTCTTGTAAAAGGCGCTGCCCCATCACCACACGCTCTTGTGCAACTTTAAGCTTTTCTTGCGCAAAAGCCAGATCGTGATAAGCCATGATCGCTTCGGCCATGACACTGGCTTGCGTCTCTCGGCTGGTGTATTCGGCAGCCTGTGCGTCCAACTCAGCGACTTTGACGCGCGCTTGGGTGACTGTCGACCCGGCATCTCTCAGCAAGGGTTGGCTCAGGGCCAAGCCGTATTGGGATCGGTTGTAATAGTCATCGGAATAAAGCGCAGCGGCATCACCTGAAATGCTTCGGTTGATGTTGGTCATGAAACGAGACAAGGTGGCTTTTGCCTCCAACTTGGCGCCTGTGCTGACCAACTGTGAAACAGCCACGGAGATATCTTGGCCTCGGCGCTCGTAAACAGGCACCGTGCCCCTGTAGAGGTACTCCTCAAAGGAATTTTTCTGTCGTTGCGAGCCATTGGTTGCGCTGACATTGAGCTGCGGCTGAAACACAGCGCCGGCACGCTCAATGCCAGTGGCCGCAATATCGCGCTCCGTCCGCTTGGCAAAGATGGCACGGTTGTCTGTGCGCAAGCGCGCCACGAATTCCTTGAGCGTCAAAAGTTGGTCGTCGCCGCCTTCTGCCGCTTGATTCGCCTCAACGGCAGGGGTCTCCGATGGCGCTGTTGCCACAGGTGCGACAGCAGGCTGGGGCACACGTTTCTTGGCCTTCTTCTGCGATGCGGAAGAGACTGGCTTACCCGTTGCTTTGCGCGAGGCATTGGGCTCGGCGGATTGGGCCGTCACCGCCAAGCTTGCCACGGCCAAGGCCATGAAAATTCGGCTTTTGCTCAAGGTCTTAGACATCATCAGACTCCAGCGAAGGTGCATCTCGAAGGATCAGAAGCGAAATCCATGGAGGTTGTCCAAATCAACGCGTCTGTTTCGAGCTGTTTTTCATCTCACGCAGCAGGTTTTTTAAGGCTCACCAGTCGTTCGATTTGCGGCAAGGACAAGAGGTGGGCATAGATGGCAGGCAGATAGCGCTTGTGGCGAACCTCCAGGAATTTTTCATCTGAGAAATTCGTGAGTCGCTCTTCGTTGATCACATAGGAGCCGGTGATGCTCTTGACCTGATCGGCCGCATTGACACGCATGTTCAGTGGTGTCAGTAAATTGTTATGCACCAAAAACTGTGTGAATTCCTGCGTCAACTGGTCCATTTGCTGCAACTCGCCCAGATAGCGCTTGACGTTTTCAATCACTTGGGTGGGGTTGCCATCGTCATCGAACATCGGGGAACCTTCGGTGTCGCTGATGAGGTCGCTGGCCTCGTCAACGCAAACCACATAACGATCAGCGTCGTCGGACTTGCTCAAAGCAAAAGGGTAACGACGGATGATCGCCGGAATGTAAGAGGCCGACCACTTGCCTTCGTGGTCCACAAACAAGTTTTCGCCCGCATCAAGTCCCAACAACGCCACCGGACGGAATTCGTCATTGGCTTTGTCTTCCAAAAAGACCACCGGATACGTGGAAGCTGCGCGCACAAATTCGGCCATGGTCAAGTACGCCAAATGGAATTTGGCAGCAAAGTGAAAGTCACTGCTCAATCGGACTTTTTTCTTGGCGTGGCGTTCCTTGTTGATGGGCACTACTTGTTCAAACATTTTTATACCTTTTGCAATAAAAATTATTCACCAGTAATCATGATAAATAACTTATTTGACAATATTCAACAATGTCGCAATTTGTCGGAAAATGTGTATTTTTACTGTCAAAACTAATCGCAAGTCTTTGATTTAATTGAAATAAATAGAAAACCATTCATCGAGGGTGGGCGCCTGCCCCTCAGAAGGGGGTGATCGGCTCCGTAAAAGCCAGCCCTTGTCGATGCACGGTCTCAAGAGGCAGTGGCCGGCCGAGCACTTTTTCTGCCTTGTTACGCAGGCGCCGGACCATGATTTCCAAGCGACGGACATCGTAAATTCCGGGGGTCTCGCCCAAGGCCAAGATGAGATCGTTGCGTGGCACCGGTTGACCGGGTGATCGTGCCAGCTGACGCATCAGCATGGACTCCGAATGCGTCAACTTGATCACAATGCCCTCGGGTGATCGCAAACTCCACTCCAGGGCGTTAAAGGCCCAATGTGCAGAGACTGGCCGCAAACGGTGTGCAAGATTGCGAACCAGGGGGCTGAGCTCTTCCAATGAAACTGGTTTGACGAGGTAAAGATCTGCCCCTGTTTGGGCGGCTTCAATGCGATCGCTTCTCGCTCCGCGGGCGGTCGTCACCACCAGGCCCTTCTCGCGCAAGTGCGGTTTGGCTTGGCGCCAAGCAAGGCCGTCGCCATCTGGCAGCCCGAGATCCAGCACCAGGATGTCAAAGTCGTTTGTGCGCATCCACGCTTCTGCCTGAGACAGCGTGCTGACGCCTTTGGCAAAACAACCATCCAGCGTTAAGTAATCCACCATGGCGTCGCGCAGACCATCTTCATCTTCAATGATGAGGAGGCGCGGAAGGTGGCGTGCAAGCGCGGTGCTCATGCTGGTGTTTCGAGCGCAGGCAACCAGAGGCAAAATGTGCTTCCAAGCTTGGGTTGGCTCTCAAGCTCAATGTGTCCCTGGTGCAAATCGGCCACGCGCTGCACAAAAGTCAAACCCAAGCCCAGCCCCGCGACGGCGCCCTCTGGATGCACCCGAAAGTATGCATTAAAGACCCTTCCCCGATGCTCATGCGCAATACCTGCGCCATGATCAATGACCGCAATGCCAATTTGACCAGGTCGCTCACGCAAATGCAAAGCGACTTGAGACCCTGCAGGCGAGTACTTGCATGCGTTGTCGACCAAGTTGATGACCGCAATTTCAAGCAAATCGGCATCAAACATGACAGTGACTGGATGAGGCAGAACTTGCAGCCCCCAGCGATGATTGCGGGCCAAAGGCCGCAGGGCTTGTTCCGTAGACTGCAGCCAATGATTGATCTCCAGCGGCTTTAAATCGGCGGTTTCCAATGACTTTTTAATGCGGTCCCCGTTCAACCATGTGTCAAACAGCGCGCGCAATCTTTGTACCGCACCTGACATGATGTCGATTCTCTTGTCAATTTGTGCATGGCCCAGGGCTTTTTCTTTTCGAAGCAAGCTGATTTGGCTGTCAATGATTCCCAATGGATTTCGAAACTCGTGGGAAATCAATGCGCCCAATCGAGATTGCTGGTCGCGCAAATGTTTTTCTTGCGCCAGCGCTTGCGCCAATTGACTGGTACGTTGATCTACCGCCTGCTCTAATTTTTCACCAGAGGCTTGAGAAGAAGCCAGCAGTGCTTGGTTGGCCTCCAGCGCCTGGGCTTGGGCTTCGATCTTGTCATGGCGCTCGAGCCGAATCAAGTCTGCCAGTGCCAAAGCCAACAACAGCATTTCCAGTGCAGAACTCAACTGCAAACTGTAGGCCGTCAGCAAAGAGGTCGGCAGCCAGCCCATGGCACGACATGAAGCGATCAAAGCCCCCGTCCAAAGCACCCCCCACGCCAACACAAAAAAACGCGCCCCCGATTGCCCTTTGTAGAGTGCCATGCACCCGGCTGCCATGATCAGGAATGCACTGAAAAAACCCACAACCAGCATCACCGTATGGAGATGCTGCACCGGCAAAGGCGTCCAAACACTGACGGCATAGGCCACCGCCAACGCCCCGAAAGCATAAGCACACGCGCTCAAGCTTTGATGCACAAAGCGAGCAAGTTGTCGCGTGTTCAAAAAAGCTCGCGTCAGGGCAATGGACAGCATGGCAGCCACGGAAAGAAAGAAACTTTGAGAGACTGCGTCGAATTGCGTGGCTTGTGGCCAGACCATCACGCGACCAAGACCGTTCCCCGCCAGCATGGCCATGCCAAAAAATCCCACATACAAGGCATAAAAGAGAAACCGCTGGTCTCGAAGCGAGACAAAAATCAGCATGTTGTAGAGCATGAGGGCGATCAATCCGCCGAAATAAAGCCATTGCAGTTGCAACTGCTGCTGACTGTCCTGGAGGAATGCTTCCGGCTGCCAGGCAGAGATGGGGACGGTCAGGGAATAGCCAGAGGACACCCGAACATAAAAACGACTGGGGCTTTCGTCCAGCTCGATCGGAAAGACAAAAAACCGATGCTGCAAAGGCCGGGTTGCCAACGGGCGCATGCTGCCGGTGAGAATGGCTTTTTGGTCAGGCGCGTAAAAATCGACTTGATCTAAGTTCAGGTACGGCAAGTCGATGAACCAATGCCTGGGTGCCTCATCGGAGCGCTGCAATGAGAATCGCAACCACCAGGCAGAGGCTGTGTAGCCCAAATTCAGGTCGCCCGTGCCTTGCCAAGGCTTGAAGTCATGTGCCCAGGGGCCCTGCTTCACATCGTCAATGCCCAACCGGCCAGAAACGTCTTCCAGAATTTCCAAATAGGGCGCCAGATTCTGTTGCTTGGTTTCTGGCAACAAAAGCAGGGTTTCAGCCTGAGAGAGGCCGACCCAGCTCAGGAAACTTAAAAGGCATAGCAGATGCCCCACAAGCCTGTGCAGCTTGCGATGAATGAGGACCAAAAGTGAGCTGAACCCAAAAACCAAAGCCTAAGGAACCACAAAGAAGAGTCAAGAAATCAAAGCCGAAGGATTTCCGATTATCTCTGAGCCACAGTGATCCGATCATGGATTCTGCGAATGAACAGCCACACCAGCAAAGCCACCAAAGGCACGGTGGCTGCGGTGGTGATGTCCACGCCCCAGGGCCAGCCGTGCCGCGACAAGCCCTCCACCACGTAATGCACCAAGCCGGTGATGTAGTAGGTGATGGCCGCCACCGACAAGCCCTCCACCGTAGACTGCAATTGCAATTGCAAGCCTTGGCGGCGGTTCATGGTGGCCAACAGTTCCTGGTTGCTTTGTTGCTGCTCGATTTCCACCCGCGTGCGCAACAAGTTGCTCATGCGCGAAACACGCTCGGACAAGGCCGTTTGACGCCGAACCGCCCAATCGCAAGTGCTGCGGGCCGGTGAAAGGCGTCGCTCCATGAACTCGGCGATGGTTTGCAAGCCGCTGAGCCGTGACTCTCGAATGTCATGAATGCGGCGGTCGATCAACTCAAAGTAAGCCCGGCTGGCCGAGAAACGCGAATGCGTGGCCGCATACTGCCCCTCCACCTGCCCAGCCAGTCGCGTCAGGCGGTCCAGCAAGCCTGCCTCGTCTTCGCGTTTGGCGCTTCGAATGGCTTGCGCCAACTCGGCCAACTCGCGCTCGGCATCGGCCAGCACCGCGCCTGCTTCACGCGCAGCGGGCAGCCCCAACAAGGCCACCATGCGATAGGTTTCGATTTCCAGCAATTGCTGCACCAAACGTCCCAGCCGGCGCGGTGCCATGTTGCCAGCGAACAAGACCATGCGGGCAAACCCATCGGCGTGCATCTGGAAATCGGTGTGCACTTCGGCCAAGCCATCGGCCACGGTGGAGGCCACCAAAGACTCTTCACGCAAGCACTGCGACACCCACGCGGCGTCCATGTCGCGCACGGACATGGCCCACAAATGCAAGCGCACCAGGCACTCACCCGGCAATTGGTTCAGCCATTGTTGCGGCACGGCCTGCACAGCGGTCTGCGGCATGACGTTGGCAGGCTCCGACGGCATTTCGCGCATGAAAGTCCAGGTCACAAATTCAGTGTGCAACTCCCAGCGCAGGCGCCAGCTCCCAAAGTCTGCGCGCAGGTGGGTGGAGTTCGCCGCAGGGGTGGGCAGGTG
>CAINMN010000080.1 GCA_903850735.1 uncultured Burkholderiales bacterium | reverse complement strand
TTGCGCCAACGTGAAACCTTTGCCGTGGCCTTTCGGAACAGCGGGCAAACGGAACAAAGTTGATGGCGGCAGACCCAAGGCTTCACGCGCTTTGGCGGTCAGGCCGCGACCAATGATCAAGGGAATGCGGCCACCGGCGCGCACTTCGTCAAACAGCACATCGCTCTTGACCTTGAACTCGGCAATCACTTGGCCATCTTTCAGAGCCTTGCCTTCGTAAGGGCGCAACTCGATGACGTCACCCATGTTCATCTGGTTCACGTCAAGCTCGATCGGCAGCGCACCGGCATCTTCCATGGTGTTGTAGAAGATGGGCGCAATCTTGGTGCCCAGGCACACGCCACCGAAGCGCTTGTTCGGCACAAAGGGAATGTCTTCACCGGTGAACCACAACACGCTGTTGGTGGCCGACTTACGGCTCGAGCCCGTGCCCACCACGTCGCCCACATAGGCCACCAGGTTGCCGCGCGCGCGCAGGTCTTCGATGAATTTCACCGGGCCGCGCTTGCCATCTTCTTCAGGGGTGATGCCATCGCGCTTGTTCTTCAGCATGGCCAAGGCATGCAAGGGAATGTCAGGGCGGCTCCAGGCGTCGGGCGCGGGTGACAGATCGTCCGTATTGGTTTCGCCGGTCACCTTGAACACCGTCAGGGTGATGCTCTTGGGCACTTCGGGACGGCTGGTGAACCACTCGGCATCGGCCCAGGACTGCAACACGGCTTTGGCGTTGGCATTGCCTTTGTCGGCCTTGGCTTTGACGTCGTGGAACTGATCGAACATCAGCAGGGTTTTCTTCAAGGCTTCTGCGGCCGCGCCGCCGACTTGCGCATCGTCGAGCAAGTCAATCAAGGGGGTCAGGTTGTAGCCGCCCAGCATGGTACCCAACAGTTCGGTGGCTTTTTCGCGGCTGATCAGTGCGCATTTTTCGCTGCCATGGGCGACAGCGGCCAAGTAGGAGGCCTTGACTTTGGCTGCATCGTCCACACCGGCGGGCACGCGGTGGGTGATGAGGTCTACCAGCGTGGCTTCTTCGCCTTTGGGCGGGTTTTTCAGCAACTCGATCAGCTCTGCGGTTTGCTGAGCCGACAAGGGCAGCGGCGGGATACCGAGCGCGGCACGCTCGGCCACATGGTCACGGTAAGCTTTCAACATGGTGAACACTCCTGTAAAGAAAATCAATTTTTCGCGACGTCGCGACCACCATCCAGCAAGTTGACGGGGGGCGCGAGCTTCATGGCTTCGGCCACGGCCATTTGCGCGGGGCTTTGGCATTCATCGGCCAGTCGCTGGCCGAGCTTGCTGCTCATCAGCATGGATTTGTTGGACAACTGAATCCAGAAGGCGCCGCCTTCCGGGTCTTCAAGTCGAATGGCGCCGGTGCGCGAGGCCACAGGCGTCAAATGGAATCGGTGCTGCTGGATGGCCATGTAAAAACGGCCGGGCGACAAAGGATCTGCCGTCAGCACCACTTTCTGACCCAATTCGCATGGAATGGTTCCCAGGTGCACCTGCTCGGAGATGGCCATCAGGTCAGCCTCGAGCGGGGGCTGGGGCGGCACCTCTTTGTGCGCGAGCTTGGGTTGGGCAGCGGGCTTGGCCACGACGGGCTTGGCGGCAGCAGGCTTGGTGGCCTCGGTCTTGGTGGCCACTTTGGCTTTGGGTTTGGCTGCGTCCGAGGTACCGCCTTGCGCTTGCGCCCAGAGGGAGGTCAGTGCCAGAGACAAAAACAGGATGAAAGTGCGCAAGTCGTTCTCCTTGGTGTTATCGGAAGAATTCTCGCACTTCGGCCGGCAAAACGCGACCGGTATCAAAAGCACGCTGCAGCACCTGCCAAAAGAAGCGGTAGCTGGCGCGGTCATGCAACTGCCCGGCATGGCTGATGGGTGCCCAATCGGCTTTGACGGCCGCCAGCAAAATCTCGCTGGCCAGCTCAATTTCATGCGCCTGGGGCGCCAAGGCCTCCAGAATCGGTCGAATTTGCGCGGGATGAATGCTCCACATGCGGGTGAAGCCAAATTCGCGGGCCGCACGCCTGGCCGCCTGGGTCATGGCCTGGGTGTCACTGAACTCGGTCACCACACAATGCGAGGGCACTTTGCCATGAGCATGGCAGGCGCTGGCAATTTCGAGCTTGGCGCGCACCACCAAGGGATGCGTGAACTGCCCCTGCACGCCCAAGCCCTCGGAGGGAATGGCCCCGCCATGGGCAGAGACAAAATCCATCAGGCCAAAGCTCATGGATTGCACGCGAGGGTGCGCCGCAATGTCAAACGCACGGTGTACCGCTGCGGGCGACTCGATCAGCACCTGCAAAGGCAGATGCGCAGCGCCAGCTTGAATCAAGGCTTGCTCGGCCCGCTGAACATCGGCCACCGACTCCACCTTGGGCAGCATGATGTGGGTCAGCCGCTGGCCCGCACGCGAGGCGATGAAAGACACATCGGCCTCAAAGGCAGGATGGTCCACCGGGTGCACCCGCACGCCCACACGGGCCTGCGGTGCAGCGCCAAGCGCCAGTTCGGTGACCAGGGCCGCATGCTCGGCTTCGCCACCGACCGGGGCGCCATCTTCGCAATCCAGGGTGACGTCAAAGACGCACGCCCCGAACTCCTGCGTCATCTCGGCCTGCAACTGCAAGCTTTTGCGCATCCGCACTTCCACGCCACTGTAGTGGTCGCAAACTGGCAGATGCACAGCGCCCGCCTGGGCGCCTAACAAGACATCGCGCGGATGGGCCATCGGTCAGCGCGCGCAACGATCAGAGCAGATGGGCCACGCCCGCTTGCTCGTCTTGCAGCTCTTTCAGGGTCTTGTTGATGCAAGCCTGGCTGAACTCGTCGATGGCCAGGCCTTCGATCACTTTGTACTCGCCGTTCTGGCAGGTCACGGGGAAACCGAACATGGTGTCCTTGGGAATGCCGTACCAGCCATCGGACGGAATGCCCATGGTGACCCACTTGCCGTTGGTGCCCAAGGCCCAGTCGCGCATGTGGTCGATGGCGGCGTTGGCGGCCGAGGCAGCCGACGACAGGCCACGTGCTTCAATGATGGCGGCGCCGCGCTTGCCCACAGTGGGCAGGAACACGGTTTCGTTCCACACCTGGTCGTTGATCATGTCCTTGACGGACTGACCACCGATGGTGGCGAAGCGGTAATCGGCGTACATCGTGGGCGAGTGGTTGCCCCACACGCACAGTTTTTCGATGTCGGCCACGGCTTTGCCGGTCTTGGCAGCGATCTGGCTGGCGGCGCGGTTGTGGTCCAGGCGCAGCATGGCGGTGAAGTTGCCGCGCTTGAGGTCAGGCGCGCTCTTCATGGCGATGTAGGCATTGGTGTTGGCGGGGTTGCCGACCACCAGCACCTTGACGTTGCGGCTGGCCACAGCGTTCAGGGCCTTGCCCTGGGCGGTGAAGATCTGGGCGTTGGCGGCCAGCAGGTCGGCACGTTCCATGCCGGGGCCACGGGGACGGGCACCCACCAACAGGGCGTAGTCGGTGTCCTTGAAGGCGGTGTTGGCGTCGCTGTGGGCTTCCATGCCGGCCAGCAAGGGGAAGGCACAATCTTCCAGTTCCATCATCACGCCTTTGAGGGCTTTCTGAGCTTTCTCGTCGGGGATCTCCAGCAATTGCAGGATCACCGGTTGGTCCTTGCCCAGCATTTCGCCCGAAGCGATGCGAAACAGCAGTGCGTAACCAATTTGACCCGCAGCGCCGGTGACGGCCACGCGAACAGGCTTTTTGCTCATGAGAAAACTCCAAAAAGTAATGAAAGAATGGGACGAAGACTGACAAGTGTACCCTCGAAAACCCTGAGGCGCACTGTCTTATGTCTTATAGAAGATATGATTGGGCGT
>CAINMN010000079.1 GCA_903850735.1 uncultured Burkholderiales bacterium | reverse complement strand
GGTGCTGGCCACCACCGTGGGCGTGAACAAATGCGATTTGATGAATTTGCCAAACAACAGGCCCAGCACCACCGCGGGCAAAAAGGCAATCAAGACATTGAGGGCAAAGCGCCGCGCCATGCGTTGCGTGGGCAAGGCCACCATGGTGCCGGCAATCTTGTGCCAATACACAATGACCACCGCCAAAATGGCGCCTGTCTGAATGGCGATGTCGAAAACCTTGGCCTTTTCGTCTTCAAAACCCAGCAAGGCGCCGGCCAGGATCAGATGGCCGGTGGATGAGATGGGCAAAAACTCGGTCAGCCCTTCGACCACACCCATCACGGCGGCCTTCAACAACACAATGAAATCCACACCTGCTCCGCAGATCCAAAAATGACAATTATCGCGCTTCGCGCCGCGGTATCGGGAGGACGCCCTAAAATGTCAGCCATGAGTTCGTCCCCCGCATCTTCCCAGCCAGCAGCAGACGCTGCCGAAGCGCACAAGCCCAGCAATTTTTTGCGCCAGATCATCGAGAGCGACCTGGCACACAACCGCTATGCCAGTCGGCGTTGGGGCGGCTCACCGGGGGATGCACAACACCACGCCAAGGGCGAGCCCGACCCGGCCAAAATTCGCACCCGCTTTCCGCCCGAACCCAATGGTTACCTTCATGTGGGCCATGCGAAAAGCATCTGCATCAACTTTGGCTTGGCCCGAGACTATGGTGGCGTCTGCCACATGCGCTTTGACGACACCAACCCGGAAAAAGAAGACACCGAGTACGTCAACGCCATTCTGGATGCCGTGCAATGGCTGGGCTTCGATTGGGACAGCCACTACAACGGCCAGACCACGACCCACCTGTACCAGGCCAGCGATTACTTCGACTTCATGTACCGCGCCGCCGAAACCTTGATCGAGCGCGGCCATGCCTATGTGGATGAGCAATCTGCCGAAGAAATGCGCCTGAACCGCGGCGACTTCTCCACGCCTGGGAAAGACAGTCCGTTTCGCACGCGCACGCCGGCCGACAACCTGGCGCGCTTTCGCGCCATGCGCGACGGCGAACTCGCCGATGGCGCTGCCGTGCTGCGCGCCAAGATCGACATGGCCTCGCCCAACATCAACTTGCGCGATCCGGCCATTTACCGCATTCGGCGCGCCACGCATCACCACACGGGTGACCGCTGGTGCATCTACCCCATGTACACCTTTGCGCACCCGATCGAGGATGCGCTGGAACAAATCACGCACAGCATCTGCACCCTGGAGTTCGAAGACCAGCGCCCCTTCTACGACTGGCTGCTGGAACGCCTGAGCGAGGCCGGCCTGCTGCAAGCACCGCCGCCGCGGCAGTATGAGTTCGCCCGCTTGAACCTGACCTATGTGGTCACCAGCAAGCGCAAACTCGCGCATCTGGTCAACGAGCAGCGTGTCAGTGGCTGGGACGACCCGCGCATGCCCACCATCGTGGGCTTGCGCCGCCGCGGCTACACACCGGCCAGCCTGCAGTTGTTTGCCGAGCGCATTGGCGTGACCAAGAGCGACAGCTGGATCGACTACAGCACGCT
>CAINMN010000078.1 GCA_903850735.1 uncultured Burkholderiales bacterium | reverse complement strand
GTGGTCGCGTTCCAGCTCGGCCTGGATGGCGCGCAGCGCATAGACCTGACACGGAATGGCAATGACGGCCAGGCGTTTCAACCCGCGTTGCAACGCCGGCTCGACCAAGGCCAGCAAGGGGGCATAGCCCATGCGCATGCCGCGGCATTGGGCCATGTCCTGGGCCTGGGTCACGATCACGGGCACGGGCCGCCAGGGGTCCTGGGGGTCGGGCGCCATGGTGATGACCGCGTCCACCTCGCCCGACCGCAGCAACTTCTCGGCGATGCGGGTGGTGATGCCTGTCCATTGCGCGCCGGGGGAAGGCGTTTTCATGGCGGCTTGCAGCATGCGGCGGTGTGGCCCAAAGAACAGGACGTCTTCTGCCTGCTCGGCCTGGTGCTGCTGCTGGCGTGAGCGGCCATGCACCTGAATTTCAAAGCGCGGGTAATCGGGTTGAATGAACTGGCAGGCCTGGCCGCAGCGTTTGGGGTCCTGGGTGCGTGACAGCCCGCAGTCTGTACAGAAATTGCGCTCAGGGGCTGGCGCGAGTTCAGGCGTCCACATCACATGCCCAAAGGACTCACACCCACCAAGTACGTGTGGCCACCGGCCAGCAGCACCAGCCATGCGGCGATGCCGATGCCCCAGGTCAACAGCGTGCGTTGGCGCAACGCGCCAGGTGTCTCGATCAGCTCATTTTCTGCGGCGCGGTCGCGCTGTCGGGCTGCGCGAAAGCACAAGACAGCCCAGACCAAAAAACTGCCGAACAACACCAGGTCGGCCACATTGCCGTTGCTGCTCAAATGCGCCAGTGCCCACACCTTGACGCTCAACACCATGGGATGTTTCAGCCGGTTTTTCAAGGCATTGCGCGGGATGTAGGCGGCCACCAAAAGCACCATGGCGGGCAGCATCAGCAAAACGGCCAAATGCCGCATGCCCTTGGGTGGCATCCACACCGCAACGGGATCCAGGCGCGCTTCTCCATAGCCCTTGAGCACCAGGTAAAACCCCAGCAAGGACACCACCGCATACAGGCCTTTGAAAGCCGTGGCGCCGATGCGCGCTTGCAGTGCATGGCGACCTTGCTCCGCAAAAATACGCGCAGAATGCATGCCCAAAAACAACAGCAAGCCCAGCAGCAATGTGTTCATCAATGTCTTTCAGTGGACGGGCGTGCACAAGGCGCCCTGTGCTTGCAATTGCTCGGCGATGAACTCGCCCAGCACATTGGCTTGCTGGAGGGCGGTGGCGTGATCGGTGGCCAGCTCTTTGGTGGCATTTGCTTGCACCAGGTGGCCGGGACGATCCGGGTCGCCCCACACTGCATGCAGCATCAGTTTTCTGCCGTTGCATTCGGCGTGCGCCGCCAAGGGCATGGAGCAACTGCCGCCCAGCGCACGGCTGACGGCGCGCTCGGCGGTGGTGGCCAATTGCGTGTTGGGGTCGTTCAAGCTTTCCAGCAGCTCATTCAAGGCGGTCGCCCCGCTCGGCGTTTCAATGCCCAGCGCGCCTTGGCCTGCGGCAGGGGGCATTTGCGACACGCTGAACACCGCGCGAATTCTGTCGGACAAGCCCAGACGGCGCAGGCCGGCGGCAGCCAGCACGATGCCGTCGTAATCGCCGGCATCCAGCTTTTGCAATCGCGTGTCCAGGTTGCCGCGCAAAGGTTCGATGCGCAGGTCGGGTCGCAAGGCCTTGAGCAAGACGGTGCGCCGCAGGCTCGAGGTGCCCACCACCGCGCCTTGCGGCAAGTCGAACAGCGAGGCGTGGCTGGCGGACACCCAGGCATCGCGGGGATCTTCACGGGGCAACACGCAGGCCAGGGTCAGGCCGTCTGGCAGTGTCATGGGCACGTCCTTCAGCGAGTGCACGGCGAGATCTGCGCGGCCCTCCAGCAAGGCCGATTCCAACTCTTTGACGAACAGGCCTTTGCCGCCCACTTTGCTGAGAGACACGTCCAGGCGCTGGTCGCCTTGGGTGGTCATGCCCAGAATACCGATGGCGTGGCCTTGGGCCATGAGCAGGCTTTTGACATGCTCGGCCTGCCACATGGCCAGGCGGCTTTCGCGGGTGGCGATGACGTAATCGCTCTGGCGCTCTGACGCCGCAGGGCTGCGATCGACGGAGGGCTGGGCTGAATTCAGATTCATCATGCGCTTCTCCTTTTCTTTCTTCAAGTCGTGGAACTGGTGCCAGGCAAACAAAAACACCAAGCCAAAAACACCCAGTTCAATCCAGATGCCCATGGCTTCAGGCACCCCGTTGGCGCAACTTTTTCGAATGGCTGTGCACTGCCTCCACCAGGGCTGTGACATGCTCTGGCGGGGTGAACTGGCTGATGCCATGGCCCAGGTTGAAGATCTGGGTGGGTCCTTGTGTGTTCGGGTCGGTGTGGGGCGTGCCAAAGCTGTCGAGCACGGCGCGCGCCTCGGCGGCGATTTGCTCGGGGTTGGCGAACAGCACATTGGGGTCCAGGTTGCCCTGCAAGGCCTTGCCCGGCCCGCCCACGCTGCCGCC
>CAINMN010000077.1 GCA_903850735.1 uncultured Burkholderiales bacterium | reverse complement strand
CTCGCATTATGACATTGGCATAGGCGGGCAGCCAAGCAAAATGTTTGTGCGCGACAGAGTTGCTTTTCTGGGGCGGCGGGCGCATAGTGAAAGCGTGGGCGCAAGCCGAAATGCAAAGGGTTGGCGCTCGCAGACAACGCAAAACGAAAGCCATAAGGAGGCGCGCTATGAATCTGACGATCAGTGGTCACCATTTGGAAGTCACACCTGCTTTGCGCAGCTATGTGACTCAAAAACTCGACCGGGTCATTCGCCACTTTGACCAAGTGGTGGATGTCAAAGTTCTGCTGACCGTTGAAAAACAAAAGGAGAAAGACAAAAGACAGCGCGCGGAATGCAATATTCATGTGAAAGGCAACGACATGTTCGCCGAAAGCGCTCATGAAGACCTATATGCCGCTGTGGATGATCTGGTCGACAAGCTGGACCGCCAGGTGGTGCGCCATAAAGACCGCTTGCAAGACCATCACCACGCCAGCCCCAAGCGCGCGATGTGATCGGGGCCATGCATGCAAGCCGCCTTCGGGCGGCTTTTTTGTCGCCGAAATGCCCAAAGAATCGTTTTTTACATATTGATCGGTGTTTCAATGCGCCGCTGGCAGGTGCATAATCAGCCGCTCATCATGAATCGACTTGCCGCCATCTTGCCGCCCGCCCACGTTCTTGTGGGCGTGGATGTCACCAGCAAAAAACGCGCTTTTGAAGAAGCCGGCTTGCTGTTTGAGAGTTTGCATGGCCTGAACCGGGCCTTGGTGGCAGACAGCTTGTTTGCCCGCGAGCGACTGGGCTCGACCGGCTTGGGCCATGGCGTTGCCATCCCGCATGGCCGCATCAAAGGGCTGAAGTCGCCCATGGCCGCGGTGTTTCAGTTGCACCAGCACATTGGCTTCGACGCCCCCGATGAAGCCCCGGTGGCTTTGCTCATCTTTTTGCTGGTGCCCGAGGCCTCAACCCAAAAGCACCTGGAAATCTTGTCCGAGATCGCCGAGTTGCTGAGCGACTCGGCACTGCGCGAAAAGCTCAAAGCCTGTGCCGATGCGCAGCTCTTGCATGCCACCATCGCCACCTGGAATTCCGCTCAAACCGCCTGAAGGCGGCTGACCCACCAGAGGCTCGCACGTGAAACCGACCGTTGTCAGCGCCGAGGTTTTGTTCGAAGATTTCCGCCAAAGACTGCGCTGGGAATGGGTCGCTGGCCTGGGCGCCTCCGAGCGCCGCTTTGACGAGGTGGCTGTGCGTGCCGCCCGCTCGGGCGCCGATTTGGTGGGCTACCTCAACTACATCCACCCCTACCGCCTGCAATTGCTGGGCGAGCGGGAAATTCGCTACCTGACCAATGCCACGCCAGAAGACTGCGCGCGCCGCATCGCCCGCATTGTGACGCTGGAGCCGCCGGTGCTGGTCCTGGCCGATGGCCAGCCAGCGCCGGACGCCTTGATCTCGCTGTGCGAGCGCGCCCAAATCCCCTTGTTTTCCACCCAGGAGTCGTCGGCCTTCGTCATCGACTTGTTGCGGGCTTACCTGTCCAAGCACTTTGCCGACCGCACCTCCATGCACGGTGTGTTCATGGACATTTTGGGCCTGGGGGTGATGATCACCGGCGAGTCCGGCTTGGGCAAGAGCGAGCTGGGCTTGGAGCTGATTTCCCGCGGCAACGGCCTGGTGGCCGACGACGCCGTCGATTTGTACCGCATCAACCAGACCACCATCGAAGGGCGTTGCCCCGAGCTGCTGCAAAACCTGTTGGAGGTGCGCGGCATTGGCCTGCTGGACATTCGCGCCATCTTTGGCGAAACCGCCGTGCGACGCAAAATGCGCCTCAAGCTGATCGTGCACTTGGTGCGGCGCGAAACCCTGGAGCGCGACTATGAGCGCTTGCCGCATGAGCCGCTGACGCAAGACGTGCTGGGCATTCCGGTGCGCAAAGTGGTGATTCAGGTGGTGGCCGGCCGCAACATCGCTGTGCTGGTGGAGGCAGCGGTGCGCAACACCATTTTGCAATTGCGCGGCATCAACACCTACGACGATTTCGTGGAGCGGCATCGCCGCGCCATGGAACAGCACTGAGGCGTGTCAGCCCGCCGCGCGGTGGGGGCAGTTTTTTTGGCGGCAATGCGCATACAAGCTGAGGGCATGGTCCACCAGTTCAAACCCCTTGGCTTTGGCAATACGCTGCTGGCGTGACTCGATTTCCGGGTCGAAAAACTCTTCCACCCGACCGCAATCCATGCACACCAGGTGGTCATGGTGCTGGCCCTCATCGAGCTCATAAATGGCTTTGCCGCCCTCAAAGTTGTTGCGACTCAGGATGCCCGCTTGCTCAAACTGCGTCAGCACCCGGTAAACGGTGGCCAAGCCAATGTCGATGCGCTCTTCAAGGGCCCGGCGGTAGACATCCTCGGCCGTCATGTGGCGGTTCGGGCCGCGCTGGAACATCTCCAGGATTTTCAGCCGAGGCAGTGTGGCCTTCAGGCCTGTGCTCTTGAGGTCGTCAATCGAGGGCATGTCACACTTTCTGTGGCTGGAAGGGGCGGCGCAAGAGGGGTCTGACCGCTACAATTCGCAGATCATAGCCTTTGCCCATTGGAACCCATGACTGCACGCCCCCACTCGCTGAAAACAGGTTGCGTGGCCGCTTGCGCCAGCCTGCTGGTGGCTTGCTCGACGGTGGACAAACCCGTTGAAAAAGTGGCCAGCCTGTTCACGCCTTACCGCGTGGAGCTCATCCAGGGCAATGTGGTCACGCGCGAGCAGTTGTCCATCCTGCGCCCCGGTTTCACCCGGCAGCAAGTCAGGGACATTTTGGGCACACCCCTGATCTCCAGCTTGTTTCATGCCGAACGCTGGGATTACGCCTTCACCATCAAGCGCCAGGGCGCGCAGCCGCAGCAGCGCAAGCTGTCGGTGTTTTTTGAAAACAATGTGATGACCCGCGTGGAAGCCGATGACATGCCCACTGAGGCCGAATTCGCCGCCGGCATCGATGTCCGCAAGAGCGGCCCCACCAAAGTGCCACGCTTGGAAGCCACCCCCCAAGAGTTACAGGCCTTCAAGCCCACCCAGGTGCCTGAGCCAGCCTTGCCCGCCGCCCCTGCTTCCATGGACTATCCGCCGCTGGAAAGTCCGGCCCGCTGATTCCGGAGATTTTTCATGAGTTCACCTCTTCGTATCGCCATCGCTGGCGCCAGTGGCCGCATGGGCCACATGCTGATCGAGGCCGTTCGCAGCGATTCAGCCTGTGTGCTGGCGGGTGCCCTGGACATTCAAGGCAGCCCTGCGTTAGGGCAGGACGCCAGCGCCTTTCTCGGGCATGCCAGTGGGGTGCAGATTCAGTCCGACCTGCGCGCCGGCCTGACGGGAGCGCAATGCCTGATTGACTTCACCCGCCCCGAGGGCACGATGGCGCACCTGGCGATGTGCCGCGAGCTCGGTGTGCGCATGGTCATTGGCACCACGGGCTTCAGCGACGCTCAAAAAGTGCAGATTGCCGACGCGGCGAAAGACATCGCCATTGTCATGGCGCCCAACATGAGCGTGGGCGTGAACGTCACGCTCAAGTTGCTCGAAATGGCGGCCAAGGCCTTGGCCACCGGTTACGACATTGAGATCATTGAGGCGCACCACCGCCACAAGGTGGATGCGCCCTCGGGCACCGCGCTCAAAATGGGCGAGGTCATTGCCGACGCCATCGGCCGTGACCTGAAAACCTGTGCGGTCTACGCCCGCGAAGGCCACACCGGCGAGCGCGAGCCGTCCACCATCGGTTTCTCCACCATCCGCGGCGGCGACATCGTAGGCGACCACACCGTGCTTTTTGCGGGCACGGGCGAGCGCATTGAAGTGACCCACAAGTCTTCCAGTCGCAGCACTTACGCCCAAGGCAGCCTGCGCGCCGCGCATTTCCTGGCCCAGCAACCCCATGGGCTGTTCGACATGTTCGACGTGCTGGGCCTACGCTGAATCCCCTTTTTCAGAGTTTCCAAGGCGCAGGCTGACGCGCCCAGGAACCTCTGGCGAGACACTCTATGCAAGAAAAATTCAACCCCAATGAGATTGAGCGTGCCGTGCAGAGCGCGTGGTCGGCACGCGATGCCTACCGTGTCACCGAGGACGCCAGCAAGAAAAAGTTCTATGCCTGCTCCATGCTGCCTTATCCCAGCGGCAAGTTGCACATGGGGCATGTGCGCAACTACACCATCAACGACATGCTCACGCGCCACCTGCGCATGAAGGGCTACAACGTCCTCATGCCCATGGGCTGGGACGCCTTTGGCTTGCCCGCCGAAAACGCAGCGCTCAAGAATGGCGTGCCACCCGCCAAGTGGACCTACGAAAACATTGCCTACATGAAAAAGCAGATGCAGGCGATGGGCTTGGCCATCGACTGGTCGCGCGAAGTGGCCACCTG
>CAINMN010000076.1 GCA_903850735.1 uncultured Burkholderiales bacterium | reverse complement strand
GGGCCCACGGGCACTTCCAGAATGCGGCCCGTGCACTTGACGGTGTCGCCTTCGGAGATGTGCTCGTAGTCACCCAAAATCACCGCGCCCACCGAGTCACGCTCGAGGTTCAGCGCCAGGCCGAAGGTGTTGTTGGGGAACTCCAGCATTTCGCCCTGCATCACATCGGACAGGCCGTGAATGCGGCAAATACCGTCGGTCACCGAAATCACGGTGCCCTGATTGCGAATGTCAGCGCTGCCGGACAGCCCTTGAATGCGGCTCTTGATCAGCTCAGAAATCTCTGCGGGATTGAGTTGCATGACTCTTTCCTTTTCCTTTAATTGGCCAACGTTGTAAGCACAAGGCTTACGCGGTCAGCGCGACTTTCATTTGTTCCAAGCGGGCCTTGACAGAAGTGTCGAGCACTTCGTCACCCACCACCACGCGAATACCGCCAATCAGCTCAGGCTGCAATTGCACCGACACATTGAGCTTGCGGCCGAACCGCTTTTCCAATGTGGCCGACACCTCGGCCAGGGCCGCTGCGTCGATCGGGAAGGCGCTTCCCACGATCGCATCCGAAGAGCCGCCCTGGGCGTTCTTCAAAGCGCGAAACTGGTGAGCCACTTCAGGCAAGGCACTGAGTCGACCGTTGTCGATCACGGTGTGCAGGAAGTTCTTGGCGACATCGCTCAGCGTGGTTTTGGCCACACCGGCGATCACGTCAAAGACCTGCTGATCCGACATTTTGGGATTGTCAGCGAGCTGTTGGAGTTGCGCATCGGCAGCAATGGCAGCCAGCTCGTCGAGCCAGGCAGCCGTTGCGCCAAGGTCTGCACCCGAGGCCTTGAACAGCGCCTCAGCGTACGGACGGGCAATGGTGGCAAGTTCAGCCATGGGATCCTCTTACAGCTCGGTCTTCAGACGAGAAAGCAAGTCGGCGTGAACGCCAGCGTTGACTTCCTTGCGAAGAATCTGTTCGGCGCCCTTGACAGCCAATTCAGCCACTTGCGCGCGCAGCTCTTCACGGGCCTTGACGACCTGCTGTTCTGCTTCGACACGGGCAGTGGCCACAATCTTGTTGGCCTCTTCCGTGGCACGGGCTTTGGCCTCTTCGATGATGGTCTGAGCACGGCGCTCGGCGTCGGCCAGGCGGCTGGCGCTTTCGTTGCGGGTCTTGGCCAGCTCTTCTTCGACGCGCTTGTTGGCAGCAGTCAGTTCGGATTTGGCTTTGTCCGCAGCGGCGAGGCCGTCGGCGATTTTCTGGGCACGTTCATCCAGGGCGGCAGCAATCGGGGGCCACACGAATTTCATCGTGAACCACACCAGGATCGCAAACACGATCGCCTGAACGAACAGGGTTGCGTTGATACTCACGGCAACACCTTTCTATGGGTCGTTGCGGGAATTACTTCAGAACGAAGGGGTTTGCAAACGCAAACATCATCGCGATACCAACGCCGATCAGGAAAGCGGCGTCGATCAGACCGGCCAGCAGGAACATCTTGGTTTGCAATTCGTTCATCAGCTCCGGCTGACGTGCTGCAGATTCGAGGTACTTGCTGCCCATGATGCCGATGCCGATACAGGCGCCGATGGCGCCCAGACCGATGATCAGGCCGGCGGCGAGTGCGACAAAACCGAGGACGTGTTCCATGTGATGCTCCTAAAGGTAGATATGGAAGGTTGAGAAAAAAGTGATTCCAGATGCGCTCAGTGCGCGTCGTGGGCTTGTCCGATGTAGACCAAGGTCAACATCATGAAGATGAAGGCCTGCAGGGCAACGATCAGAATGTGGAAGATGGCCCAAATTGAGCCAGCGAGGATGTGACCCACTGGCAACAAAATGCCCGTGAGCGACATGGCGGCCGTACCGCCCATGAGGGCGATCAGCATGAAAATCAGTTCGCCAGCATACATGTTGCCGAACAGTCGCATGCCGTGCGAAACAGTCTTGGCCACGAACTCGATCATCTGGAAGACGAAGTTGAACGGCCACAGGATGGGGTGGGCGCCAAAGGGCGCCGTGGTCAGCTCATGGAACCAGCCGCCCAAGCCCTTGATTTTGATGTTGTAGTAAACGCAGATCAGCAACACCGAGACCGACAAGCCCAGGGTGCTGGAGAGGTCGGCAGTGGGCACCACGCGGAAGTAGTGGATGCTGTGGTCCAGGCCGGTGACCGCGAACAGACCGTGGAAGAAGTCCACCGGCAAAAAGTCCATGGAGTTCATCAGGAAAATCCAGACAAACACGGTCAGCGCCAGGGGAGAGACCAGCTTGCGGCTTTCGGCATTGTGGATGATGCCCTTGGCCTGGGTGTCGACCATTTCAACCAGGATTTCAACGGCGGCCTGGAAACGGCCTGGCGCGCCAGACGTGGCGGCCTTGGCAGCGCGCCACAACAGGAAACAGCCCACCACGCCCAACAGCACCGACCAGAAAATGGAATCGATGTTGTAGACCGAAAAGTCAATGACCCCTGCCATCGGCTTGTTTTGCAGATGGGTCAGGTGGTGACCAATGTATTCACCAGCTGTTGGGGCATTCGCAGCGGACATAAGCTCAATCTTTCGATGGTCTGGTTAAACCTTGGGGTGGAACAAGTGGCGCTTTGCCAGCACCACCCAATACACCTTCATCGTCACTATCAGGCCCGCCAACATGGCCGGCCAACTCAGGTCTGGGACCACCCGCGTGGCCGCAAACAGCATGGCCACGGTCAGGGCAATCTTGACCATTTCCCACACAAAGAACCCCAGCACGGCCGCTCCCGCATTCAGCGAGGCCACTTTGCTGGTCACACCGCGCGCAAACAAGGCGGCTGGCAGCACCACCGCCAAGGCCCCATAAGCCGCCGAAACAGCTGTGGAAGCCCGACCTGTGATCGCGTAGGTGAACAAAGCCACCCCCAGACCCACCAGAACTTGAAATCCTACCACTCGCCACACGGAAAGGGGCGGGTTGTCTTTTCGCCACGCCTGCGCCTGTTCGGCGGTCATGGGCTGAAAATCGTCCTGCGTCTCGTTTTGCTCGTCGATTTGTGCGTCGGTTTGCATTCTGGCCATGTTTGTTTACGCCCAGGTTACATCCCGACGATCTTCGGAAAGCCACGCATTGTAGCGGATAACCCGTAGGGCGCAAAAAAGGGTCTTTTGGTTTTAACCTGATCCCTGCCGGGGATAATCACACCCATGACCCACGAATTTGACTTCCTTCCGGCCACGCCTTGCTACCTGAACGGCGTTTACAGCCCGCTGCGCGAGGCCCGCATCAGCGTTCTGGACCGCGGCTTCATCTTTGGTGACGGCGTGTATGAGGTGGTGCCGGTGTATGGCGGGCAATTGTTCCGCTTTGACCAGCACATGGCGCGCCTGAGCCGATCGCTGGCAGAGTTGCGCATCCCCAACCCGCATGACACGGCGGGCTGGCGGGGCCTCATTGAGCAACTGGTCCATGACTTTGCCCAGCAAGCCGGGCAATCCCCCGCAGAATCCGATCAAATCATTTACATCCAGATCACACGCGGGGTGGCGGTGCGGGACCATGTGATGCCCGCCAACATCACCCCGACCGTCTTTGTCATGACCAACGCGCTCAAGCCCGTCAGCAGCGAGATGCGCATCCATGGCGTGGCCTGCGTCAGCGCCGACGACTTCCGCTGGGAAAAAGCCCACATCAAGAGCACCAGCCTGCTCGGTGCCGTGCTGTCGCGCCAGATGAGCGCCGATGTCGGCGCACTGGAAACCGTGATGTTCCGCGATGGCTTTCTCAGCGAGGCCGCTGCCAGCAATGTCTGGGTTGTGAAAAACGGCCGGCTGATGGGGCCGCCCAAAGACAACCTGGTGCTGGAAGGCATCCGCTACGGCCTGATGGAGGAGTTGTGCCGCGACCTGGGCATTGCCTTTGAGCTGCGTCGCATCACCCGCGCCGAGGTGCTGGATGCCGATGAGCTGCTGCTCAGCTCCGCCACCAAAGAGGTGCTGGCCATCGTGACCCTGGACGGGCGCCCCGTCGGTCATGGCCCGCTCGCCGGCAAACCCGGACCGGTTTACAGCCAGTTGTTGGCGGCCTACCAGCGCGCCAAGCGAGGCCGCTGAGATGGACAACCCCCGTCGCGAGTCGCTGATCGACTACCCCTGCGCCTTTCCCATCAAGGTGATGGGGCTCAAGGTCGAGGGCTTCGTTCACGCCATGACCGAGGTGGCCGAGCGCTTCGACCCGAGTTTTGACGCCAGCACCATCGAGTTGCGCCCCAGCAAGGGCGGCAACTATCTGGGCGTCACCCTCACGGTGCAAGCCACCAGCCGGGAACAACTCGACGATTTGTACCGTGCGTTGACCTCGCACCCCATGGTCAAAGTGGTGCTTTGACGCCAGGCCCCTGCGCAGCATGGAAATTCGTCGCCTCGGACAGGTGCCTTACCCGCCAACCTACCAGGCGATGCAAGACTTCACGGCGCAACGCCAGGCCGACACGCCCGATGAACTGTGGGTGTGCGAGCATCCGCCCGTGTTCACGCAAGGGCTGGCTGGACAGGCAGGCCATTTGCTGGCCCCCGGCGATATTCCGGTAGTGGCCACCAACCGCGGCGGCCAGGTGACCTTTCACGGGCCGGGGCAGGTGGTCGCCTACCCCTTGCTGAACCTGCAGCGTGCGGGTTATTTCGTCAAGGAATATGTGTACCGATTGGAAGAAGCCGTCATCCGCACCTTGCGCCACTTTGGGGTGACGGGGCACCGCGTGGCGGGTGCGCCGGGCATTTATGTGCGGCTGGACGACCCGGGCAGCCATGCACTCTTGCCTCAAAGGCCCCAAAAAATTTCTGACAATTCTGCATCGCGAAAACTGGGATCTGACCCCGATTTTTTGGGGCTGGGCAAGGTGGCGGCGCTGGGGATCAAGGTGAGTCGGCACTGCACTTACCACGGGGTGGCACTGAATGTGGCCATGGATTTGTCGCCGTTTGAGCGCATCAACCCTTGCGGCTACGCAGGTTTGCGCACGGTGGACCTTTCTACAATCGGGGTTTCGGTCAGCTGGCAAGAGGCGGCTGACGTTTTGAGCCACAAGCTTGTCCATTCCCTCGCGCCCTGAAAGCAGGTCCACCGCATGTCCACTCCCGAAAACAAGGTCGTTCGCGACGCACAGACCGTTGAAAACTACGACGCTTCGGCCAAACAAAAAGCCGCCGCCAAGCTGTCACGCATTCCGGTGAAGGTGCAAGCAGGCGAAGTGCTGAAAAAACCGGAATGGATTCGCGTGAAAGCCGGCTCGCCCTCGACGCGCTTTTACGAAATCAAGGACATCCTGCGCGCCAACAAATTGGTGACGGTGTGCGAAGAAGCGTCTTGCCCCAACATCGGCGAATGCTTTGGCAAAGGCACGGCCACCTTCATGATCATGGGCGACAAGTGCACACGCCGTTGCCCCTTCTGCGATGTGGGCCACGGCCGGCCCGACCCGCTGGATGTGAACGAGCCCGAGAACCTGGCCAAGACCATTGCCGCGCTGAAGCTGAAGTACGTGGTGATCACCAGCGTGGACCGCGACGACTTGCGCGATGGCGGCAGCCAGCATTTTGTCGATTGCATTCGCCGCACCCGCGAGCTGTCACCGCAAACCCAAATTGAAATTTTGGTGCCCGACTTCCGCGGCCGCGACGACCGCGCCCTGGAAATTCTGAAAGCCGCGCCCCCCGATGTGATGAACCACAACCTGGAAACCATACCGCGCCTGTACAAGGAGGCAAGACCGGGCAGCGACTACCAGTTCTCATTG
>CAINMN010000075.1 GCA_903850735.1 uncultured Burkholderiales bacterium | reverse complement strand
GGACAGCAACGCCAATCCCGCCGCAGGCACGCCACTCACGCCCAATGCGCTCAGCTGCACCTGCGTCAGCACAGATCCATTGCCCGACACCCCATCGGCCAGCGTGTGCACCGCACTCGCCGCATCCGCCACCGCTTGCAGGCCGGAGTAAGTGGCAACGTTGGCCGTGGGTTGCGCCGCAATGGCCGAAGACATCAGCTTTGCCAAGCCTGGCGTTGCATCTTGAAAACCCAAGGCAGAGAATTGGGTCGCGCTCAGCTCAGTGGCGCGCAAGCCCAAGCCCGCCTGCTGCTGCACAGCGCTGTAAGCCTCGATCGCCTGGTGGATGGCAGACCAATCGTTTTTCGCACTGGAAGGCAAAGCCGCCAGCAAAGCGTTGAATTGGGAAGCGTCGGTTGCACCAACGCCTGCGGCGTCAATGTTTTGGAAGTCCGAAACTGTCAGCCAGGTTGTCGCGTCATTGACGTCAATGTGCAACGCCTTGTTCGCAACATAGTCTTTTGCAACCTCGTCTGCAGCGGTGACCAAGGACTGGATTTGCGCCATGGACAGCGTTGCGGGCCCGCCGGCCATTTGGCCCACCACATAATCCAGCAAGCTGGACCGTGCGCCCTCTATGCCCAAGAGTGACAAATTCTCGATCAGCGTCGCAGTGTCACCGGCACCGGCGGCTACGTCCAGGATATTTTTCGAGGCATCCAGGTAGGTCTGGATTTTTTCCAGGGTGGCTTCGGATTGCGATGACTTGGCGAGCAAGACATCCTCGACCAAAGCCACCACGGCAGATTGCGACACTTGCGCGGTCGCCGAAGGCACCGCCAAGCCAATCGATGTCAGACCGGCAGAGCTCAAAGCAACCGCAGCGTCGCCCTCGACCAGGCTGGTAATGGCATTCCAGGTTTGAATGTTTTGAGACACCGAAGTGGTGTCAACGCCCAGCAAAGTGGCGATCGTGTTGACACCCTCAGCGCCTGCGACGCCCGCGCCGATCACAATGCTCGACTTGAGCGCTGCATCGAGTTCAATGACCGAGTTGCCCTGTGCCAATTGCGTGGTCAGGTTTGACGAGATGTCGGTCAGGACGCTGGCCGTGCTCGCAGCAGTGCGCGACTCCACCCCCGAAATGGCCGCCAGCACCAAGCCGTAAGCATTGCCCTCTTGGGCTTGTCCGGCCTGGTCGATCACCGGCGTCACCGACCCGGACACGAGGTTTGTGCCACTCAAGCCCACAGCGTCCGCGACCGAGGCATAGGTTGAATTCACCAGGTTGTCAGAAACGGCCCCCTGGGCGCCCGTCAGGGTGGTGGAGGACGTGATGTTGGAAACGCTCTGAATGATTTGCACGCCAACCTCGGTCAGCGGCGTCAAGTTCACAAAATAATTGCCCGATCCAGCGATCGATGCCACGGCTCGCAACTCCGTGGAAAGGTCGACCGGCACTTGCGTTGCCTCATCGACGTAATCGGGTGCCGATGACTTGTTGTACAGCCGGACCAGAGACAGGCCGTGGTAGTCCGAAAAGGCCTGCGTGAATGAGATCTTGAAAGTGCCAGCCGAGCTGACTTCAGAGCGCCCCATCTCAACGCCATCGGCGGTGTAGGCGATGGCAACCAAGTCATTGCTGGCCACCACCGGGCCGGCTGTGATGCTGCCTGACACCTGGATACTCTGAAGCGCGGCATTCACCAAGGTCTGCAGCTCGCTCAGGGTTGAGACCACTGAGCCGTCGGGGTGCTCGGTGAAGGCCGTCAACAAGTAATTTTTGACCACCCAAAGGTTGCTTGCATCCACGCCGGTAATGCCCAAGCTTTGCAAGTAGCTGAGCTGGATCAAACTCAAATCGGTTTGAGCCGCGACGGAATCTGTTTCACCGGCCGCGCGCAGTGCACTTCCGTAAATGGTGTTGATGGCCGTGATGGCCGAGGAAATTTGGCTGTAGCCCGCGCTTTGCCCGCCCCCACTCAAAGCCGAGGACAAGAGCTCAAACTTGGAATCGGCAATGTTTGTCCCATCGGTGTCTGCAAAACTTGTCAGCTGCGACACCACGGAAACCAACTCGCTGGCGGACATGCTCGAGAGGCTGCTCGCTCCGCTGGACAGCGTGGAAGAGATGGAATTGACCAGGTCACTGTCCAGGAGACTGGCATGATCTGCAAAGACTTGGTTCAAGCCATCCGCAAAGGTTTGAATGGTTGCCAAGGTCAAACTGCCGCCTCGGCTCGCGGTCAGCATGGATGAGAACAGGTCCAGCTTTTGCTCTAACTGCTCTGCCGTGACACTGCCACCGCCCATGCTGTCGATCGCATTGGCCAAGGCGACCACGTCGGCGGCCGAACCGGTCAGCCCGGCGGGCAACTCTAGCAACAACTGGCTTAATTGGGCCAGTGAAATGCTGAGCGAGTCGGCAGAAACGATGTTCGCCAAATTCGACACCGAGAGGTCGATGCGCGGCACGGTAGGCTTGGTCGCATCCTCTGAGTTCACGGCTGAAACGCCAGCGACCCCCATGGCCATCGGCAAAGGACTGACAGCGGGCGCCGCCGCAGCAGCCCCAGCGGAGGCCTCGGCGCCAGACGCAGAGCTGCTCGAGTCCACCGTTGTTTCCGTGGCAAGCGAAGCCAGCTCCACCACATAGTTGCTGAGAAATTGGTCGTGGCCTGTGCTCGCCCGCTGAGCCGCGAACTCTGCGACCACCGCTTCGTAGAGGGGCGCGCTTTTTTCAGCGAGTTCAGGGTCAACAGGGATGACCGTCTGCTGCGCCAAAGGGATCGTGCTTTCCAAATCCTCCAAAGGGACCTGTGCTTTGGCTTCCACCTGTTCAACGGGGCGCTTCTTTTTCAGGGGCAACTTGCCCTTGACCGCTTTGACTTTGGATTGAGCAGAATTTTTAGAGTTATTTTGAGCCATTTGGTTCACCGATGAATTTTTTGAATCTTGGAATTAACGTTCACTACCGGCCACATTCAAAGTCTTGACAATGGGCTTCATGAGGTAAATGAGGATGGAGCGCTGGCCGACTTGAATGTCTGCAGCCGCTGTCATGCCTGGCTTGAGGACAATGTTTTTTTGCCGCTCGTTGCTGGCGTCTTGAATCACTTTGATTTTGACGCGGTAAAAATTCTGCGGCACCCCATTGGCCTGAGCAGAGGGCTCATTGATGGAGTCCGGGCTGATGTCCAATATCTTCCCGTCCAGTGCGCCGTAAACCGAGTAATCGTAGGTGTCGATCTTGACGCTGACCGGCTGACCGGTCTGGATCATGCCAATCTCCGAAGGTGGCACACGCACCTCCAAAATCAAATTGTCCTTGGTGGGCGAGATCTGCATGATTTCGTCCCCAGGCCGCAGCACGCCGCCAGCGGAGTTGATTTTGAGAGATTTCACAATGCCATCGTGCGGCGCAAACAGCTCGGTATGGATCACCAGGCTTTCTCGGCCCTGCGTTCTGTGCAACTGCGCTGACAGCTCATCGCTGAGCCTCACCAGCTCGGCACCCGCTTCCAGGCGGTACTTGCCAAGCACCGCGTCTTTCTTGGCCTTGATTTCCAGCAACTGGCGCTGTGAGCGCATCAAATCGGTGGCACTGATGTCGCCAGAGGCAAACAAGCGCTCGTTCATTTGGTGCTCTTTCAAGGCCAGGTCCGTTCCCTCGTAGATGTAGCCCAGCTCGGTCTTCAGGTTGTGAAGCCGCGTTTGGTACAGCTCACGCTGGTAATTGACCACATGCTTGTATTGGGGAGAGAATTTCGAAAAGTCAGGGTTGCTGCCATTGGCCTCGGCCTTGACTCTGGCAATCGCGATCTCCAAGGCAACGGCTTTTGTGCGCGTTTCCTCGTATTCAGCGGACGCACGGGTCTGCTCCAGCCTGGCGACGACCTTGCCGGCTTTGACGGCGTCGCCTTCGCGAACAAAAATCTTTTCAATCACGCCACCGTCTGCCGATTGGATGATTTGCGTCTTGGACTCCGAGACCAATTGCCCTTGGACGCGCACCGTTTGGTCGATCTCAAAATAACTCGCCCAAAGCAAGAAAATGATCAGCGCGAAAAACAGATAAGGAATAGCACCGACACGCGCAAAAAATGCGAATCGTTGCGGGGGACCGTTTTCAATCTTCATTTCACATCAACCTGTTTCAAGCAGCACCCGGCGGCGGCTGAAGTTTCTGCAAAACCTCGTTCCTCTCACCATCTAAGATAATTTCGTTGTTCACGATCAGCACGATCCTGTTGACCAAGCGCAACAGTTCCGGCTTGTGCGTCACAAGGACCAAGGTGTCCTCAGGCTTCAACTCTGCGCTGAGCAGGTTGGCCAGGGCCACTTCCGAATTGCGATCCATGTTGGCTGTTGGCTCATCCAATAGCCAAATTTTGGGCTTCCTGATGTACAGGCGGGTCAAATTGATGAGCTGGCGCTGCCCGCCCGAAAAGCCCGCGCCCCCCTCAAACACAGGCTGCGACAAACCTTGGGGGTGTTTGGCCAGCACGAAATCGTACAGCCCCGTTTTTTTGGCCGCGTCCAAAATCACTTGATCGCCTGGGTCGATCACGCCCAGCACCAGGTTCTCGCGCAAGGTCCCCGAAAACAAGCGGCCATCTTGCTGCAGATAGCCAATTTGTTCAGCCAAAAATGGCTTGGAAACGTGGTTGATGTCCATGCCATCCAACAAGACCGCGCCTCGGGTGGGCTTGTACATGCCCGAGAGCAGCTTGAGCAAGGTGCTCTTTCCGGAGCCAATCGGACCCAAGATGGCGATGCGCTCGCCCGGGGCCACCTTGAATTCGGCGACTTTGAGGGCAGGCACCTTGCCGTAGTTGAACTCCACCCCCTTGAGCAAATAGCTGCTTTGAATGTCCGCGGGAATCAAAGGTGTGACGCCCTCGTCGTAATCCAAGGGCAAATTCCACAGCTCATTCAATCCTTTCAAAGCCGATTTGGTTTGCGCCCACTGGACCAGTGTTTGCGGCACAACGGCCAATGGCCCCAACATGCGCCCGGCCATGATGGTGCAGGCGATGAGGCCGCCCATGGTCAAGCCTCCTTGGGCGATCAGCAAAGAGCCCAGGGCCACCATGCCAACGTAGGCGAGCTGGCTTAAAAAGGCAATGTAGTACTGAGATTTTTCGGACGCTTTTCTCAACCGATACTCAGAATCCAGGGCGTCTTGGCTGATGCCAGACATCTTGGCGTAAACACGCCAGCCCGCATGGCCCGATTTGATGGTCTCGGCGCCTTGGATGGTTTCAACAATCAGCCCAAATTTGCGATTGCTGGAGGCGTTGCCAAGGTCGGCCTCGTGGATGAACTCGTTTTTATAAAAATAGCCGACCAGGACAGCCAAACAGAAAAACCCCAAGGGCAAAAAAATGAGCCAGCCGCACAAGCTGAAAATGAAGACTGAAAATATCAAGACAAACGGGATGTCCACCAGCAATTGCATGGGCATCCCAATGAAAAACTGCCTGACCATTTCATAGCTCTTGAGCCTGCTGGCCAGGTCACCCAGACTGGCTGGCATGGCGTCCAGGCGTATTTGAAAGTAACGCGTGAAGATGGCGCGCGAGAGCTCTTCATCCAGCCATTTGTTGACAATTTCTGCCTGCGTCGATTTCAGGAATTTAACGGCCAACTCGAACAGGTGCGCCAGCGTGACACCGATGGTGAGCGCGATCAGTGTGGCCACCGCACCCGTTGGGATCACACGGTCGTAAACCTGCATGCTGTAGAACGATGTCAGCAAGGCAATGATGTTGATCATGCAGCCTGCCAAGATCACTTGAAACAATGCGCTCTTGCGCTGCTTGGCCAAGCTCCACAGCAAATGGCCCAGTGGGTTCGATGACTTGGGCTGGGGGCGCACCACTGCGGCAACAATCAAGTCACAGGGAAAGGCCAGCGCCATTTGACGCTCTTGCCACTGTGCTTGGCCTGCGTCATAAAACTCGACAACCCATTGGTCGCGGCCATTTTTGCCACGCACAATGCCGCATTCACCCTCCAGAAAAATCAAGGCCGGCGTCTGGTCTTGCGCGCCCTCCTCGTTTTGGCGGCGCGCCTCAAAGCGCAGGTTGCTGATGCGCTGGTTCAGCTGCTCAATCGCATCGCTGACCGTCTCGCTGCGGGCTGCAACCTCGACCACCAAGGGCATGTCGATGGCGCACCCATGCAAGGCCGCCATGCGAGCCAGCGCCCTGTCCAAAAAGGGAACGCCCATCAGCGGCCTGTGCTTTCAATTTTCTGAAGCGTGCGCAGCTTGGCCTCAGCCAAAGCGAGGTTGATCTGCGCGTCCAGCAACTCCACCTCCGATTGCACTTTTTCGCGTACGGCATTCATCACTTCCAGCCAAGACTTTTTGCCCGAGCTGAATTGGCGCTCAAAGGAGTCAAAGGTGCTGACGCTGGCTTGGTAGCTGTCTGTCAGCGCGTTGATTCTTGACGGGGACTCCAGGACGACCAACAGGTCCTTGCGGACGGCTTCGCGAATGTTGTTGGTTTCAATGTCACGCTCGGCATGCACTTGGTCCAATTTTTTCGCGGCAGACACTGCCGTGTAGTAGCTCGACACGCCTGGCCCGAGGTTGGTGCTCATGCCAATGAAAACGCGATTGCTCGGGTCGGTGTTTCTCAGGGTGTAATTGCCGTATTGGCGGTCAAATCGGACGTACACCTCGGGGTACATCTCTGCATTTTTTTGGCGCGCCTCTTGGCTGACCGATGCGATGCGGCGGCTTAATTTTTGAAGCGTTGGATGCTCGGTCACCAGCGACTCGCTGTCCAAGTGGCTCAAATGAACGGCATTTTGCGCTTCGATTTTGGGGGCCAACAGCTTGTATTTGCGATTGGTCAGCAACTCGAGCCTGGATTGCGCCGTCAGCATCCGCAACTTTTCATTGGCGAGTTGCGCCTCGACCTGTCGAATGCGCCCCACCGTCAAGACCAGCTCGGCTTGCGCAGCCACGCCCTCCTCGACCCGGCGGCCAACTTGCTCGCTCAGTCGCACATGCTCTTGCCTGCTTTTGCCCAAGATATCCTGCCGGAGGGCCGCAGCGTACAGCTCTCCCCAAGCCTGGATCACCTGGTAAGACAGTTGAAGCCTGGACTCATTCAGCGCGTCCTTGGTGAATTGAAGCTCTTGCGCAGACCGCTCATTGATGGCGGTGATCTTGCCGAACGTGTACAGGGGCTGCTGCAATGAAAGGGTCTTTTGGGATTTGTCACCTGCATAAACCGCGTCTGACGAAGATCGCTCGACCCCCTCAAACCGCACAGAGGCCGTCGGCATGTACTGTTGCCCGGCTGACTTTTGAGCCAACTCTGCTTCCATCACTTTGGCAAGCGCCAGCCGAATTTGAGGGTTCGAATCAAGCGCTTGCTCAATGGACTCGTACAAGCCTTGGGCATGGGCGCCCCACGATATCAAAAGTGATATCAAAATTACAAAATTCGATTTCATTTAAAATTAAAGGATTAAATTTACGATGTTTTAAAAAATATGCGAAATCAAAAATTTCTTCAGAATAAAGCCTGAAAACTATACTTCAGGAAAAAAAGACCAATAGTTAGTTTTGGAGAATTTAAGTGAGCTACAAAAGGCCCCACCAGACCCGCGCCCTGATGACAGAGCAGCGCTTCTTGGATGCTTTCGTCCAGCTTTTGTCGCAGAAGTCCTTTCACCAAATCACGATTGATGAAATCGCCCTGGCTTCAGGCCTGCATCGCGGCGCATTCTTGGCGCGCTTTGGCTCCAAGAAGCAAGCCCTGCTCCTGATTTACGAGCGTTATTGCATCAAAGCCAGCAAAATCATGCTGGAAGTGAGTGAAAAAGTTCCCACCGCGAACGATCGGCACGCCTTGCTTCAGGAAATGAGCCAACGGCTTGAGCAGATCCAGGAGGTGGATTTTGCGGCCAATCGCGCCATGCACGAGTTTTTCATGGTGGACCTGCAAGTGGACCCCCGCACCAAGAAAATCTTTGTCGAGCTCATCGAGTTGATGAAGCTGATCCAACGCCGATTTGGCTACCCTGATTCGAACCCCGGGCCCTTTGCTGCCGCGCAGCTTCTGGTCAGCATCAACTACAACTATGTATTGAACGCCATGACCGCTTTGCCCAAAGACGCCAAGACTCGCCATGCCTTGGTGGCCAGCCTGTGCCTCCAAGCTTTGGACTTCCCGTACCACGCGCCAGAGAAGGCGGCGACAGCCTCGCGCCTGACACCTTGAGCGGCAAGCAAGCCACTGTCACACGGCAAGCCCGTGCGGGGTCTTGATTTAAAAGCTGAACCCCAAGCCCGCCGACACCACCCCGTACTTCACCCCAAAGATGGGCGAAGTGATGCTGTTGTACAAAAACGGGATTTCACTCAAAAACTGTCGCTGCATCACTTGCACGCGGGTGTAGGCATGCGTTGTTTGCGTGAACTTGTAGGCGACCTCGCCGATCAGGGTCTGGTTGCGCTGGTAAGGCGTGTTGCCCAAGCTTTGCACCGCGCTGTCCACCGCGGGACGGCGCATGTTGGCCATGACGTAGCCGGCGCGGTACATCCAGGCGCCCGACATGTAACTGGCATTCAGGCCCAGCTGTTGTGTCTTCAATCTGTAGTTCAGGGTCCCCAGGTGCTCTGAGACGCCGCTGATGGCGGTAAAGGCGTTGACGGTATCGCTGGGGTAGGCGTATGTGCCACCCGCAAAGTCAGCCTCCACCCCCGGAATGGTGACACGTCCGGTGCCAAAACCGGCAAACACAGAGCCAGACCATTGGCTGCCATACCAAGAGTTCACCAAGTCTACTTGGTAGTGCTGGTCCTTGGGCTTGATGGCCGACACGCGGTCCACATAGATGCTGGTGTTGTAAACGTCCAGTGAAAAATTGGACTTGGTCACATTGGCGGAATGGTTGCCCCAAACGCTGCCACGCAGCGCCAACGCAGAGCCTGCCGCGGCGTTTTCGCGCAGAACCTGTTGCGCGCCCAATCTCCAAGAAGTCACCGGGTACTGGTCAGCGCCCACCGTGATGTTGCGCCGCATGTACGCGCCATCCAACCAGCCCCCGCTGCCAAACGCACGGCCGGCGCGCAGGGTGAAGCCTTGGTAATTGCCCGTGTTGTCCGTGATGCCCATTTGGCTGCGGACTTTGAAAACGTCCAGGGTGCTGTTCATGGCATCGGGGCCGAACTCGATGAACCCCTCGCCATAGCGTTGTGAAGGCATGGCCTCCATCAAGGCGTCCAGGGGAGCGGCAGTTGCGCCAGCGGCGATGCCCGCAAGGGCGAGCGCTTTCAAAAGGGTGGTGGGCAAATTCATGAAACTAACAAATTTGCCAGAAGTTTAAACGCTTAAGGTGCTGACGCCCACCAACTGTAAAAATTGTTCATGGGTGATATTTTCCATATTGGGCGTGGATGACGCCCAGGAGCCATTGACATCGCCCCGGAGCACCGCCACCCAATTTTGGGTGTCTGTTGTGATGCTGGCTTCGGAAAAGGTATGGCTCAGGTCCGTCGTGACCTGGGCTTTGCCAGCACCCGTGCCCAAGCCAGAAACATCTGCCTGCGCGTTCAACAGGGCCCAAGCTGGCATGGCAGCGCTGGTTTTGCCCAGGTAGATTTTCAAAATACCCAAGACATCACTGAGGTTGACCGTGCCATTGGCATCGAGGTCGGCCGCCACGTACTTGTAAGACGAGGTGGTGGTCACGGATTTGTTGAGGTAGATTTTGAGGGCGTCCAGCACATCGCTGAGGGTGATGGCCGACTTGACGTCGGCGGCCAAGACGCCAGCGCTGGACGCAGGCTTGTTGACCGTCAAAGGCAGCACCGACAAAGGCTGAAAGCCAGGAAGGGTATAGCGCCCCGCGGTATCGGTGACCGACTGTATCTGGGTTGAAAGTTCGTCCAGCCCCGACAATTGCACGCCATCGACAAAGCTGTGCTTGCCGGCCAAGGTGCCGCTGGTTGGGGCGTTCCAGAACATGACTTGCCCCGTCAACTGACTGGGGCCGACCGCTTGCGCCAAAGGCACAGCGGTGACGCTGAGCGTGCTTTCTTCCCCTTGAGGCGTTTGGTAATGCACCACCGGCAAAGCCCCCGAAAAGCCAGTTTGGGTTGCCCACTGAAAGTCGCCCAAGGCGTTCATGCTGAAGTCGCCGATGCCCGCCAGGCTGGCCGTTTGGCCCGCATTGAAAAGGGTTTCGCTGCTGACCGAAGAGGCGCCTGTGAAATAGAAAGACTTCACGGCCAAGACAGAGTCCAGATCGGCGTCATTCGCTATGACATTGCCGGCAAGGCTGCGGCCTTCGCGTACCCGAGCGGCATCCGCTGTCAGCACAGCGGGGTCGTCGACGGGCGCTACAACCGCCTTGATTGTTTGCAGGTTGTAGGCGCCGAAGACATCTGTCACCTTGACCTGCAATGACAGGCCTGCCGCGTTGTTGTAATGGGCGGCGGGCGTCAAAGTGATTTGGTTGCCGTTGACGCTCCAGGTCATTGTGGCGTCACCGCCCCCCAACAAAGTCAAGCTCAGGTTTTGGTTTTCCGGGTCGACGGCATTGACCGATAAAACAGCGGGCGTGTCCTCGGTCATGGCCAAGCTGTCAGGCAAGCCAACAAAGCTCGGAGCATGGTTGGGATAAGGCTCGATGGGCACCACGACAGAGAGGGTTTGCAATTCGCCAGTGGCCGACGCCAATGGCAAGCCTCCCAATGTCAGGTTGTAGGTGGTGGGCAGCAGCAAGGTTTGGGGCGTGTAGCCTGTCAAGTTGCTGAACAGCAAGGAGGCATTGGCGTCGAGCTTGCTGACCAAGCCCATCAGGTCAACATCCAGATAGGCTGCGCCATTGGCCACAAACACTTGGCCAATCACATCCTGGTTGGTGAAGCTGGTATTGGCTGAAAAAGGGGTCCCTGACCCCGATATCGCGGTGACCTTTTTGTTCGATTGGGGGTTGGCATAAAGCAAGACTCGCTCGCCAGCAGCTGCTCCCACACGAACCGACAAACCCCCATCGATGAACACCTGGCGCTCATAGAGGTCACGGGTGCTGTCCATCCCCATGGTGAGCTTCCACTGAAACGTGAAGTCTTGCTCGCCAATATTGGGCAGTGTTGAACTCGCCAAGCGCAACCTGAGAAGCGGCGACTTGCCAAGCGTGCTGGC
>CAINMN010000074.1 GCA_903850735.1 uncultured Burkholderiales bacterium | reverse complement strand
GCCACGATGGGATTGACCGAACCGAGTTCGCCATAAAACGGAATCGCGCGTGGCCGGGCATTGGCTTCGGCTTGCAGTGCCGCGCCGCCGCGCGTGGAGCCCGTGAAAGCGCCTGCGGCAATCAGCGGGTGGCGAATCAGGGTGACGCCCACATCGATGCTGGCGCCTTGCACCAGGGTGATGACGCCTGCGGGCAGCCCTTGGGTTTGCAGCACGGCTTGAATCATGCCGAACACCTGTTGTGACAAACGTGGGTGACCGGGGTGGGCTTTCACCACCAAGGTGCAACCAGCGGCGAGGGCCGAGGCACTGTCGCCGCCCAGCACAGAGAAGGCGAACGGAAAGTTGCTGGCGGCGAACATGGCCACGGGACCCAGCGGCACGCGCTGGCGCACCAGGGCCGGGTGGCCGGCCGGTGGCGCACCTGCAACGGCAGGGTCGTCGGTGAAGGCAAACGGCTGGCCGCGTTCTGCGATGTCTGCAAAGCGGCGCAGCTGAAATGCGGTGCGGTCCAATTCGCCGTTCAGGCGAATCGGGCCCAAAGCGGTTTCTTCATCGGCCAGGGGCACGAGCACCTCGCGTTGCGCTTCCAGGCCACTGGCCAGGGCGCGCAACAAGGCGGCGCGTTCGCCCCCGGTGCTGCTGGACCAGGTGACAAAGGCTTGCGTCGCGGCTTGCACGGCGCTGTCAATGTCGGCAGCGCTGGATTCGGGCAGGGCGGCACCCACGGCTTGGCCGGTGCGGGCATTGAAAGATTGAAGGCTCATGTCAGTGGATCTCCGGCTCGCCGTTTTTCGGGGCCACGGGTTCGGGTTCTAGAAAATCGAAGTCACAGCCCTTGTCGGCCTGCTGAATGTGCTTGAGGTACAGCGTGCCATAGCCGCGCTTGAACTTGGGCTCGGGCGCTCGCCAGGCCGCGCGGCGCTGGGCCATTTCCGTCTCAGAGATCAGCAGGTCAATGCGGCGGGCCTCGATGTCCAGGCAAATTTCGTCGCCATCTTGCACCAGGGCCAAGGGGCCACCGACATGCGACTCGGGTGCCACGTGCAACACGCAGGCGCCGTAGCTGGTGCCGCTCATGCGCGCATCGCTCACACGCACCATGTCGCGCACGCCTTGCTTGAGCAATTTTTGCGGAATGGGCAATTGGCCCCATTCCGGCATGCCCGGCGCGCCTTGGGGGCCAGCGCTTTGCAGCACGATCACGCTGGTGGCGTCGATGTCCAACTCGGGCAGGTCGATGCGGGCCGCCATGTCGTTGTAGTCTTTGAACACCACCGCTTTGCCGGTGTGCTTTCGCAAGTGCGGCTCCATGGCCGCGGGCTTGATGATGGCGCCATCCGGGGCCAGGTTGCCGCGCAGCACGGCCAGGCCGTCCTTGCTGACCAGGGAGTTGCTCAAGGGGCGGATCACATCGTCGTTGTAGACCTTGGCGCCCACCAGGCTGTCGCCCAGGGTTCGCGATTCGCAGGTGCGCTGGCTCAGGTCCAGCAAACTGCCCAATTGCGTGAGCAGGCCGCGCAAGCCACCGGCATAGAAGAAATCTTCCATCAGGAACTTGCCACTGGGGCGAAGGTTGGCAATGACCGGGGTGCGGCGCGCCAATTCGTCAAAGCGGTCAATCGTCAGGTTGAAGCCGGCACGCTTGGCCATGGCAATCAAGTGCACGATGGAATTGGTGGAGCCGCCCAAGGCGAGCACCGCGGTGACCGCATTGTCAAACGAGGTGGGCGTCAGAAAATCCAGCGGCTTCACATCGTCCCACACCATCTCAACAATGCGCTTGCCGGTCAGGGTGGCCATTTGGGCATGGCGTGAATCGGGCGCAGGGATGGATGCCGCGCCCGACAAGGTGAGGCCCAGCACCTCGACGGCGCTGGTCATGGTGCTGGCCGTGCCCATGGTCATGCAATGACCGGGGCTGCGGGCAATGCCATCTTCCACCTCTTGCCAGTCTTGCTCGGTGATGTTGCCCGCGCGCAGCTCGGCCCAGTATTTCCAGGTGTCGCTGCCGCTGCCCAAGAACCCGCCTTTGTAGTCGCCGCGCAGCATGGGGCCGGCGGGCATGAAAATGGTGGGCAGGTTCATGGACAAGGCCCCCATGACCAGGGCCGGCGTGGTTTTGTCGCAGCCGCCCATGAGCACGCAACCGTCGGCCGGGTAACTGCGCAACAGCTCCTCGGTTTCCATTGCCAGCAGGTTGCGGTAAAGCATGGTGGTGGGCTTTTGGAAGGGCTCGGACAAGGAGATGGCCGGCATCTCCACCGGAAAGCCGCCAGCCTGCCAGATGCCACGCTTGACTTCTTCCACGCGCTGCTTGAAGTGGCTGTGACAGGGGTTGATGTCACTCCAGGTGTTGATGATGGCGATCACCGGCTTGCCCGCGTAGTCACTGCGGTGGTAACCCATTTGCGCGGTGCGTGAGCGGTGGCCGAACGAGCGCAAATCCTTCACGCCATACCAGCGGTGACTGCGCAGCTCCTCAGGCTTTTTTTTCATGGTTTACAGATCGCCCCACACTTCCTGCGCGGTCTCGATGACCAGGCGCAGCTTGTTGCGTTGGGCTTCCACGGCGATGTTGTTGCCGTGCACCGTGCTGGAAAAACCGCATTGCGGTGACAGGGCCAATTGCTCGAGCGGCGCGTACTTGGCAGCCTCTTCAATGCGGCGCTTGAGGCTGTCCTTGCTTTCCATTTCGCCGAACTTGGTGGTCACCAATCCGAGCACCACGATCTTGTCTTTGGGCAGGAAGCGCAGGGGGCGGAAGTCGCCGCTGCGGTCGTCGTCGTACTCCAGGAAGTAGGCGTCGATTTTCATTTCCGACAGCAGCGCCTCGGCCACGGGCTCGTAATTGCCGGCGCCGGCATGGGTGCTCTTGAAGTTGCCGCGGCACAAGTGCATGGCCAGCGTCATGCCGGCCGGCTTTTGGGCCACCACTTTGTTGATGAAGGTCGCATAGCGGTGGGGCAATTCGTTGGGGTCATCGCCACGCTGGCGGGCGGCCTCGCGCATTTTTTCATCGCACAAATAGGCCAGGTTGGTGTCGTCCATTTGCACATAGGTGCAACCCGCTGCAGCCAGCGAGCGCAGCTCGTCACCGTAGGCTTTGGCGACATCATCGTAAAACGCGGGGTCGAGCTCGGGGTAAGCGTCTTTGCTGATGCCCGCACGGCCGCCACGGAAGTGCAGCATGGTGGGCGAGGGGATGGTGACCTTGGGCGTATGGCCGGCCGAGACCTGGCTCTTCAGGTAGTTGAAGTCGGCCAATTGAATGTCTTTGGCATGGCGCACTTTGTCGATGACGCGAATCACCGGGGGGGCCAACTCTTCGCTGCCATCGGGCTTGCGAATGGTGACCGGAATGTCGGTTTTCACGCCACCGAGCTGCTCCAGAAAGTCGATGTGGAAATAGGTGCGGCGGAACTCGCCATCGGTGATGCTTTTCAGGCCCACGCTTTCCTGGAAGCGAACAATTTCCGTGATGGCCTTGTCTTCCACAGCACGCAGTTGCTCGGCAGAAATTTCACCCTTGGCTTTTTGTGCGCGCGCTTCCAGCAGGTACTGGGGGCGCAGGAAGCTGCCAACATGGTCAAAGCGGGCGGGGAGTCGGGTCAGGGACATGGGGTCTCCGGAAAGTTGGGTTCAGGACAAAGGGGCCATCATAAATCCAGGCAGACCCTGCCGGAAGTCCGGTAAGCTAGCGAGGTTGAACTTTCTGACGGAGACGTGACATGCAAAAAAGAGTATTCATCAGCGCCATCGCCCTGGCTGCTGCCGCTTTCACCAGCGCTGCCCAAGCGCAGGAGACCTTCAAGATCGGCCTGATTCTGCCCATGACCGGCCCTTTTGCCTCCACCGGCAAGCAAATTGAGGCTGCCGTGCGCTTGTACATGGCCCAAAACGGCAGCACCGTGGCCGGCAAAAAGGTCGAACTGATCCTGAAAGACGACACCGCCGCTCCCGACGTCACCAAGCGACTGGCCCAGGAACTGGTGGTGAATGAAAAAGTCAACGTTTTGGCGGGCTTTGGCCTCACGCCCCTGGCCTTGGCCACTGCGCCCATTGCCACCCAGTCCAAAACCCCCTTGGTGGTGATGGCGGCGGCCACGTCGAGCATCACCCAGGCTTCGCCCTACATCATTCGCACCAGCTTCACCTTGCCCCAAGCGGCCGTGGCGCTGGGCGACTGGGCACCCAAGGACAACATCAAGCGCGTGGTCAGCCTGGTCTCCGACTTTGGCCCTGGCATTGACGCTGAGAAGTATTTCAAGGACCGCTTCACCTTCAACGGCGGTCAGGTGGTCGAGACCTTGCGCGTGCCCATGCGCAACCCCGATTTCGCGCCCTTCCTGCAAAAGGTGCGTGACATCAAGCCCGATGCGCTCTATGTGTTTGTGCCCTCGGGGGCCGGCACGGCGCTGATGAAACAGTTTGCCGAGCGCGGCCTCGACAAGGCCGGCATTCGCCTGATTGGCACGGGTGACGTCACCGACGATGACATCCTCAACGGCATGGGCGATGTGGCCCTGGGCGTGGTCACCTCGCACCATTACTCCACCTCGCACAAGTCGGCCCTGAACCAAAAGTTTGT
>CAINMN010000073.1 GCA_903850735.1 uncultured Burkholderiales bacterium | reverse complement strand
GGCTTTGTCGGCTTCGCTGGTGAACGAGTCCGCGAAAAACTCTTCCTCTGGCAGATGGCCTTGCGCGGTGTAGTCTGCGCGCGCCGAGTCGACCACGATGGGCGCCCCGCAGGCATACACCTGATGGCCCGACAGGTCAGGAAAATCTTGTAACACGGCGCGGTGCACAAAGCCGGTTCGGCCTTGCCAACCATCTTCCGGCAGGGCATCCGAGATGACCGGCACGTAGCGCAGGTTGGGCATCTGGGCGACTTGATCGGTCACCCAGTCGTTCAGGTACAAATCGGCCGGGCGGCGACCGCCCCAGTACAGCGTGGCCGGGCGGGTGATGCCCTTGTGCTGCATGTGCTCGATCAAGGCCTTGATGGGCGCAAAGCCCGTGCCCGAGGCGAGCAGCACCATGGGCTTGTCGCTGTCTTCCCGCAGGAAGAAACTGCCTTGCGGGCCTTCCACGCGCTGAATCTCTTTTTCTTTCATGGCGCCAAACACATGGTCGGTGAACTTGCCACCAGGCATGTGGCGAATGTGCAGTTCCACGGCCTGCACGCCTGCGACCAAGGTGTGCGGCGCGTTCGCCATGGAATAGCTGCGGCGTGAGCCATCGCGCAACAAAAAGTCGATGTACTGGCCAGCATGAAATTGGAAAGTGTCATTGGCAGGCAATTGCAGCTTCACCACCATCACATCGTGCGATTTTTTCTCCAGCGAGATCACGCGCACCGGCATTTTCTTCACCGGGAACTGGCCCACATCCACCACTTGGCGCGACTCCAGCACCAGGTCGCTGTGGGCCGTGGCACAGCAGGTCAGCACATAGCCATTGGCTTCTTCGTCGGCGCTCAAGGCTTTGCTTTGGTGCTCGCCATGGGTCACGCTGCCAGAAATCTTTTTGCACTTGCAAGAGCCGCAGGCGCCGTCCTTGCAGCCATAAGGCAATCCAATGCCTTGGCGCAGGCCCGCGGCCAGCACGGTTTCATCGCCCGCGGCTTCAAACTGGCGGCCACTGGGTTGCACGGTGATGTTGAAACGCATCTTTGGGTATCCTTGGGGACTTGTTGTCTGATTGCCCCTGATTTTGCCTTCAAACCAAACACCTCTGGGCGCCTTGCCCGCGCGCTTCCGTCGCCAACGGGTCTTGATCGTTGGCTGTGGCGATGTCGGCCTGCGCGTGGCGCGGCGCCTGGCGCCGCGCATGCAAGTGCTGGCCCTGACCTCTGACGCCACGCGGGTCGACGAATTGCGCGCCCTGGGCGTGCGGCCTCTGGTGGGCAACCTGGACGAGCCCGCCGGCTTGCGCCGCTTGGCGGGCCTGGCGCAGCGGGTGCTGCATCTGGCGCCCCCTCCCGGCGAGGGTTGGGCCGAGCCCCGCACCCAGGCCTTGGTGCGCAGCTTGCGCCGGCGCAGCTTGCCGCAGTCGCTGGTCTATGGCTCCACCAGTGGGGTCTATGGCGACTGCCAGGGGGCGTGGGTCACCGAAAGCCGTCCCGTCAACCCGTTCACCCAGCGCGCCATCCGCCGTGTGCAGGCCGAGGCCTGGGTGCGTCACTTGGGACGCGGCGGCGCGGGCAGCCTGCGCGCCAGCATTTTGCGCATTCCCGGCATTTACGCCTGGGACCGTGAAGGGGGCACGCCTCGTGGCCGTTTGGAAAAACGCACACCGGTGTTGCAGCGAGAGGACGATGTCTTCACCAACCACATCCATGCCGAAGATTTGGCGCGCGCTTGTTTGCTGGCCTTGTGGCGGGGACAGCCGCAGCGCACGGTGCATGTCAGCGACGACACCGACTTGCGCATGGGCGACTACTTCGACCTGGCGGCCGACATGATGGGCTTGCCGCGCCCGCCGCGGGTGCCGCGGCGCGAAGCCGAAGACCATTTGCCGCTGATGCTGTTGAGCTTCATGAGCGAGTCACGCCGCCTGAGCAACGAGCGCATGAAAAAGGAGCTTCGACTGAAGCTCCTCTATCCCACTGTCGTGGAGGGTTTGCAGGCCGGGCTCAGTCGAGCTTGATCTGCGCCGCCTTGATGGCCTGGGTCCAGCTGGCGATTTCCTTGTCGAGCAATTTGGTCATGTCGGCGGGCGCCAGGTAGCGTGGCTCCACACCGGCTTGCTCGGCACGTTGCCGGGTCTCGGGCGCTTCCATGCTCTTTTTCACGTCTTGCGACAATTTTTGGATCACGGGTGCCGGGGTGCCTGCGGGCACATACAAGGCGACCCAGGACTCCAACTCAAACTGCGGCAACCCCGCCTCGGCCACGGTGGGCACCTGCGGCAGTTGCGGATGGCGCGACTTGCCCGTCACCGCCAAGGCCTTGAGCTTGCCATTGAGCACATGGCCCATCACCGAGGGCGGGGTGGTGATGAACACCTGCACCTGACCTGCCAGCACGTCCTGAATGGCCTGGCCCGAGCCTTTGTAAGGCACATGGGTCATTTGGATGCCGGTTTGCTGTTTGAAAATTTCGGTACCGATGTGCGACACCGAGCCGTTGCCTTGCGAGGCGTAATTCAGCTTGCCAGGGTTCTGCTTGACGTAGGCAATGAACTCCTTCAGCGTGTTGGCCGGCACCGAGGGGTGCACCGCGATCACATTGGTGGCCACGGTGATCAGGCCGATGGGCGTCAGGTCTTTGAGTTCCCAGGGCAGTTTGTCCATCAGGATGGGGTTGGCCACGTGGTAGCCCGAGTAAGACACCAGCACGGTGTAGCCGTCCTTGTTGGCGCGGGCCACGGTTTGGTAGGCCAGGTTGCCACTGCCACCGGGCTTGTTCTCGACCACCACCGATTGGCCCAGCGCGCGCCCCAAAGGCTCGGCCACCAGGCGGGCCGAGGTGTCCACCAAGCCGCCGGGGGGGTTGGGAACCACCAGGCTCACCGAGCGGGTGGGATAGGTTTGCGCTTGGGCCATCAAGCCGATGGCGCTCAGAACCCAAGCGAGGGCGAAGCGACGGGGGAATGTCATGGGGGATCTCCTTTGAATGGCGCGCGTCTCAGCGCTGACCGAAATGGGTTTTGCCAAAAATGCCTTGGGCTTCCCGCGGCATGCAACGCCAGTACTGGTGGCTGGCCGACACCTGGCCTTGCAAGGCGGCCGCAGCCTCCCAGGCCCAGCGCGGCTTGTACAAAAAGCTCCGGGCGATGCCCACCAGGTCGGCATCGCCATGAGAGACGATGTCGTTGGCCTGGTTGGGGTCGGTGATCAGGCCTACGGCAATCGTGGGCAAGCCGCTCTTTTGTTTGACCATGCGGGCAAACGGCACCTGGTAACTCGGCCCCACAGGAATTTTTTGCTGCGCCGACACACCGCCTGAAGAGATGTGAATGAAGTCGGCGCCGGCTTGTTTCAGGCGCAGCGACAGGTCGGCCGTTTCTTCCGGTGTCCAGCCGTTGGGCACCCAGTCGGTGGCCGACAGCCGCATGCCCAGCGTGCCCTTGTAGGCCTTGCGCACGGCCGCAAACACTTCCAGCGGAAAGCGGATGCGATTTTCAAAACTGCCGCCGTAAGCATCGGTGCGCACATTGGCCACCGGCGACAAAAACTGGTGCAGCAAATAGCCGTGCGCACCATGCAGTTCCACCGCTTCAATGCCCATGGCCTCGGAACGCGCCGCCGCTTGGACAAAGGCATCGCGGATGCGTGCCAGGCCCGCGGCATCCAGGGCTTCGGGCGGTGTTTCTTGCGGCAGGTGCGGCACATCGGAGGGGCCAGCAATGGCCCAGCCGCGCTGGCCTTGGGGCAGCAAGCCGCCGCCATTCCAAGGCTCGGCGCTGGAGCCCTTGCGACCGGCATGGGCCAGCTGAATGCACACTGGCGTGGGCGGGGCAATGTGGCGGGCGCGCTGCAAGTGGTTGTCCAGGGCGGCGGCGGTGGCATCGTCCCACAGTCCCAGGCAGCCTGGGGTGATGCGCCCCTCGGGCGTCACGGCCGTGGCTTCAATGGTGAACAGGGCGGCGCCACTGTTGAGCAAATTGCCCCAGTGCATCAGGTGCCAGTCGGTGGCGCGGCCCTCATCGGCAGAGTATTGGCACATCGGGGCCACCACGATGCGGTTGACCAGGTCCAGCGGCCCCTTGGGGGCGCCCAGACGAAACGAGGAAAAGAGTGTGCTCACAGGCGATCCCAGCAATGACGGAAACCTGCGATCCTACCCAGAGCTGCCGGGTTCTGCATGTCTCACACGCGAAACCCCGGCGCCTTGTTATTGCGGCTCGATCTTCGCGTCGCGAATCGCCTTGGCCCATTTGGCGGTTTCCAGCTTGGTGCGCTGCCCCAGGGCCTCGGGCGTGCCCGGATCGGTTTCAAAGCCCAGGTTGCCGGCAAAGCGCTCCAGGATGTCTTTGTGGTTGGCCGCGATGTTGACGGCCTTGTTGAGTTTCAACACGATGTCGGGCGGCGTGCCGGCGGGCGCGAAGATGGCGAAGTAGGCGATCAGCTCGTAGTCTTTCAAGCCCAGGGCTTCGTTGACCGTGGGCAGTTCAGGAATGGCCTTGGAGCGCTTGGTGGAGGTCACGGCCAGGCCGCGAATTTTGCCGGCTTTGACCTGGGGCAGCATCACGGCAAAGTCGGCGGTGAACAAGTTCACCTGCCCGCCAATCAGGTCGGTCATGGCCGCCGGGCCGCTCTTGTAGGGCACATTGGTCATTTGCACCTGGGCCATGCTGGCCAGCATTTCGGTGGACACCAGCTGCGAGGTGCTGGCGCTGGCAAAGGTGATCTGGCTCGGCTTGGCTTTGGCCTGGTCGACCAGTTCTTTCAGGGTCTTGGCCGGGAAGTCATTGTTGACCGCGACGATCAGGGGCACCGAGCCCAGGTAGCCCACGGGCGTGAACGCGGTGTCCTGGTCGAAGGGCAATTTCTTCATCAGGCTGTTCAAGGCCGCAGGGGTGCGGTTGGTGCCAATCAGCAGGGTGTAGCCATCGGGGGCCGCTTTGGCCACGGCTTCCGCGCCCAGCATGCCGTTCACGCCAGGCTTGTTTTCCACAATGATTTGCTGCTCCAGCACTTCCGACATCTTGGCCGCGAAAGCGCGCCCGATCTGGTCGGTGGCACTGCCCGGGGCAAAGGGCACGATGGCTTTGATCGGCTTGTTCGGATAGGGCTGGGCGTGGCCGAGCGTGCTCAGAAGGCTCAGGCCCAAGGCCAGGCAAAGGTGTGCGATGGGGCGCATGGTGTCTCCGGTGGGTTTGTTCGGATCAAAGCATAACCGAGGGAAGGGTACAGTCCAAGGTAGAGCACAGCGCGTGAACGCTGAGACTGTCCCGCCACCGAATGGGGAGCCGCAACCTTGTCTGATCTCACTGGCAGCCGACAAAAAATTCGCCACCCCGGCCCGCCCGCTGCGCAACGCCAGCAATTTGTGCGCGGCGAGGTGCGCTCTTTCAAGGTGACCTTGCCAGCTGGCGCGATGCTGATGGCGGCCCTCACCGCGGCGTTGCAAGACCTTCAGGGTGAAACCGCTTTTGTGCACATCGATGGCCTCGCATTGCGCTCGGGCCAGCACGTGCTGCCGGCCCACTCGCCCGATGCGCAGCATGTGGCCTGGTACAGCGAGACCCATCTCATGGGCGCTTGCCGCTTTGTGCATGGCACCGTGGTCTTGGGCCGCAAAGACGAGCAATGGTTTTCCCATTGCCATGCCCTGTGGGAGACCGCGCAAGGCTCACAAGGCTTGGGCCATGTGCTGTGCGCCGAGGCCTGCATTGACCAGCCTTGGGAAGCGGAAATCCATGTGTTTTTTGGCGGTGGCTTGCGCGTGAGTTTTGATGCGGAAACCCATTTTTCTTTGCTGCGACCCTACGCCGATGCCACCCCGCCGCACCAAACCAATGCCCTGCTGTTGACCCTGCAACCGCATGAGGATGTGCGTTCGGCCATCAATGCGGTGTGCGCGAATTTGGCGATTCAGGAGGCCAGCATCATGGGCGTGGGCAGCCTCATTGGCGCGGTGTTTGCCCAAGGGCCCGCCATGAGCGCAGCCATTTCCGAGATGCTGCTGTTGCCCGGGGCCGAGGTGTCGCAGGGGCGGTGCAGCGCCTTGCCCGTGGCCTGTGTGGACCCTGAGGCGGTGATTTACCAAGGCGATCTGTTGCTCGGGCAGGGCCCGGTGCTGATCACCTGTGAATTGTTGCTGCGTGTGAGGTCGTAAACCACCCTGGCGCTGCAGGCCAGAAATGGTGCCGAAGGCCGGAATCGAACCGGCACGGTGTTTTGCACCGGCAGATTTTGAATCTGCTGCGTCTACCTATTTCGCCACTTCGGCAAAAGTGTGAAGACCCAAATTATGGCACAGTCTAGGGTATGAATTACCAAACCATTGAATCGGCCATCGGAAAAACCCCCCTGGTTGCCTTGCAACGCATCGGTGCGGCGGAGAACGCGCGCCGTGGCAATGTGATTTTGGGCAAGCTCGAGGGCAACAACCCTGCCGGCTCCGTGAAAGACCGGCCGGCCTTGTCCATGATTCAGCGTGCGCAAGAGCGCGGCGACATTCGGCCAGGCGACACCCTGATCGAGGCCACCTCGGGCAACACCGGCATTGCCCTGGCCATGGCCGCGGCCATCAAGGGCTACCGCATGGTCTTGATCATGCCCGAGGATTTGTCCATCGAGCGCGCCCAGACCATGAAGGCCTTTGGTGCCGAGCTGATCCTCACCCCCAAGAGCGGTGGCATGGAGTACGCCCGCGACCTGGCCGAGCGCATGGCGCGTGAAGGCAAGGGCTTGGTGCTGGACCAATTCGCCAACGAAGACAACCCGCGCATTCACTACGAAACCACCGGCCCTGAAATCTGGCAGGACACCCACGGCCGGGTCACCCATTTTGTCAGCGCCATGGGCACCACCGGCACCATCACCGGCGTGTCGCGCTACTTGAAAGAGCAAAACCCAGCGGTGCGCATCGTGGGCGCCCAGCCCAGCGAAGGCTCACGCATCCCTGGCATTCGCAAATGGCCGCAAGAGTACTTGCCCAAAATTTACGACGCGCGCCATGTGGACGAGCTGGTCTACGTCAGCCAGGATGATGCCGAAGACATGTGCCGTCGCCTGGCCCGCGAAGAGGGGATTTTTGCGGGCATTTCCGCCGCCGGTGCATGCTGGGTGGCGCAACAAATTTCCCAGCAAGTGGAGAACGCCACCATTGTGTTCATCGTTTGTGACCGTGGCGATCGCTACCTTTCCACCGGAGTGTTTCCTGCATGAACAACTTTCGCTTTTGCCCACAGTGTGCAACGCCGCTGGAATGGCTGGCGCTGCCAGAAGACGGCGGCCCCAAAGATCGTCTGCGCTGCACCGGCTGCGCCTGGACCCATTGGAACAACCCCACGCCGGTGCTGGCCGGCATCGTTCAGTACCGTGGTCAAATTTTGCTGGCCCGCAATGCCGCCTGGTCGGGCCGGCGCTTTGCCTTGATCACCGGTTTCATGGAAGCGGGCGAGACCCCCGAAGGCGGCATCCGCCGCGAGATCGCCGAAGAGACGAACCTGGAGGTGAGTGCCCTTTCCTTGGTGGGCGTCTATGACTTCCAGCGCATGAACCAGGTCATCATTGCCTACCATGCCGTGGCCGATGGCGAGGTGCGCCTCTCGCCTGAGCTGGCAGAATACAAACTTTACAAGCCCGAAGACGTGATTTGCTGGCCTGCAGGCACCGGTTATGCCGTGGCCGACTGGCAACGCCGTCAGGGCATTGAACCGCGCTTCATGGAGTGGGCCGAGCGCGAACGACTGAACATCGACTGAGCACCATGAACATCGACCAAGAACTGGACACCCGCGGCCTGAACTGCCCGCTGCCGATTTTGAAAGCCAAGAAGGCGTTGACTGCCATGCAAAGCGGCCAGCTGCTCAAAGTGGTGGCCACCGATGCCGGCTCGCTGCGCGATTTCGCCGCCTTTGCCAAACAGACCGGCAATGAATTGGTGGGGCAAGAAACCGTGGGCAACGAGTTTGTCCACGTGCTCAAGCGGCGCTGAAATTCAACGGCCTGCTTGGGCCAAATAAGCCTTGAAATCGGCGCCCACTTCGGGGTGCTGCAAGGCCAGCTCGACGGTGGCCTGCAAAAAGCCCAGCTTGCTGCCGCAGTCGTAGCGCTTGCCCTGGTAGGGATAGGCCAGCACTTTTTCGCTGGCCAGCAAGCCGGCGATGCCGTCGGTCAGCTGAATCTCCCCTTGCACGCCGCGCCCGCCTGCACGGATGCGATCAAACACCGCTGGCGTCAGCACATAGCGCCCGGCCACCGCCAGGCGTGAGGGCGCATCGGCCGCCTTGGGCTTCTCCACCATCTTCTCCACATTGACCCAGCCCTCAGGCTGCGGTGTGCCGGCCACGATGCCGTAGCGGTGCACCTGGTCTTGCGGGACCTCTTGCACTGCCAACACCGAGGCGCCCGTGCGGGCGAACACATCGGCCATTTGGCGCAGCACGCCGGGGCCCCCCGGCAGGCCGGTCATCAGGTCATCGGCCAGCAGCACCGCGAACGGCGACGCGCCCACCAAATGCTCGGCACACAGCACCGCATGCCCCAATCCCAGGGCGCGCGGCTGGCGCACATAAGAGCACAGCATGTCGCTGGGCTGCACGCTGCGCACCAGGTCCAGCAGGGCCTGCTTGCCCGCGGCTTCCAATTCCGCTTCCAGCTCGTAGGCGGTGTCAAAGTGGTCTTCGATGGCCCGCTTGCTGCGGCCCGTGACAAAAATCATGTGGCGAATGCCGGCTTCATAGGCCTCTTCCACCGCATACTGAATCAGGGGCTTGTCGACCACCGGCAGCATTTCCTTGGGCTGGGCCTTGGTGGCCGGCAAGAACCGCGTGCCCAAGCCGGCCACAGGAAAAACTGCGTGCTTCAATGTGTTGCTCATGTTCTCACCTGTGCGCTCAAGCGCCAAGTCGCGCCAGCTGCTCTTGCACCTTGCTCAGCGTGGCAGAAAAGTCGGCCACGCGTTTCTTTTCCTGTTCGATCACCGCGGGCGGCGCCTTGGCCACAAAGGCTTCGTTGCTCAGCTTGCCGTGGGCTTTTTGAATCTCGCCTTGCAGGCGGGCCACTTCTTTGCCCAGGCGAATTTTTTCCGCAGCCACGTCCACTTCGATGAACAAGCACACCCGCAATTCGCCCACGACGGCCACCGGCGCGGCTTGCGCGGCGGCGCTCCAGGCGGCCTCGTCTTCGAACACCTTGACATCGTTGAGCTTGGCCAAGGCTTGCAGTACTGGCGCTGCGCTGCGCAAAAAGTCGGCGTCTTGCGCGTTGTTGGCCAGCGCCAGCAAAGGCAGGCGGGTGGCAGGTGACACGCTCATTTCACCGCGCAAGTTGCGGCAGGCATCGACCAGCGACTTCAGGCGTGCCACATGGGCTTCGGCTTGGGCGTCGATGCGCTCGGGTTGGCTCACGGGGTAAGCCGACACGCTGACCGAGGCTTGGGACGGGTCCGCGGGATAACGGCCGGCCACCGGCGCCACTTTTTGCCAAAGCTCTTCGGTGATGAAGGGAATCAGCGGATGCGCCAAACGCAAAATGGTTTCCAGCGTGCGAATCAGCGTGCGCCGCGTGGCGCGCTGCTGCGAGGCGTCACCGCTTTGAATTTGCACCTTGGCAATTTCCAGGTACCAGTCGCAGAACTCGTTCCATACAAAGTCGTAGATCACGTTGGCCACGGTGTCCAGGCGGTAGTCGGCAAAGCCTTGCGCCACCTGGGCTTCCACGCGTTGAATGGCCGAGCTGATCCAGCGGTCGGCCTGGCTGAAGGACATGTAGCCGTGGAATGGCCCGCCCACCGCGCATTCAGCCTTGCTGTGCTCTTTCAGGCCGCAGTCCTGGCCTTCGCAGTTCATCAGCACGAAGCGGGTGGCGTTCCACAGTTTGTTGCAGAAGTTGCGGTAGCCCTCGCAGCGCTTGCTGTCGAAGTTGATGCTGCGCCCCAAGGTGGCCAGGGCCGAGAAGGTGAAACGCAGCGCGTCTGCACCGTAGGCTGGAATGCCTTCGGGAAATTCTTTTTGGGTGTTCTTGCGCACTTGCGGCGCCGTCTCGGGCTTGCGTAGGCCGGTGGTGCGCTTGTCCAGCAAGGGTGCCAGCTCGATGCCATCGATCAGGTCCACCGGGTCCAGCACATTGCCCTCGGACTTCGACATTTTCTTGCCTTGGGCGTCGCGCACCAGACCGTGAATGTAGACGTGCTTGAACGGCACCTGCCCCGTGAAGTGAGTGGTCATCATGATCATGCGGGCCACCCAGAAGAAAATGATGTCGTAGCCCGTGACCAGCACCGTGCTCGGCAGGTAGAGGTCGTAATCCTGGGTTTTCTCGGGCCAGCCCAAGGTCGAGAAGGGCACCAGGGCCGAGGAGTACCAGGTGTCCAGCACGTCTTCGTCGCGGCGCAGGGTCTTGCCGGGCGCCATGGCTTGTGCTTCGGCCTCGTTGCGGGCCACATAGACTTGGCCGTCTTCGTCGTACCAGGCCGGGATCTGGTGGCCCCACCACAGCTGGCGCGAGATGCACCAGTCCTGGATGTTGTTCATCCACTGGTTGTAG
>CAINMN010000072.1 GCA_903850735.1 uncultured Burkholderiales bacterium | reverse complement strand
CGCCAATGCCAATGTGAACCACATCGGTGATGGCGTCATCGTCACGCACCTGCTCGGCAAACTTCAGCATGGCGTCCAAGGTGGCCTGAACCTCTCGCAGTGAAGCATGCAGCTCAAAAGGCAGGCCTTGCGCGGACGGTTGCCGCAACAGCCAGTGCATCACCTGACGCTGCTCCGTGCCATTGACCACGGCACCCGCGAACATGGCATCACGCTGAGCGAGCACGCCAGTTTCCACGGCCAGCTGTTGCAACTGCGCTTGCAGCGCAGGCGTCCAGTGGTGCTTGGACAAGTCGGCATACACATGCGGCGCCGCCAGGCTGAACGCTGCAACCCGCGTGGGGTCCTGCACCAGCGCGGCACGCACATCCAGCGCACGCATGGCGTTGGCTTGCGCGCGCAGCGCTGGCCACGAAGGTGCTTGGTCCAGGCGAAGAAGGTCTGTCATGCGCTGGCGCTCAGGCCTTCATCAGGGCTTCGAGCTTGACGGCATCGACGCAGAACGCGCGAATGCCCTCGGCCAGTTTTTCGGTGGCCATGGCGTCCTCGTTCAGGGCGTAGCGGAAGCCCGCTTCGTCATAGCTGAGCGGCGCCAAATCGAGCGTGCGTGCGGCGGCAGGATCCAGGGCACGCGTCAGCGGCACTTCTGTGGCGGCCAGTTGGGCGAGCAAGTCCGGGCTGATGGTCAGCAAATCGCACCCGGCCAAGGCCGTGATCTGACCCACATTGCGAAAGCTCGCGCCCATCACCTCGGTGGCAATGCCGTGCTTCTTGTAGTACTGGTAAATCTGGCGCACCGACTTCACGCCCGGATCGTTCGCGCCCGCCTGCGCCGCTTCATCCCACGCCGCGCCGGCAGATTTTTTATACCAGTCGTAAATGCGACCGACAAACGGCGAAATCAGTTGCACCTTGGCCTGGCCGCAGGCCACGGCCTGGCAGAACGCAAACAGCAAGGTCAGGTTGGTGCGAATGCCCTCGCGCTCCAATTCGGCCGCCGCCTGAATGCCTTCCCAGGTCGAAGCAATTTTGATCAGCACCCGCTCGCGCGCCACACCCTCGGCTTGGTACAGCGCCATGATGCGCCGCGCACGCGCCACCGTGGCCACCGTGTCAAAGCTCAGGCGCGCATCCACTTCAGTGGACACCCGGCCGGGAATCAGCGACAAAATTTCACAGCCAAAACGCACCAGCAGGCGGTCGATCACTTCGTCCATGGGCAGATGGCCAAAGCGCGCCACAGCATCTTTCATCAGGGGCTGGTACTCGGGCTTTTGCACCGCCTTGAGGATCAGCGAGGGGTTGGTGGTGGCGTCTTGCGGCTGAAACTGCGCGAGTTGCTTGAAGTCGCCGGTGTCGGCCACCACGGTGGTGAATTGTTTGAGAGCGTCGAGTTGGTTCATGGCCTGATTATCCTGTGCCCTGTGTTGTCACGAACAGCGTAACGGACAACACAAAGAAACTAAGTTACACTTATAAATGTCATTATATGTAACATTGATACATCATGAGCTTTGACCTTGTCCTCTTCGGCGGCACTGGCGACCTGGCCTGGCGCAAACTGGTGCCGGCCTTGTTTCAAGCCTTCCGACATGGCACTTTGCCCGAGGGCGGGCGCATCATTGGCGTGGGCCGCGACACGCTAGACGATGCCCGCTACCGCGCCCTGATCCAGGAACGCTTTCACCAGGTCGAAGGCGACAAGCGCCCGCAAGCGGCACAAGAGTTCGAGCGCTTCGCGCAAATGTTGCATTACGTGCGCGCCGACCTGTCCAAGGCCGAAGACTATGTTGGCCTTCGCGAATGTTTGCAGGCCCGCCAAGCCGGCACCGTGGTGCTTTATGTGGCCACCGCGCCGGCCTTGTTCATCCCGGTGGTCGAACAACTGGCCGCGGCCGGCCTGAACGATGCGCGCACCCGCATCGTGCTGGAAAAGCCGCTGGGCCACGATCTGCCCAGCCACCGCGCCATCAATGCCGCGGTGCGCCGCTGCTTCAGCGAGCGTCAGGTGTTTCGCATCGACCATTACCTGGGCAAGCCCTCGGTGCAAAACCTGTTTGCCCTGCGCTTTGGCAACGCCTTGTTCGAGCCCTTGTGGCGCCGCGAGACCATTGCCAACATCCAGATTTTGATCGCCGAAGAATTGGGCGTGGAAAAGCGTGGCGCGTTCTACGACCAGACCGGCGCCCTGCGCGACATGGTGCAAAACCACGCCTTGCAATTGCTCTGTGCCCTGGCCATGGAGCCGCCCATCAATG